>JAIRVG010000014.1 GCA_031253995.1 Paucimonas sp. | reverse complement strand
TCGCGGTTTAACATAGCTTCACCTCATACCCAAGTGGTCGGCGATTAACCGTCCTTCTCGATTTCACAGAGTAGCGGATGCTGGCTTTCCCTGGCGTATTGGTTGACCTGCATGGCCTTGGTCTCGGCGATGTCGCGGGTAAACAATCCGCACACTGCCCGTCCTTCCGTGTGGACGGCCAGCATGACCTTGGTCGCCAGCTCGCGGTTCAGGTTAAAGAACACTTCGAGCACTTCGACGACGAAATCCATCGGCGTGTAGTCATCGTTGAACAAAACCACCTTGTACATCGGTGGCGCCTGCAGCGCAGGCTTGGCCTCCTGTACGGCCAGGCCGGCGCCATCGTCCTCATGCGATTGCGGGCGATCCTGATTGAATGTTAGTCGAATCTGGCTATGTGCATGCATGGAAAGAATTTCATCATTTCGACAGGTTAAGGTTGTGGGTTGACCGCTGTAACCGGCGCAGAATACGGCCGTCGCCTGACCTTGACTATCGGCAAAACGGTGTTACAACCATTAAGAACCCACCGTGGTCGTAAAGATCCGCGCAGTCAACCAGGAATTTCGCAGGTTCGTATGCGGATGGAGTGGATGATACTCCAGTGATGGAGTCCTTTGCAGAGGGATATGAGGATGGCAAGCGGTAAAGTCAAGTGGTTCAACAATGCCAAGGGTTTCGGCTTCATCAATGAAGACGGCAAATCCGAGGATCTGTTCGCTCATTTCTCGGCAATCCAGATGGATGGCTACAAGACGCTGAAGGCCGGACAATCGGTAACGTTCGACATCGTCCAGGGCCCGAAGGGGTCGCAAGCCATCAATATTCGTGGGGCCATGGTCGGCAGCGAGGCTCAAACCACTGCCCCCGCCACCGCGAACGCCTGACCCGCGCCGGCGTTACAACGTGAAACCGGCCACCCGCTTCAATGCGGATGGCCGGTTTTTCGTTACATGTGCTTGATCAACGCTTCGCCGAAGCCGGACGACGAGACCAGGGTCGCACCCTCCATCAGGCGCTCGAAGTCGTAGGTCACGGTCTTGGCCCGGATCGCGCCGTTGGTGCCCTTGATGATCAGGTCGGCCGCCTCGGTCCAGCCCAGATGGCGCAGCATCATCTCGGCGGAGAGGATCACCGAGCCCGGGTTGACCTGGTCCTTGCCGGCGTACTTCGGCGCGGTGCCGTGGGTCGCCTCGAACATGGCCACGGTGTCGGACAGGTTGGCCCCCGGAGCGATACCGATGCCGCCCACTTCCGCCGCCAGGGCGTCGGACAGGTAGTCGCCGTTGAGGTTGAGGGTGGCGATCACGTCATATTCGGCCGGACGCAGCAGGATCTGCTGGAGCATGGCGTCGGCAATGGCGTCCTTGACGATGACTTCGCGGCCGGTACGCGGGTTCTTGAACTTCATCCACGGGCCGCCATCCAGCAGTTCGGCACCGAACTCGTTCTTCGCCACCTCGTAGCCCCAGTCCTTGAAGGCACCCTCGGTGAACTTCATGATGTTGCCCTTGTGCACGATGGTCAGCGACTTGCGGTCGTTGTCCACCACGTATTGCAGGGCCTTGCGCACCAGGCGCTGGGTGCCTTCCTTCGAGACCGGCTTGACGCCGATGCCGCAGTCCTGGTCGAAACGGATCTTGGTGACGCCCATTTCTTCCTTGAGGAACTTGATGACCTTGTTCGCCTCGGGCGAGCCGGCCTTCCACTCGATGCCGGCGTAGATGTCCTCGGAGTTCTCGCGGAAGATCACCATGTCGACGTCGCCGGGCTTCTTAACCGGGCTCGGCACGCCGTCGAACCACACCACCGGGCGCAGGCAGACGTACAGGTCGAGTTGCTGGCGCAAAGCCACGTTGAGGGAACGGATGCCGCCACCGACCGGAGTGGTCAGCGGGCCCTTGATGGAAACCACGTAGTCCTTCACCGCATCGAGGGTTTCCTGGGGCAGCCAGGTATCCTGGTCATACACCTGGGTGGCCTTCTCGCCGGCATAGACCTCCATCCAGGAGATCTTGCGCTTGCCGCCATAAGCCTTCTCGACCGCAGCGTCGACCACCTTGATCATGACCGGGCTGACATCGACGCCGATGCCGTCGCCCTCGATGAACGGGATGATCGGATTGTCTGGAACATTGAGAGAATGGTCTGCGTTGACGGTGATTTTGTCGCCGACTGCCGGAACCTCGATTTTCTGGTATCCCATGCTGCACTCCGCTTTTTCTTGGTTTGAAGTCATGCAATCCCCAGAGCCTAACCCAGTTGGCGGCGAACGGAAACCTTGCTGCAAAAACCGTCACGAAGCCGTAAAAAGCTCTACATCTTTGGTCTAAAAACGACTATCCGTTCGCTTCGCCTTGCTGATTAGGACCAAGGAATTGGTATACTGCGCCGGTGACCCGAGGGTCACTCGGGGGCGAGATGTCCGCCACAGGCCCCACGGCCCCGACAAGACTGAACTGTTACAGCAGTGCAGCCGTTTGACACTCGACTGATGCAACCCACCATCACAGCCCGGGATCCTCGACTTTCCGCTCATGGATGTGTCTGAGCGAAGCGCTTACCCTGCGCGCCCTACCGAGATTCCGAGCACGCTCAGCAAAACAGAGAGTTAACCCGAATATGTCCACCCGTTCGAAGATCATCTACACCTTCACCGACGAAGCCCCTGCCCTCGCCACCTTCTCCCTGCTGCCCATCGTCGAAGCCTTCACCGCTACCGCCGACATCGCGGTAGAAACCCGGGACATCTCTCTCGCGGGCCGTATCCTTTCCGCCTTCCCAGAACAGCTCGGCGCCGACAAGCAAGTGGCCGATCACCTGGCGGAACTGGGCCAGCTGGCGACCACGCCCGAAGCCAACATCATCAAGCTGCCGAACATCAGCGCCTCGGTTCCACAACTGAAGGCCGCGATCAAGGAGCTGCAAGGCAAGGGCTTCAACGTTCCGGACTACCCGGAAGCACCGGCCAACGACGCCGAGAAAGAAGCCCGCGCACGCTACGACCGCATCAAGGGCAGCGCCGTGAACCCGGTCCTGCGCGAAGGCAACTCCGACCGTCGCGCCCCGCTGTCGGTCAAGAACTACGCGCGCAAGCACCCGCACAAGATGGGCGCCTGGGCCGCTGATTCGAAGTCCCACGTCGCGCACATGAGCAGCGGCGACTTCTACGGCAGCGAGAAAGCCGCGCTGATCGAAGCCGATGACAGCCTGCGCATCGAACTGCTGGGCAAGGACGGCGCCACCACCGTCCTGAAAGAGAAAACCTCGGTCAAGGCCGGCGAGATCGTCGACTGCGCGGTCATGAGCACCAAGGCCCTGCGCGCCTTCGTCGCCAAGGAAATCGAAGACGCCAAGGCCAACGGCGTGCTGCTCTCGGCTCACCTGAAAGCCACCATGATGAAGGTCTCCGACCCGATCATGTTCGGCCAGATCGTCGCCGAGTACTACGCTGACGCGCTGAACAAGCACGCCGCGGTCCTGGAAGAGATCGGCTTCAACCTGAACAACGGTATCGGCGACCTGTACGCCCGTATCAAGTCCCTGCCAGCAGAGCAGCAGGCGCAGATCGAAGCCGACATCCAGGCCGTCTACGCCGTTCGCCCGGCCCTGGCCATGGTCAACTCCGACAAGGGCATCACCAACCTGCACGTGCCGAGCGACGTGATCGTCGACGCCTCGATGCCGGCGATGATCCGTGACTCGGGCAAGATGTGGAACGCCGCCGGCGAACTGCAGGACACCAAGGCACTGATCCCGGATCGTT
Organism: Paucimonas sp.; assembly: GCA_031253995.1. Lineage (GTDB taxonomy): Bacteria > Pseudomonadota > Gammaproteobacteria > Pseudomonadales > Pseudomonadaceae > Aquipseudomonas. Next base: position 15,876 of record JAIRVG010000014.1, on the reverse strand, counting down.
GCTACGCGACCATCTACCAGGCCGTGATCGAAGACTGCAAGCAGCACGGCGCCTTCGACCCGACCACCATGGGCAGCGTGCCGAACGTCGGCCTGATGGCGCAGAAAGCCGAAGAGTACGGCTCCCACGACAAGACCTTCCAGGCCAAGGTCGATGGCACCATCCGCGTCCTGGACAGCAAGGGCAACCTGCTGCTGCAACAGGAAGTGGAAGCAGGCGACATCTTCCGCATGTGCCAGACCAAGGACGCGCCGATCCAGGACTGGGTCAAGCTGGCCGTCAACCGTGCCCGCGCAAGCGCCACCCCGGCGATCTTCTGGCTCGACCCGCAACGCGCCCACGACGGCGTGCTGATCGAGAAGGTCCAGGCCTACCTGAAGAACCACGACACCACCGGCCTGGACATCCGCGTCCTGGCACCGGTCGAGGCGATGAAGGTTTCCCTGGAGCGCATCCGCGCCGGCCAGGACACCATCTCGGTCACCGGCAACGTGCTGCGCGACTACCTGACCGACCTGTTCCCGATCATGGAACTGGGCACCAGCGCCAAGATGCTGTCGATCGTGCCGCTGATGAACAACGGCGGCCTGTTCGAGACCGGCGCCGGCGGTTCGGCACCGAAGCACGTGCAGCAACTGGTCGAGGAAAACTTCCTGCGCTGGGACTCCCTGGGTGAGTTCCTGGCCCTGGCCGCTTCCCTGGAGCACCTGGGCACCGCCTACGCCAACCCGCAAGCCAAGGTACTGGCGGCTACCCTGGACCAGGCCACCGGCCAGTTCCTGGACACCAACAAGTCCCCTGCGCGCAAGGTCGGCGGTATCGACAACCGTGGCAGCCACTTCTACCTGACCCTGTACTGGGCCCAGGCACTGGCAGCCCAAACCGAAGACGCCGCCCTGCAGGCACGCTTCGCCCCGCTGGCCAAGGCACTGACCGAGAACGAAGCGACCATCGTCGCCGAGCTCAACGCCGTGCAAGGCAAACCAGCCGAGATCGGTGGCTACTACTTCACCGACGCCGAGCTGACCAGCAAGGTGATGCGCCCGAGCCAGACCTTCAACAGCGCGATCGCCGCACTGTAAGAGCGTCAGCTTGAAGCAATAAAGGAAAACCCCGGCCACGCACCGGGGTTTTTCTATATCAGCTGCACGCTGAACCCTGTGGGAGCTGGCTTGCCAGCGATTTGGCCGGCATTGACCAAGAGGTTGTCAGGTCCGGCCTCATCGCTGGCAAGCCAGCTCCCACAGGGTTCTTTGCAAGCCACACCTCCCTCTCAAGGAATACACCATGACCTGGCAACCCCACATCACCGTCGCCACCGTCGTCGAAGACCAGGGCCGCTTCCTCCTGGTCGAGGAATTCAAGGCCGGCAAGCACGTCTTCAACCAGCCCGCCGGCCATCTCGAAGCCAATGAAACCCTGCTTGAGGCCGCCCTGCGCGAAACCCTCGAAGAAACCGCCTGGGACGTCGAACTCACCGGCGTGGTCGGCATCTACCTCTATACAGCCCCAAGCAACGGCGTGACCTACCAGCGCATCTGCTTCGCCGCCAGGCCGCTGAAGCACCATGCCGACCGCGCCCTGGACAGCGATATCGTCCGCGCCGCGTGGATGACCCGCGAGGAACTGCTCGCCGACCCACAGCGCTGGCGCAGCGAACTGGTGCCGCAGTGCATCGACGACTACCTCGCCGGCCCGCTGCACGACCTGTCACTGATTCGCAACTGAGCGCGCCTTTCGCCTTGCAGGACGCAGCCTGATAGAATCGTCGTCTTTTTCCAGATACGCACCCATACCCATGTCCGAACCAGCTCTCCAAGCACCCGAAAAGACGCGCGTCATCGTCGGCATGTCCGGCGGCGTGGATTCTTCCGTCTCCGCCCTCCTGCTGATGGAGCAGGGTTACCAGGTGGAAGGCCTGTTCATGAAGAACTGGGAAGAGGACGATGGCACCGAATATTGCACCGCCCGCGAAGACCTGGCCGACGCCCAGGCCGTGTGCGACCGCATTGGCATCAAGCTGCACACCGCCAACTTCGCCGCAGAATACTGGGACAACGTCTTCGAGCACTTCCTCGAAGAGTACAAGGCCGGCCGCACGCCGAACCCGGACATCCTGTGCAACCGGGAAATCAAGTTCAAGGCGTTCCTCGACTACGCCCTGTCCCTCGGCGCCGACCTGATCGCCACCGGCCACTACGTGCGCCGCCGCGATATCGACGACCGCACCGAACTGCTCAAGGGCCTGGACCCGAACAAGGACCAGAGCTACTTCCTCCACGCCGTCGGCGGCGAGCAGATCGCCCGCACCCTGTTCCCGGTGGGCGAGCTGGAGAAGCCGGAAGTGCGCGCCATCGCCGAGAAACACGGCCTGGCCACGGCGAAGAAGAAGGATTCCACCGGCATCTGCTTCATCGGCGAACGGCGCTTCAGCGATTTCCTCAAGCAGTACCTGCCGGCCCAGCCCGGCGAGATCCAGACCACCGACGGCGAGGTCATCGGCCAGCACCACGGCCTGATGTACCACACCATCGGCCAGCGCCAGGGCCTCGGCATCGGCGGCCTCAAGGACGCCGGCGACGAGCCGTGGTACGTGCTGGAGAAGGACCTGTCGCGCAACGTGCTGGTGGTCGGCCAGGGCAACGAACACCCATGGCTGTTCTCCCGCGCCCTGCTCGCCTCGGAAATCTTCTGGGTCAACCCGATCGACCTGTCCGTGCCACGGCGCCTGACCGCCAAGGTGCGCTACCGCCAGAGCGACCAGGACTGCACCCTGGAGCGCACCGAAAGCGGCTACCGCGCGGTGTTCGACGAGCCACAGCGCGCCGTCACCCCCGGCCAGTCCGTGGTGTTCTATGACGGTGAAGTCTGCCTCGGTGGCGGCGTGATCGAGATCGCCGAGCCGTGGAGCGCCCGCGGATGAACCAGACGCAGGAGCAACTGATCGCGCTGGGCGGAGTGTTCCAGGCCGCCGTGCTGGTGGACCGCATCGCCCGTACCGGCTCGGCCAGCGAGGCCAACATCGGCTGCATGCTCGGCAGCCTGCTGGTCCGCGACCCGAAGGACACCCTGGAAGTCTTTGGCGGCGACGACATCAACCTGCGCGACGGCTACCGCGCGCTGGCCAGCGCCCTGGAGCGCGACCCCGGCAGCCTGCAGCGCGAGCCGCTGCGCTACGCCCTGTCGATGCTCGGACTGGAGCGCCAGCTGGCCAAGCGTGGCGACATGCTGGAAATTATCGGCAACCGCCTGCCGCAGATCCAGTCCCAGGCCGAGCATTTCGGCCTGGTTCACGAAAACGTCATCGCGTCGAGCGGTGCGCTGTATCAGGATACGTTGAGCACCCTGCGCCAGCGCATCCAGGTCCACGGCGACATGCGTCACCTGCAGCAGACCAGCAACGCCTCGAAGATCCGTGCCCTGCTGCTCGCCGGCATCCGTGCCGCGCGACTGTGGCGCCAGCTTGGCGGGCATCGCTGGCAGCTGGTGTTCAGCCGTCGCAAGCTGTTGCGCGAGCTTTATCCAATGCTTCGCGGCTGATAATACCTTTCATCAGCCACCCGACTCGGGCGCATTTATCGTGTATGATATGCGCCCTCTCAAAAGCCTGACTGTCCGAGAACACCCCATGCAGCTTTCCTCGCTCACTGCGGTTTCCCCTGTAGACGGCCGCTACGCCGGCAAAACCCAGGCCCTGCGCCCCATTTTCAGCGAATACGGCCTGATCCGTTTCCGCGCCCTGGTCGAAGTGCGCTGGCTGCAGCGCCTGGCTGCCCACCCGCAGATCGCCGAAGTCCCGGCCTTCTCCGCCGAAGCCAACGCCCTGCTCAACGGCCTGGCCGACGAGTTCGCCCTTGAGCACGCCGAGCGCGTCAAGGAAATCGAACGCACCACCAACCACGACGTCAAGGCCATCGAGTACCTGCTCAAGGAGCAGGCTGCCAAGCTGCCGGAACTGGCCAAGGTCAGCGAGTTCATCCACTTCGCCTGCACCAGCGAGGACATCAACAACCTGTCCCACGCCCTGATGCTGCGCGAAGGCCGCGACACCGTGCTGCTGCCGCTGATGCGCCAGATCGCCCAGTCGATCCGCGAACTGGCCCACCGTTTCGCCGAAGTGCCGATGCTGTCGCGCACCCACGGCCAGCCGGCCTCGCCGACCACCCTGGGCAAGGAACTGGCCAACGTCGTCTACCGCCTGGAGCGGCAGATCGCGCAGGTTGCCGCCGTCCCGCTGCTGGGCAAGATCAACGGCGCCGTGGGCAACTACAACGCCCACCTGTCGGCCTACCCGCAGATCGACTGGGAAGCCAACGCCCGCGCCTTCATCGAGGACGAACTGGGCCTGGTGCTCAACCCGTACACCACGCAGATCGAACCGCACGACTACATCGCCGAGCTGTTCGACGCCATCGCCCGCTTCAACACCATCCTCATCGACTTCGACCGTGACGTCTGGGGCTACATCTCGCTGGGCTACTTCAAGCAGAAGACCGTCGCCGGCGAAATCGGCTCCTCGACCATGCCGCACAAGGTCAACCCGATCGACTTCGAAAACTCTGAAGGCAACCTGGGTATCGCCAACGCCCTGTTCCAGCACCTGGCCAGCAAGCTTCCGGTCTCGCGCTGGCAGCGCGACCTGACCGACTCCACCGTGCTGCGCAACCTCGGTGTCGGCTTCGCCCACAGCGTGATCGCCTACGAAGCCAGCCTGAAAGGCATCGGCAAGCTGGAGATCAACACCTCGCGCATCGCCGACGACCTGGACGCCTGCTGGGAAGTCCTGGCCGAGCCGATCCAGACCGTGATGCGCCGCTACAACATCGAAAACCCCTACGAGAAGCTCAAGGAGCTGACTCGTGGCAAGGGCATCAGCCCGGAAGCACTGCAGACTTTCATCGAAGGCCTGGACATGCCTGCCGAAGCTCGCGAAGAGCTGAAGAAGCTGACCCCTGCCAGCTACATCGGCAACGCTGCAGAGCAAGCCAAGCGCGTCTGATCCGCGACCCGCGTTTTAACGCCCGGCCGAGCCGGGCGTTTTTATTCCTGAAAGAAAATTGTCTTTTTTCAATAGGTTACTCATGAATCCTGATATCCCACTGCAGCTTCTCGGCGGTTTGACTGCGCGCCAGTTCATGCGCGACTACTGGCAGAAAAAACCGCTGCTGGTCCGTCAGGCCTTCACCGACTTCGAAAGCCCCATCGACGCCGACGAGCTGGCCGGCCTGGCCCTGGAAGAGGAAGTCGAGTCGCGCCTGGTCATCGAACACGGCGAGACCCCTTGGGAACTGCGCCGCGGCCCGTTCACCGAGGACACCTTCGCCACCCTGCCAGAGCGCGACTGGACCCTGCTGGTGCAGTCGGTCGACCAGTTCGTCCCGGAAGTCGGCGAGCTGCTGGAGCACTTCCGCTTCCTGCCGAGCTGGCGCATCGACGACGTGATGATCAGCTTCGCCGCGCCGGGCGGCAGCGTCGGCCCGCACTTCGACAACTACGACGTGTTCCTGCTCCAGGGCCACGGCAAGCGCAACTGGAAGGTCGGGCAGATGTGCAACAGCGACAGCCCGCTGCTGGAGCACGCTGACCTGCGCATCCTCGCCGACTTCGAGCAGAGCGACGAGTGGACCCTGGAACCCGGCGACATGCTCTACCTGCCGCCGCGCCTGGCCCACTACGGCGTTGCCGAGGATAACTGCCTGACCTACTCGGTCGGTTTCCGCGCACCAAGCGCTGCCGAAGTGCTGACCCACTTCACCGACTTCCTCGGCCAGTTCCTCACCGACGAAGAGCGCTACAGCGACGCCGATGCCCAGCCGGTCAGCGAAGATCCGCACCAGATCCAGCACGATGCCCTCGGCCGCCTGAAAAGCCTGCTCAACGAGCACATGGGTGACGAGCGCCTGCTGCTGACCTGGTTCGGCCAGTTCATGACCGAGCCGCGCTACCCCGAGCTGGTCAGCGGCGAAGAGCTGAGCGAGGAAGAACTGGTGGACAGCCTGGAACAGGGCGCGATCATCATCCGCAACCCGAGCGCGCGCCTGGCCTGGTCCGAGGTGGACGACAACCTGCTGCTGTTCGCCAGCGGCCAGAGCCGCCTGCTGCCGGGCAACCTGCGCGAGCTGCTGAAACTGATCTGCTCCGCCGACGCCCTGCACATCGAGAACCTGGGTGACTGGCTGGGCGATGAAGTCGGCCTGGAACTGGTCTGCCAACTCGTCAAGCAAGGAAGCCTGGGGTTCGCCAATGAATAAGATCAAGGTCCGTCTGGCCGACTGGCACAAGGACAATGCGGATATCCGCCGCATCCGCGAGGCAGTATTCATCGCCGAGCAGAACGTGCCGCCAGAGCTGGAATGGGATTCGGACGACAACGACGCGATCCATTTCCTCGCCGTAGAGGATGATTACGCCATCGGTACTGCGCGCCTGCTGCAGGACGGCCAGATCGGCCGGGTCTCGGTGCTCAAGGACTGGCGCGGACTGAAAGTCGGCGATGCACTGATGCAGGCGGCGATCGTCGAGGCGCAGAACCGCGACCTGAGCCAGCAGATGCTGACGGCGCAGACCCATGCCACGGCGTTCTACGAGCGCCTGGGGTTCCGGGTGGTCAGCGAGGAGTTCCTGGAAGCAGGGATTCCTCACGTCGACATGGTGCGAGACTCGAAACCGTTGTGACCCCAATCGCTGGCAAGCCAGCCCCACCCTGTGGGAGCTGGCTTGCCAGCGATGAGGCCCTCAAATCCAAAGCAAATCCTCCCGACCGCAAACAATCTTTGCCATCATGTCCACTCCACCCGCGGAGATCATGGACATGCCGCTACGCCCCCTGCTCGCCTCCCTGCTTCTGTCGTTCAGCCTCAACGCGCTGGCCGCCACCGAAGTCCTGCCCCTGAACCACCGCACCAGCGCCGAACTGCTCCCCGCCGCGCAAGCCTTCCTGGGCAAGGACGGCACTGTCAGCACCTTCGAGAACAAGCTGATCGTCAAGGCCGAACCCGGCAAGATCGACGAACTTCGCACCCTTCTGCAACAGCTGGACACCGCACCCAAGCGCCTGCTGATCAGCGTCGACACCACCGACAGCAACTACCAGGACAACCGCGGCAATGCCCGCGTCATCCGCTACGGCACCGCCAATCGCGAAGGCGGCCTGCAACAGGTCCAGGCCAGCGAAGGCTCCCCGGCGCTGATCCAGGTCGGCCAGAGCATCCCGGTCACCACCGCCCAGTCCGACAGCTACGGCCGCCTGCAGAGCCAGACCGAGTACCGCAACGTCACCCAGGGCTTCTACGTCACCGCCAGCGTCGCCGGCGACACCGTGCACCTGAACATCAGTACCAACAATGACCGTATGAGCCAGGAACGTCCTGATGTAGTGAAAGTACAAAGTACCGACACGAAGATCACCGGCAAGCTGGGGGAGTGGATCACCCTGGCAGGGGTCAACGGTCAAAGTCAGGCCGAACGCTCTGCCTCGGCCCTCTCCTACTCGACCCAGCGCGGTGAAAACATGACATTGCGGGTAAAAGTCGACGAATTGCACTGAAGCCAGGGAAATCAAGGCCTCGACCAAAGGCCTTGAAACTGACTGACGGGTCGTATTAGACCAAAGATGTAGTGGAGTGAAAAAACCACTACAAAACATTTGACGACCCCGAATCGCAGAGGCATGATGGCCCCGCTCCCGCTAATCAGGGGCCCTGGCAAGGGCCTTCGGGTCGCGCTTCGAACTACCCCCGAGGCCGATTCGTGTCTGTACAGCCCACAAGGCGCGTTTGACGAGATTACGACTGGAACGAAGTTGTCCCGAGGGACGGAAGCGCATCAAACGGTACAAGGCACACCCTGATCGAAGCAGCACGGCATCCACGAGCCAACCTGCCCGACGGACGCCCGCACCTGCTCACTTCCTCCTCCGAGCCCCATCGTTCAACGTCGCGATTTCGCCAAGCTAGACTGATTGATCGCCAGCGTCCCTGAGCCGCGAGCATTCGGTGCTGCCCCTGTACGAACAGCGCAGCCGACAGAGCGAACATTTTTCACCAAGACCTATGCGACGAGGTTTATTTCCATGGCACTGACACGCGAACAGCAAATTGCAGCCCTCGAAAAAGACTGGGCCGAGAACCCGCGCTGGAAAGGCGTGACCCGTACCTACACCGCTGCCGATGTCGTCCGTCTGCGTGGTTCGATCCAGCCAGAGCACACCCTGGCTCGCCTGGGTGCGGAAAAACTGTGGAACCTGGTGACCAAGGGCGCGCATCCGTCCTTCCGTCCTGAGAAAGATTTCGTCAACTGCATGGGCGCCCTGACCGGCGGCCAGGCTGTACAACAGGTCAAGGCCGGCATCCAGGCCATCTACCTGTCCGGCTGGCAAGTGGCTGCCGACAACAACTCGGCCGAATCCATGTACCCCGACCAGTCCCTGTACCCGGTGGACTCGGTACCGACCGTGGTCAAGCGCATCAACAACTCATTCCGTCGCGCCGACCAGATCCAGTGGAAAGCCGGCAAGAACCCGGGTGATGAAGGCTACGTCGACTACTTCGCACCAATCGTGGCTGACGCCGAAGCCGGTTTCGGCGGCGTCCTGAACGCCTACGAGCTGATGAAGAACATGATCGAGGCAGGCGCCGCCGGCGTTCACTTCGAAGACCAGCTGGCTTCCGTGAAGAAATGCGGCCACATGGGCGGCAAGGTACTGGTTCCGACCCAGGAAGCCGTACAGAAGCTGACCGCTGCCCGTCTGGCAGCCGACGTAGCCGGTGTACCGACCATCATCCTGGCCCGTACCGACGCCAACGCCGCTGACCTGCTGACCAGCGACTGCGACCCTTACGACCAGCCATTCGTGGTCGGCGACCGCACCCCGGAAGGCTTCTATAAAGTACGCGCCGGCCTGGACCAGGCCATCGCCCGCGGCCTGGCCTACGCCCCGTACGCCGACCTGATCTGGTGCGAAACCGCCAAGCCGGACCTGGACGAAGCCCGTCGCTTCGCCGAAGCGATCAAGAAGGAATACCCGGACCAGATCCTGTCGTACAACTGCTCGCCTTCCTTCAACTGGAAGAAGAACCTGGACGACGCGACCATCGCCAAGTTCCAGCGCGAACTGTCGGCAATGGGCTACAAGCACCAGTTCATCACCCTGGCCGGCATCCACAACATGTGGCACGGCATGTTCAACCTGGCGCACGACTACGCCCGCAACGACATGACCGCCTACGTCAAGCTGCAGGAGCAGGAATTCGCTGACGCTTCGAAGGGCTACACCTTCGTTGCCCACCAGCAGGAAGTCGGCACCGGCTACTTCGACGACATGACCACCGTGATCCAGGGTGGCAAGTCTTCGGTGACCGCGCTGACCGGCTCCACCGAAGAAGAGCAGTTCCACTGATACACACGCTGTAAAATTCGGGTAACACGCGAGGCCCGGGACCTGTGATGGGGTTCCGGGCCTCGTTTTATTGTGTCCGCCCTGCGCGTGGCGATCCTTTGGCTATGCTTGCAGGCACGCCATACGAAAGGACCGGCCATGTCCCGCTCCGTGACCCTGTTCGCCCTCGCCCTGCTGGGCGGCACCCTCTATTTATATGCACTGTCCACCGGCAGTTCCTGGCTGGCGCTGGCGGCCAAGCCGGTTCCGGTGCTGATGTTGCTGGCCTGGCTGCTCGACGCCCCGGCGACGCCCTATCGCCGCAGGATCATGCTCGGCCTGGGCCTGTCGATCCTCGGTGACCTGGCCCTGGCCTGGCCGAACGACCTGTTCGTCGCCGGCCTGGCAGCCTTCCTCTGCGCCCACCTGGCCTACCTGCGGGCCTACCTGGACAAGACCCGCCAGCCCGCTATCGGCGCACTGCTGGTTGCCGCCCTGTGCGGCACCGGGTTGTTCGGCCTGCTGGCCTGGTACGGCCTCGGCCCGCTGCTGATGCCTGTAGCGCTCTACGCCCTGACCATCAGCGCCATGCTCTGGCGTGCCCTGGCCTGCGGCGGCCTGGCCGGCATCGGCGCGGCGAGCTTCGTGTTCTCCGACAGCCTGATCGGCATCGACCGCTTCGTCAGCCCATTCACCGCCGCGCCGTACCTGATCATCCTGTTCTACTGGCTCGGCCAATGGGCGATCGCCGCCTCGGCCCAGCCCGCGCGATCCGCCGGAACCTTGACCCAGGGCGCAACATCCCAGCACAAAAGCGTCTAGAACGAGGGATGCAAATAACTTGCAGGCCAAACAAGCGATGAACTTCTTAGTTGACTGGAACAGTAGGAATAACAGCAAACACCCAAATGATATTAATTATCATTCCGAAACTTGCCGTTCATTACGCCACGAAAGAAACATAATTAACGAAAGCGGCGATAATGCCCGAAATACAAGGCTTTCAGCGAGTTACGAAAGATTTTTGTTCTTAATCCTACGAATAAATTTGCAGCAGAAATTTTACTTGCACCGGGTTTACCCATAAAATCAGCGCGATAGATTCCGCTGCGACATATCGTCACTGCTCTACTTCTTTTAAAGCTCAGAGACCACGTGCTCTGTTAAGGATTTTCAGCATGCCCGATTCGACTGGACTGATCGCCCACAACTGGGGTTTCGCCATTTTCCTGTTGGGTGTCGTCGGCCTTTGCGCCTTCATGCTCGGCCTGTCCAGCCTGCTCGGTAGCAAGGCCTGGGGCCGCAGCAAGAACGAACCGTTCGAATCCGGCATGCTGCCTACCGGCGGCGCCCGCCTGCGCCTGTCGGCCAAATTCTATCTGGTCGCGATGCTGTTCGTGATCTTCGATATCGAAGCCCTCTTTCTCTTTGCATGGTCTGTGTCCGTCCGCGAAAGCGGCTGGACCGGATTCGTCGAAGCACTCGTTTTCATAGCAATTCTGTTGGCAGGTCTTGTCTACCTTTGGCGGGTCGGGGCGCTCGATTGGGCTCCCGTGGGTCGCCGCAAGCGGCAAGCGAAGCTGAAACAATGAGGCTTTGGCAATGCAATACAATCTCACCAGAATCGATCCGGATGCGCCCAACGAGCAGTATCCAATCGGAGACCGGGAAACCGTCTCCGATTCGCTGCTAGAGGACCAGGTCCACAAGAACATCTTCATGGGCAAGCTTGAGGATGTACTGAGTGGCGCGGTCAACTGGGGTCGCAAGAACTCCCTGTGGCCGTACAACTTCGGCCTGTCCTGCTGCTACGTGGAGATGACCACGGCGTTCACCGCGCCGCACGACATCGCCCGTTTCGGCGCCGAAGTGATCCGGGCATCACCGCGTCAGGCCGACTTCATGGTCGTCGCCGGTACCTGCTTCATCAAGATGGCGCCGATCATCCAGCGCCTCTATGAGCAGATGCTGGAACCGAAGTGGGTCATTTCCATGGGTTCGTGCGCCAACTCCGGCGGCATGTACGACATCTACTCGGTCGTCCAGGGGGTCGACAAGTTCCTCCCCGTGGATGTCTACGTACCCGGCTGCCCGCCTCGCCCTGAAGCGTTCCTGCAAGGCCTGATGCTCTTGCAGGAATCGATCGGCCAGGAACGACGCCCTCTTTCCTGGGTCGTCGGCGATCAAGGCGTGTATCGCGCCGAGATGCCGGCCCAGAAAGATCTGCGTCGAGAACAGCGCATGCAGGTGACCAACCTGCGCAGCCCCGACGAAGTCTGATCCAGCGACCTGCCGCCCGTTCCCACGAACCGGCGGCCTGGCTTCATTCTCTACGTTGACCGAAAGCGACCGAGACCATGACAGCGGACACCGCTATTTATATTCCGCCTTACAAGGCTGACGACCAGGATGTGGTCGTCGAACTGCACAACCGTTTTGGCGCCGAGGCGTTCACCGCCCAGGACACCCGCACCGGCATGCCGGTACTGTGGGTTGACCGCGCCCGCCTGATCGAAGTACTGACCTTCCTGCGCAACGTCGCCAAGCCGTACAGCATGCTGTACGACCTGCATGGCGTCGACGAGCGCCTGCGCACCCAGCGCCGCGGCCTGCCGGGCGCCGACTTCACCGTGTTCTACCACCTGCTCTCGGTGGAACGGAACAGCGACGTGATGATCAAGGTCTCCCTGAGCGAAACCGACCTGAGCGTGCCGACCGTCACCGGTCTCTGGCCGAACGCCAACTGGTACGAGCGCGAAGTCTGGGACATGTTCGGCATCGACTTCCCGGGCCACCCGCACCTGACCCGCATCATGATGCCGCCGACCTGGGAAGGTCACCCGCTGCGCAAGGACTTCCCGGCCCGTGCCACCGAGTTCGACCCGTTCACCCTGAACCTGGCCAAGCAGCAGCTGGAAGAAGAAGCCGCGCGCTTCAACCCGGAAGCCTGGGGCATGAAGCGCCAGGGCGCGAACGAGGACTACATGTTCCTCAACCTCGGCCCGAACCACCCGTCCGCCCACGGGGCCTTCCGTATCGTCCTGCAACTGGACGGCGAAGAGATCGTCGACTGCGTCCCGGACATCGGCTACCACCACCGTGGTGCCGAGAAGATGGCTGAGCGCCAGTCCTGGCACAGCTTCATCCCCTACACCGACCGCATCGACTACCTCGGCGGGGTGATGAACAACCTGCCGTACGTCCTCGCCGTCGAGAAGCTGGCCGGGATCAAGGTGCCGCAGAAGGTCGACACCATCCGCGTCATGCTGGCCGAGTTCTTCCGCATCACCAGCCACCTGCTGTTCCTGGGTACCTACATCCAGGACGTCGGCGCCATGACCCCGGTGTTCTTCACCTTCACCGACCGCCAGCGCGCCTACACCGTGATCGAAGCCATCACCGGCTTCCGCCTGCACCCGGCCTGGTACCGCATCGGTGGCGTCGCCCACGACCTGCCGCGCGGCTGGGACAAGCTGGTCAAGGACTTCGTCGAATGGCTGCCCAAGCGCCTCGACGAGTACACCAAGGCTGCCCTGCAGAACAGCATCCTCAAGGGCCGTACCATCGGCGTCGCCCAGTACAACACCAAGGAAGCCCTGGCCTGGGGCGTCACCGGTGCCGGCCTGCGTTCCACCGGCCTGGACTTCGACCTGCGCAAGGCCCGTCCTTACTCCGGCTACGAGAACTTCGAGTTCGAAGTACCGCTGGCCCACAACGGCGATGCCTACGATCGCTGCATGGTCCGCGTCGAGGAGATGCGCCAGAGTATCCGCATCATCGACCAGTGCCTGCGCAACATGCCGGAAGGCCCGTACAAGGCGGATCACCCGCTGACCACGCCGCCGCCGAAAGAGCGCACCCTGCAGCACATCGAAACCCTGATCACCCACTTCCTGCAGGTTTCGTGGGGCCCGGTCATGCCGGCCAACGAATCCTTCCAGATGATCGAGGCGACCAAGGGCATCAACAGTTACTACCTGACGAGCGACGGCGGCACCATGAGCTACCGCACCCGGATTCGCACGCCGAGCTACCCGCACCTGCAGCAGATCCCTTCGGTGATCCGCGGCAGCATGGTCGCGGACCTCATCGCGTACCTGGGCAGTATCGACTTCGTTATGGCTGACGTGGACCGCTAAGCATGAACAGCACGCTTATCCAAACCGACCGTTTCGCCCTGAGCGAAACCGAGCGCTCGGCCATCGAGCACGAGATGCACCACTACGAGGACCCGCGCGCGGCGTCCATCGAAGCCCTGAAGATCGTCCAGAAGCAGCGCGGCTGGGTGCCTGACGGCGCCATCCACGCCATCGGCGAGATCCTCGGCATCCCGGCCAGCGACGTTGAAGGCGTGGCCACCTTCTATAGCCAGATCTTCCGCCAGCCGGTCGGTCGCCACATCATCCGCGTCTGCGACAGCATGGTCTGCTACATCGGTGGCCACGAGTCCGTGGTCGGCCAGATCCAGAACGAGCTGGGCATCGGCCTCGGCCAGACCACCCCGGACGGCCGCTTCACCCTGCTGCCGGTGTGCTGCCTGGGCAACTGCGACAAGGCCCCGGCCCTGATGATCGACGACGACACCTTCGGTGACGTGCAGCCGGCCGGTGTTGCCAAACTGCTGGAGGGTTACGTATGACCATCACTTCCTTCGGCCCGGCCAACCGCATCGCGCGCAGTGCCGAGACCCATCCGCTGACCTGGCGTCTGCGCGATGACGGCGAGCCGGTGTGGCTCGACGAATACCAGGCGAAGAACGGCTACGCCGCCGCGCGCAAGGCGTTCTCGCAGATGTCCCAGGACGACATCGTCCAGACCGTCAAGGACTCCGGCCTCAAGGGCCGCGGCGGTGCGGGCTTCCCCACCGGCGTGAAGTGGGGCCTGATGCCGAAAGACGAATCCATGAACATCCGCTACCTGCTGTGCAACGCGGACGAAATGGAACCGAACACCTGGAAGGACCGCATGCTGATGGAGCAACAGCCCCATCTGCTGGTGGAGGGCATGCTGATCAGCGCCCGTGCCCTCAAGGCCTACCGCGGCTACATCTTCCTGCGTGGCGAGTACACCACCGCCGCACGCAACCTCAACCGCGCCATCGACGAAGCCAAGGCCGCCGGCCTGCTGGGCAAGAACATCCTCGGCAGCGGCTTCGATTTCGAGCTGTTCGTGCACACCGGTGCCGGCCGCTACATCTGCGGTGAAGAAACCGCGCTGATCAACTCGCTGGAAGGCCGCCGCGCCAACCCGCGCTCCAAGCCGCCCTTCCCTGCCGCCGTCGGCGTCTGGGGCAAGCCGACCTGCGTCAACAACGTCGAGACCCTGTGCAACGTGCCGGCGATCGTCGATGGCGGCGTCGACTGGTACAAGTCGCTGGCCCGCGAAGGCAGCGAGGACCACGGCACCAAGCTGATGGGCTTCTCCGGCAAGGTGAAGAACCCGGGCCTGTGGGAACTGCCGTTCGGCGTCACCGCCCGCGAGCTGTTCGAGGACTACGCCGGCGGCATGCGCGACGGCTACAAGCTCAAGTGCTGGCAGCCAGGCGGCGCCGGTACCGGTTTCCTCCTGCCCGAGCACCTCGATGCCCAGATGTACGCCGGCGGCATCGCCAAGGTCGGCACCCGGATGGGTACCGGCCTGGCCATGGCGGTGGACGACAGCATCAGCATGGTTTCCCTGCTGCGCAACATGGAAGAGTTCTTCGCCCGCGAATCCTGCGGCTGGTGCACCCCGTGCCGCGACGGCCTGCCATGGAGCGTGAAGATGCTGCGCGCACTGGAGAAAGGCCAGGGCAAGCGCGAGGACATCGACACCCTGCTGCAGCTGGTCAACTTCCTCGGCCCTGGCCGTACCTTCTGTGCTCACGCACCGGGTGCCGTCGAGCCGCTGGGCAGTGCCATCAAATACTTCCGCTCCGAGTTCGAGGCCGGCGTCGCCAGCAATCCTGCTGCCGAAGCCCTGCGCCCGAACCTGGCGAAGCCGATTGTGGTCGGCGCATAACAAGATGAAAAAGCGGAGGGTCCGTGCCCTCCGCCAGCCACGCAGGCTCGCCCCAGGATTGGCGCGAGCCGCGGGCACACCGATTTCCATTAGCCACACCCGCTCACGCGGGCCAACGAAGAACTTTGAACCATGGCCACTATCCACGTAGACGGCAAAGCGCTCGAAGTCAACGGTGCAGACAACCTGTTACAGGCGTGTCTGTCGCTCGGCCTCGACATCCCCTATTTCTGCTGGCACCCGGCGCTCGGTAGCGTCGGCGCCTGCCGGCAGTGCGCGGTCAAGCAGTACACCGACGAGAACGACACCCGCGGTCGTATCGTCATGTCCTGCATGACCCCTGCCTCCGACGGCACCTGGATCTCCATCGACGATGAAGAATCCAAGGCGTTCCGCGCCAGCGTCGTCGAATGGCTGATGACCAACCACCCGCACGACTGCCCGGTGTGCGAGGAAGGCGGTCACTGCCACCTGCAGGACATGACGGTAATGACCGGCCA
>JAIRVG010000093.1 GCA_031253995.1 Paucimonas sp. | reverse complement strand
CAACCCGAGAATCTTGTGCTGATACTTCAGCACCAACAGATCGAACGCTCGCCTGTCGCCGCGCTGCACGCGCTCGACAAGCTGCTGATCCTCTTCCTGGGTTAGCATGAACACTCCTCGATGAACCTGGAGGAGGGTCGCATCAGCCATTGTTTCGGCTTGCAACCATAGACTCGGGCTTTTTGCAAAAGTTCTCCCCTCCAGGCAAGTTTCCGGCGGCCCTTGGTCGGCTCGCACGAAAAACGCAGCGCGGTGCTTGCCGGCTGCGTCAATAAATCAGTCTTCTATGCGTGGGCAAGGCTCGAAATCGGCCGTTGCCTCCCGCCACCACGGCTGCTGACTCACAAGGCAACCTCCTATGGATACACACGATTCCAGGAAAGTTCCCACGCTTGGCAGGCCTGTACACGTCGCGGCATGGAAATTCGGGCGTCCGGACTGATATAAAGGCAGCCCACCGAGATTCACGATAGTTTCACAATGCCATAAACGCTTGACCATTGTGCCGATACCACTGCCCTTATTCCAGTGTCCTACGTGGTCGCCCCGCGCGGAAAATCCAAGACATGAGCCAACAATTACAACATGACGTCCTCGTGATCGGCAGCGGTGCCGCGGGCCTGAGCCTGGCCCTGAACCTGCCGTCGCACCTGCGCATCGCCGTCCTGAGCAAGGGCGACCTGGCCAACGGCTCGACCTTCTGGGCCCAGGGCGGCGTCGCCGCGGTGCTGGATGACACCGACACCGTGCAGTCCCACGTCGAGGACACCCTCAATGCCGGCGGCGGCCTGTGCCATGAAGACGCGGTGCGTTTCACCGTCGAGCATAGCCGCGAAGCCATCCAGTGGCTGATCGACCAGGGCGTGCCCTTCACCCGCGACGAGCATGCCAGCGTCGACGACGGCGGTTTCGAGTTCCACCTGACCCGGGAAGGCGGCCACAGCCACCGTCGCATCATCCACGCCGCCGACGCCACTGGCGCGGCGATCTTCACCACCCTGCTGGAACAGGCGCGGCAGCGGCCGAACATCGAGCTGCTGGAACAGCGCGTGGCGGTGGACCTGATCACCGAGCGGCGCCTGGGCCTGGCCGGCGAGCGCTGCCTGGGCGCCTACGTACTGAACCGCGCCAGCGGCGAGGTCGATACCTTCGGCGCCCGCTTCACCGTGCTGGCCACCGGCGGCGCGGCCAAGGTCTACCTCTATACCAGCAATCCGGACGGCGCCTGCGGCGACGGCATCGCCATGGCCTGGCGCGCCGGCTGCCGGGTGGCCAACCTGGAATTCAACCAGTTCCACCCCACCTGCCTGTATCACCCGCAGGCCAAGAGTTTCCTGATCACCGAGGCCCTGCGCGGCGAAGGCGGCCTGCTCAAGCTGCCCAACGGCGAACGCTTCATGGAGCGCTTCGACCCCCGCGCCGAACTGGCGCCACGGGACATCGTGGCCCGGGCCATCGACCATGAAATGAAGCGTCTCGGCGTCGACTGCGTGTACCTGGACATCAGCCACAAGCCGGCGGAGTTCGTCAAAAGCCACTTCCCCACCGTCTACGAGCGCTGCCTGACCTTCGGCATCGACATCACCCGCCAGCCGATCCCGGTGGTCCC
Source organism: Paucimonas sp. (assembly GCA_031253995.1). GTDB lineage: Bacteria > Pseudomonadota > Gammaproteobacteria > Pseudomonadales > Pseudomonadaceae > Aquipseudomonas. Next base: position 170,551 of record JAIRVG010000093.1, on the reverse strand, counting down.
GGCGGCGCACTACACCTGCGGCGGAGTGATGATCGACCAGGACGGCCGCACCGACGTGCCGGGCCTGTACGCCATCGGCGAGACCAGCTTCACCGGCCTGCACGGCGCCAACCGCATGGCCAGCAACTCGCTGCTGGAGTGTTTCGTCTATGGCCGTTCCGCCGCTGCCGACATCGTCGCCCAGCTGGACCAGGTCAACATGCCCCAGGCCCTGCCCTGCTGGGATGCCAGCCAGGTCACCGACTCCGACGAAGACGTGATCATCGCGCACAACTGGGACGAACTGCGGCGATTCATGTGGGACTACGTAGGCATCGTGCGCACCAGCAAGCGCCTGCAGCGGGCCGAGCACCGTGTGCGCCTGCTGCTGGACGAGATCGACGAGTTCTACAGCAACTACAAGGTCAGCCGCGACCTGATCGAGCTGCGCAACCTGGCGCAGGTCGCCGAGCTGATGATCCATTCGGCCATGCGCCGCAAGGAATCCCGCGGCCTGCACTACACCCTCGACTATCCGGGCATGCTGCCCGAGGCGCTGGACACTATCCTGCAGCCGCCCACCTTTTCCGACTGAACTTCAGCCGCAAGCGCAGGCGCCGGTGCTGCACCGGCTCCAGCGCGTCATGGCCGATGCACTGGCTGCGGGCGAGGAACTGCCCCGCACGTCGATAACGCAGGATGACCAACCCCGGCAGCGCCATGCTGTCGGGGCGCAACTGCACCGCATGCCAGCCACGGGCGGCGCTCCACAGGTGCCAGCCATGGGCATCGCGGCGCAGGCCGGTGATGGCGTCGGGGTGGGTCAGGAGGATCTGCCGGGGAATGACCCGGAAAGCGTGGACCAGGCACAGGGCCAGGCCACAGAGGGAAAGCGACAGCGGCACCGCCAGCAGCATCAATGCCGCGACGGCCGCCAGCAGACAGGCGAGGTAGAGCGCCAGCAGGACCTTCGAGCCCTGCCAGCGACACTCGAAGCGATCACTTGGGCTGGACACGGTCCAGGATGATGCGAACCATGCGTTGCAGCTCCGGATCTTCCGATTCGTTGCGCTCCATGAACCAGCCGAACATGTCCTGGTCTTCACAGCTCAACAGACGCACATACAGCTCGCGATCCGTCTCGTTCAGGGTCGGGTAGACCTCCTGGGTGAAAGGTACCAGCAGTACGTCCAGCTCCAGCATGCCGCGACGGCTGTGCCAGAACAGACGGTTGAGTTCAGTTTGTTCGACCATGGGGCCCTCCGAGAATAGGCGGCCAGTATACAGACGGAACCGGCGATGGGCACACGGCGTTGGTCGAGAGGTCTGTGAGTCTGCTACCTATTTTGCCGAGGGCACTCTATGATGGCCCCCAGTCTTGATTACCTGCGATGAACCATGGCCGATTCCGCTTTTTTCTGCACCCTGTCCCATGAAGGCATCCTTGCCGTACGCGGTTCCGACGCCGGCAAGTTCCTGCAAGGTCAGCTGACCTGCCATATCGGTTATCTCAACGAACACACCTCCAGCCTCGGCTCCCGCTGCATGCAGAAGGGCCGGATGCAATCGAGTTTCCGCATCCTGCCGGAAGGCGACGGCTTCCTCCTGGCGATGACTCGCGAACTGCTCGAACCGCAACTGGCGGACCTGAAGAAGTACGCGGTGTTCTCCAAGGCCAGGCTCACCGACGACAGCGCCGCCTGGGTGCGTTTCGGCCTGGACCAGGGCGACGCCGCACTGGCCGCGCTGGGCATCGAGCCGCCTGCCGAAGCCGGTGCCACCGTACGCCATGACGGCCTGATCGCCATCAACGTGTCGCCGGCACGGGTCGAACTCTGGGCCCCGGCCGAGCGCGCCGAGGCCGTGCGCGCGCAACTGGCCGCCCACCTGGCCGAAGGCGAGCTGGACGACTGGCTGCTGGGGCAGATCCGCGCCGGTATCGGCCAGGTCATGGAGCAGACCCGTGAGCTGTTCATCCCGCAGATGATCAACCTGCAGGCGGTCGGTGGCGTGAGCTTCAAGAAAGGCTGCTATACCGGGCAGGAAATCGTTGCGCGCATGCAGTACCTGGGCAAGCTCAAGCGCCGCCTGTACCGCCTGTCCCTGGACCAGGCCGAGATGCCGGCGCCTGGCAGCGAGATCTTCTCGCCAACCCACGCCTCGTCGGTGGGCGAAGTGGTGATCGCCGCCCGCGGCGAGCTGCTGGCCGTGTTGACCGCCGACTCCGTGGAAGACGGCAACCTGCACCTGGGCAACCTCGACGGCCCGCGCCTGAACCTGCTGACCTTGCCTTACGAACTGGACCGCGACCGCGAGATCCAGCGCTGAGCCCGCCCTGCCCCGCCGCCTGGTGGCGGGGCCATCCCTGAACGCGGGAGAGAGACACGATGAACACGCTGGCCAAGATGGTGCAAACGCAGTTGCTGCGCGCCATCGACAATGACGACCTGGTCCTGCCGACCCTGCCCGAAGTCGCCTTGAGCATCCGTGAAGCCGCGGAAGACACCGAGATCAGCGTCGCCACCCTGAGCAAGGTCATCGGCCGTGACGCCGCCCTCGCCGCACGCCTGATCAAGGTGGTCAACAGCCCGCTGCTGCGGGCGATCACCGAAGTCACCGACCTGCAGACCGCCATCACCCGCCTCGGCGTCAACTACAGCTGCAACCTGGCGATCGGCCTGGTGATCGAGCAGATCTTTCATGCCCGCTCCGAAGCCGTTGAGCAGAAAATGCGGGAAATCTGGGCGAAAAGCCTCGAAGTGGCGGGTGTCAGCTATGAACTGGCGGCCCGCTATACCGAGTTGAAGGCCGACCAGGCGGCCCTGGCCGGGCTGGTGCACCAGATCGGCGTGCTGCCGATCCTGACCTATGCCGAGGAACACAACGAACTGCTGTCGGACCCGGTGTGCCTGAACCATGTGATCGAGCAGATCCACCCGGTGCTGGGGGACAAGATCCTCAGTGTCTGGGAGTTTCCCGATCAGCTGGCCAACCTGCCGGGGGAAGTGCAGAACCTGGACCGGCACTCGGCGCAGGTGGACTACGTGGATCTCGTGCAGATTGCGCGGGCTTTGTGCGACAACACCGGGCGTGAGCGGCCGGTCACGGCGTTGCCGGCCTATCGACATCTGGAAGTGCCGGCGGCCGGGTTGTTCTCCGAGGATGACCTGCTCGATGCCAGGCTGATGTTCAGGTAAAACTTTCAGGGCCTCATCGCTGGCAAGCCAGCTCCCACAGGGTTCGGCAGCGACGCGGACACTGTGGAAGCTGGCTTGCCAGCGATGAGGCCCGCAAGAACACTACTGGACCGGATTGAAACTCACCCGGACCTTCAACCCGCCCTTCTCCCCGTCATGCAGACTGATCTCGGCCAGATGCGCCCGACAGATCTCCCCGACGATCGCCAGCCCCAGGCCAGTCCCCTGTACCCCGCGCCGATAGAAGCGTTCGAACACCTTCTCCCGCTCCTGCTCCGGAATCCCCGGCCCGTCATCCTCGACTTCCAGCTCGCACGGCGCCGTGACCCGCAAGATCACATTGCCGCCCTTGGGCGTATGGGCCAGGGCGTTGTCCACCAGGTTGCTCAACAACTCGTTGAGCAAGGTCGGCTCCCCCTTCACCCATACCGGCGCCTCCGCCTCCAGGGCCAGGGCAATCCCCCGGGCATGGGCCAGCGGCGCCATGGCCATGCCCAGTTCCCGGGCCAGCTGGCTGAGGTCGAGCAGCTCGGCACCACCCTCGGCCACCGCCCGCGCACCGTTTTCCACCCGCGCCAACGACAGTAACTGGTTGGCCAGGTGGGTCAGCTTGTCGGTGCTCTGCGCGGCATCCTCAAGGGTTTCCCGCCAGACCTGCGGCGCCTGCGAACGCAGGCCCAGCTCGACCCGGGCCTTGAGCACCGCCAGCGGCGTGCGCAATTCGTGGGCGGCATCGGCGATGAACTGGCCCTGGCGCTCGAACTGCCGACGCAAGCGCTCGGTAAAGTGGTTCAGGGCCCGCACCAGCGGCCCCAGCTCATGCTGCACCTCCACCTCCGGCAACGGCCGCAGGTCATCCGGCTGGCGCTCTTCCACCTCGCTGCGCAGCCGCTCCAGCGGACGCAACGCCGCACTAACCGCAAACCACACCAGCAACAACGCGCCCAATGCCAGCATGCCCAGGCGCAGCAGGGTGTCGGCCATCAGGCTGCGGGCCATGCGCACCCGCGCCTCGGTGGTCTCGGCCACGCGGATCTCGGCCATGCCGCTCATGTTCGGGTCGGACATGGCCTTGAGCAGGCTGACCACGCGCACGTCCTGGCCGCGGTAGCGCGCATCGTAGAAACGCGCCAGCGCCGGGTAGTCATCGGTGCGCGCAGTGCCGGGGGATGGACCGGGAATGTTCTCGTAGCCTGAAACCAGGCGTTGCTGGGTATCGTTGACCTGGTAGTAGATGCGCCCGACGCTGTCGTAGTCGAAGGTGTCGAGGGCGACGTAGGGCACGTCGGCGCTGAGGGTGCCATCGCGCTGGAACAGGCCCGCGGCAATGGTCCGCGCCGAGGCCAGCAAGGTGCGGTCATAGGCGGTGTCGGCAGCTTCGCGACCGTTCCAGTAGGCGCTCAGGCCGCTGGCGATCATCAACACCACCAGCAGCAGCGCCAGGTTCCACAGCAGGCGCCCGCGCAGGCTGCCGACGTTACGCATCGCGGTGTTCCAGCAGGTAGCCGAGGCCGCGGAAGGTGACGATGGCCACCGCATGCCCGTCGAGCTTCTTGCGCAGGCGGTGGATATAGATCTCGATGGCGTCGGCGCTGGCTTCCTCGTCCAGGCCGAACACCTGCGAGGCCAGCTGTTCCTTGCTCATCACCCGCCCGGGCCGGGCGATCAGCGCTTCCAGCACCGCCTGTTCGCGGGAGGTCAGGGACAGCAGTTCGTCACCCAGGCTGAAGCGCCGGGTGTCCAGGTCGTAGACCAGCGGGCCACAGCGCTGCTGGCGCTCGCCGCCGAGCACGCTGCGCCGCAGCAGGGCCTTGACCCGGGCTTCCAGCTCGGTCAGTTCGAACGGCTTGGCCAGGTAATCATCGGCACCGAGGTTGAGCCCGTGGACCCGGTCCTTGACGTCGCTGCGGGCGGTCAGCATCAGCACCGGCACGGTCTTGCCACGGGCCCGCAGGCGCGCCAGGACCTCGAAGCCGTCCATGCGCGGCAGGCCCACGTCGAGCACCGCCACCGCGTAGTCTTCGCTGGCCAGGGCCAGGTCGGCGGCCACCCCATCGTGCAGCACATCGACGGTCAGGCCCTGGCTTTTCAGGGCCTGGGCCACGCTTTCGGCCAGTTGCAGATGGTCTTCGACGAGCAGCACTCGCATCGGTTTCTCCCGGTCGCACGCGTTCAGTGGCGCGGAGTTTACAGAGGAAGCAGTCCCTGTGAAGCCGCCGCAGGAATGAAAGTCGATTGAAAGGTTAGCGAAAGGTTGAGCCCCTAGCATCGCTTCACGGCCCTCTCCGGGAACCGTATGAACGAACCGCAGTGTTCGTACCGATAAGAACAATAAACGGGGTTACTCCACGATGCTGTCAGCACAGCCTCAGGCGCTTGCGCCTATCCGTCGTCCTTTCTCTCGCCATCAGATCGCCAGTGCCATCGCCCTTTGCAGTGTCGCGCCGCTCAGCCATGCGGACTTCATCAAGGACAGCTCGGCGACCTTCGAAACCCGCAACATGTACTTCAACCGCGACTTCCGCGACGGCACCAGCACGCAGCAATCCAAGCGCGACGAATGGGCCCAGGGCTTCATGCTCAACCTGGAATCCGGCTACACCGAAGGCACCGTCGGCTTCGGCGTCGATGCCCTGGGCATGCTCGGGGTCAAGCTCGACTCCAGCCCGGACCGCACCGGCACCGGCCTGCTGCCGACCCACGACGACGGCCGCGCCGCCGACGAATATTCCAAGCTGGGCCTGACCGGCAAGGTGAAGATCTCCGCCACCGAGCTGAAGATCGGCACCCTGATCCCGGAACTGCCAACCCTCAAGCCCAACGACGGACGCATCCTGCCGCAGACCTTCGAAGGCGGCCTGCTGACTTCCAAGGAACTGAAGAACCTGACCTTCACCGGCGGACGCCTGGAGAAGGCCAAGGATCGCGATGACACCAACAAGGAAGACATCGCACTGAACAACAAGAACGGTCGCTTCCTCGGCACCGTGGCCGGCAACCACTTCGACCTCGCCGGCGTCGACTACAAGTTCACCGACCGCATCACCGGCAGCTACCACTTCGCCCAGCTCGACGACGTCTACCGCCAGCACTTCGCCGGCGTGGTAGCGACCCAGCCGTTCGGACCGGGCACCTTCGGCGCCGACCTGCGCCTGGCGCTCAGCGACGACCAGGGCCAGGCCCGCGGCGGCAAGATCGACAACACCTCGCTCAACGGCATGCTCAGCTACGGCCTCAATGGCCACAAGTTCAGCGCCGCCTACCAGAGCATGTCCGGCGACAGCGCCTTCCCCTACGTGGATGGCTCCGACCCGTACCTGGTCAACTTCGTCCAGATCAACGACTTTGCCGGTGCCGACGAGCGCTCCTGGCAAGTGCGTTACGACTACGACTTCGCCAAACTGGGCGTTCCAGGCCTGACCTTCATGACCCGTTACGTCAACGGCGATAACGTCAGCCTGGCCAACGGCAGTGAAGGCAAGGAATGGGAACGCAACACCGAGCTCAAGTACGTGGTGCAAAGCGGTGCGTTGAAGAACGTCGCTGTCCGCTTGCGCAACGCCACCTACCGCTCGAACTTCGCCCGCGACGCGGACGAGGTCCGGCTGCTGGTGAGCTACAGCGTGGCCCTGTGGTAATCCGCCTATAACAACTAAAGCTACGGAGACTGACGATGACCTTTTCACTGCGCCGACTCGCCCTCGCCACCGGCTGCCTGCTGTTCGCCGGCCAGGTGCTGGCCGCCGAACCGAAACGTCCTGAATGCATTGCCCCGGCCTCGCCGGGTGGTGGCTTCGACCTGACCTGCAAGCTGGTGCAAAGCGCCCTGGTCAACGAGAAGATCCTCAGCAAGCCGATGCGCGTCACCTACATGCCCGGCGGTGTCGGCGCGGTGGCCTACAACGCCGTGGTCGCCCAGCGTCCGGGCGATGCCGGGACCCTGGTGGCCTGGTCCAGCGGCTCGCTGCTGAACCTGGCCCAGGGCAAGTTCGGTCGCTTCGACGAGAACGCCGTGCGCTGGCTGGCGGCGGTGGGCACCAGCTACGGTGCCATCGCGGTGAAGAACGATTCGCCCTACAAGACCCTCGACGACCTGGTCGCGGCCTTGAAGAAGGATCCGAGCAAGGTGGTGATCGGTTCCGGCGGCACCGTCGGCAGCCAGGACTGGATGCAGACCGCGCTGATCGCCAAGGCCGCCGGGATCAACCCGCGCGACCTGCGCTACGTGGCCCTGGAAGGCGGCGGCGAGATCGCCACCGCGCTGCTCGGCGGGCATATCCAGGTCGGCAGTACCGACATCTCCGACTCCATGCCGCACATCCAGAGCGGCAACATGCGCCTGCTCGCAGTGTTCTCCGACAAGCGTCTCGACGAGCCGGAGATGAAGGACATCCCGACCGCCAGGGAGCAGGGCTACGACATCGTCTGGCCGGTGGTGCGCGGGTTCTATGTCGGGCCGAAGGTCAGCGACGAGGACTACCAATGGTGGAAAGCCTCGTTCGACAAGCTGCTGGCCTCCGAGGAGTTCGCCAAGCTGCGTGACCAGCGCGAGCTGTTCCCGTTCGCCATGACCGGTGAAGAGCTGGACACCTACGTCAAGAAACAGGTCGCCGACTACAAGGCACTGGCCAAGGAATTCGGGTTGATCCAGTAACCGCAATCGCTGGCAAGCCAGCGCCCACAGGGACCCCGCCGCTCGCAAGAACAGTGATGGACCTGTGGGAGCTGGCTCCCACAGGGATTGCAGTGCTCTCGGGTTTTGCACTGTACCTGTGGGAGCTGGCTTGCCAGCGATGAGGCCCTCAAGACAGCACACCTGTGCCTGACTTCCCCCTCATCCAGAGGATTTCTTGATGATCCTGCAACGCATCTTCGCCCTGGCCCTGCTGGCGGTCTGTGCCGCCCTGGCCGTGATGGCCCTGCCCTACCAGGCCGCGTTTTCCTACGAACCGGTGGGCCCGCGCGCCTACCCCCTGCTGATGCTCGGCCTGATGGGCCTGGCCCTGCTCTACCTGGCGTTCCGCCCCACGCCCATCGTGCGCGGCGACGACGAACCGGAGCTGGACCGCGAGACCCTGACCAAGATCGGCATCTGCGTGGCCCTGCTGCTGGTCTTCGCCGCCACCTTCGAAACCCTCGGCTTCATCGTCAGCAGCATCCTCATCGGTGTCCCCATGGCCCGCCTGTACGGCGGCCGCTGGCTGCCCAGCGCGCTGATCATCGGTGGCATGAGCATCGCCCTGTACGTGCTCTTCGACCGCATCATGGATGTACCGCTGCCCCTCGGCCTGCTCGACGTTCTGGAGAATTGACATGGATACCTTGAGTTATCTGGGCCAGGGCTTCGGCGTGGCCCTCAGCCCGTACAACCTGGTCACCGCCCTCACCGGCACCCTGATCGGCACCGTGGTCGGCCTGCTGCCGGGCCTGGGCCCGATCAACGGCGTGGCCCTGCTGATCCCCATCGCCTTCGCCCTCGGCCTGCCGCCGGAGTCGGCGCTGATCCTGCTGGCCGCGGTCTACCTGGGCTGCGAGTACGGCGGGCGGATCAGCTCGATCCTGCTGAACATCCCCGGCGAAGCCTCCACCGTGATGACCACCCTCGACGGCTACCCCATGGCTCGCCAGGGCCTGGCCGGCGTGGCGCTGTCGCTGTCGGCCTGGAGTTCGTTCATCGGCGCCTTCATCGCCACCTGCGGCATGGTGCTGTTCGCGCCGCTCTTGGCGAAATGGGCGATCGCCTTCGGACCGGCGGAGTACTTCGTGCTCATGGTGTTCGCCATCGTCGCCCTCGGCGGCATGGCCGGCAACAAGCCGCTGAAGACCTTCATCGCCGCACTGATCGGCCTGTTCCTCTCGGCCGTCGGCATCGACGCCAACAGCGGCGTGTACCGCTTCACCGGTGACAGCGTGCACTTGGCCGACGGCATCCAGTTCGTCGTGCTGGTGCTGGGCCTGTTCTCGGTCAGCGAGATCCTCCTGCTGCTGGAGAAGACCCACCACGGCCACGAGGCGGTGAAAGCCACCGGGCGCATGCTCTTCAACCTGAAGGAAGCGGCCTCGGTGTTCATCGTCAACATCCGTTGCGGCCTGCTCGGCTTCGTCATGGGCGTGCTGCCCGGTGCCGGCGCGACCCTGGCCAGCGCCGTGGCCTACATGACCGAGAAGCGCATCGCCGGTGCCAGCGGCAAGTTCGGCAAGGGTGACGCCCGTGGCCTGGCCGCGCCGGAAACCGCCATCGGCGCCTCCTGCTGCGGCGCCCTGGTGCCGATGCTGACCCTCGGCGTCCCCGGCTCCGGCACCACCGCGGTGATGATCGGCGCCCTGACCCTGTACAACATCACCCCCGGCCCGATGCTGTTCGAACAACAGCCGGACATCGTCTGGGGCCTGATCGCCTCGCTGTTCATCGCCAACATCATGCTGGTGATCCTGAACATCCCGATGATCCGCATCTTCACCCGCATCCTCGCCGTGCCGAACTGGGCGCTGGTGCCGGTGATCGCGATCATCACCGCGATCGGTGTCTACGCGGTGCACGCCACCACCTTCGACCTGTTCCTGATGGTCGGCATCGGCATCATGGGCTACATCCTGCGCAAGCTGGACTTCCCGCTGTCGCCGATCCTGCTGGGCTTCATCCTCGGTGGCCTGATGGAACAGAACCTGCGCCGCGCGCTGTCGATCTCCAACGGCGACCTGCACATCCTCTGGTCGAGCCCGATCAGCCTGGGCGTGTGGGTACTGACCGCGCTGATGCTGGCCCTGCCGCTGATCCGCATCTGGCGTCGTCGCGTCCAGCAGCGCCGCGCCCTGGCCAATGTCTGAGTCATCCTTCAGGCAATGGTGGGCAACCCCGCTGGTCGGCCTGGCCGGCGGGTTCGCGGCCAGCGCCATCGGCTGGCCGCTGCCGTTCATGGTCGGCTCGCTGCTGGCGATCATCCTGGTGCGCTGCCTCACCCCGTGGCAGCTCGCCGAGATACCGGGCGGGCGCAAGTGCGGGCAGTGGATCGTCGGTATCGGCATCGGCCTGCACTTCACGCCCCATGTCGCTGAACAGGTCGCCAGTCATTTCGGCCTGATCTTCTTCGGTGCCTTGATCACCAGCCTGTCCAGCGTGGTCGGGGTCTGGCTGCTGCGGCGCACCGGCGAGGACCGCGCCACCGCGTTCTTCTCCAGCATGCCCGGGGGTTCCGGGGAGATGGTCAACCTCGGCGCGCGCAACGGCGCCAACCTCAGCCGGGTCGCTGCCGGCCAGAGCCTGCGGGTGCTGGTGGTGGTGCTGTGCGTGCCGGCGGCGTTCAAGTACCTGCTCGGTGATGGCGTGCCCCTCAGCCATGCGGGCGCGGTGGACTGGGGCTGGCTGGCCGTGGTGTTCCCGCTGGGGGCGCTGGTGGCGTGGGTCTGGCAACGCTTGAAACAACCCAACCCGTGGCTGTTCGGTCCGCTGCTGGTGGCGGGCGTGGCCAGCATCGGCTGGAACCTGCACCTGGGGCTGCCGGATGGCGCCAGCCAGATTGGCCAGTGGCTGATCGGCAGCGGCCTGGGCTGTCACTTCAACCGCGCCTTCTTCCGCCGTGCGCCGTCGTTCCTGGCGCGGACCCTGGCGGCCACGGCGCTGACCATGGCCATCGCCGCCATCGCCGCCCTGGCGCTGAGCGCGGCGACCAACCTGGATCTGCGGTCGTTGACCTTGGGCATGATGCCCGGCGGCATTGCCGAGATGAGCCTGACGGCGGAAACGCTGCAACTGTCCGTACCGCTGGTGACGGCGTTGCAGATGATGAGGTTGCTGTTCGTGCTGTTTCTGGCGGAGCCGTTGTTCAGGCACTGGACTGCGCAGACCCAGCGTTCGTCTGCCGGGTAGAAAAGATCGAGGCCGCCTTGCAGCCCTTCGCGAGCAAGCTCGCTCCTACGGGTCAGCCGACCCTGGCACATACCTGTAGAAGCAAGCTTGCTCGCGAAGGGCCGCAAAGCGGCCCCGGCGGACCTACCAGAGGTAGCGCAGCCCAACGTTCATGCTGTACGGCATCTCGATGTTCTTGCCATGGCTGTACTCGAAGTCGGCATGCACCTGGAAGTCCTTCGACAGCGACAGCGCCACACCGGCACCCAGCTCGCCCCGCGACCCGGACAGGTCGTGGTTGAAACTGTTGTCGTTGACCTTGACCTTGTTGTTGTTGACGAACTCATGGGCCAGCGCGGCCTTCAGGTACGGCTGGACGATACGCCCCTCACCCAGGTCCCAGGTCTTGCCCACGGTGGTACCGACCTTGCCCAGCAGCGAACGGGTGGCGCCGCTGTCGGCTTCCATGTCGTTGTCGAACTTGTAGTCCTTGGACTGGATCACGGTGCCGGCAATCTGCGCGAACGGCTCCACGAAGTAGTCGTCCTTGAGCTTGATATGCCGACCCACTTCCACCGAGCCACCGATACCGTGGTTGTCGTAGTCGGCCTTGGACCGGGTGCCGTCGCTCAGGCCGACCTTGGCGTCGTTCTGGTAGCGGTTGTACTTGATCACGGTATCGACGTACCAGCCGGTCTTGGCGTCCAGCCAGGTGGCGTAGCCGCCCAGGTAGTAGCTGTCGATGGTGCCCGAGGTGCCGTAGGCGAGGTTCAGGTCCGACTTGCTGTAGCCGGCCAGCGCACCGATCAGCCATTGGCCGTCGCCGAAGGGCAGCGGCGCGTCGGCACCGAAGGACATGCCCTGCTGGTTCTGCGTGTAGCCGACCCCGGACGAGGCGCCGGCGACGTTGTACTGGCTGCCGTGGGCACGCATCCACACCCCGGCAGCGCGGCCTTCGCTGTAGCGCAGCTCGCCCATGCGCGTACGCAGAGTGGTCAGCTCGCCGTAGAACACCGTCGGGGCCACGCCGCTCATGGCCAGGACCACCTTGGTGCCAGGGCTTATCTCGCGGGTTTCCGGATCAAGGAACCAGTCGGTTCCTTCCTGCTTCAGCTTGTAGGAATAGGCGCCGAGGTCAACCTGACCACCCACCAGGCTGAAGGCCGCATCGCCGCCGCCGGTATGCACCACCTGCAAGGGAATGCCTGCCGCCGGATCGGTGCCGCTGGCACTGATCAGTAGATCGTGGTTGCCGGTCGCCGTACCGTTGATGTTGATGAAGTCGGTGGCATTGGTGGCGAAGTTCGAACCCATGACGAAGGTGCCATTGCCGGACAGCGACTCCAGGTTGAGGGTGTAGAACGAATCGGTATCGCCCATCGTGACGCGGCCGCCGTCCATGACCAGGTTAGTGACGCTGCTGTCGCCGGTCATCATCCAGTGCGAGGTGCCGTCTATGTTCACGTCCTGGACGTTTTCCATGCGTCCGGTGAACTGCGAGTTGTTGGCCAGGCCCACGCTCGCGGTGCCGCCATCGGCCACCACCAGGTCGCCGGTCAGGGTGCCGTTGTCGAAGTTGAAGTTGCCGGTGCTGGTGGCGTCGACGTTGAAGTTGCCGGTGAGGTGGCTCGCGCCCACGTTGACGTTGGCAGTGGAGCCGTCGAGCACATCTATGAGCGTGCCGTTGCCACCGCTGAGGGTGGTGCCGTTGAGGATGTCGATCTCGGCGGTGGCGCGATTGACCAGTTCGATGGCGGAACCGCTCTGGCCGGTAACCTGGGTGCCGTCAAGGACCAGGCTGGAAGTGGCCCCGCCAAAGCCGCGGACAGTGACGCCCTTGCCGGCACCGGTGATGCTGCCGCCCTGCACATTGATCGTACCCGAGAAGGAAAGCAGGCCCGAGCTGTCGGCACCGGTGGCGGTCACCGCGGTGCCGACCAGGTTCAGGGTGCTTTCACGCGTCACCGAGGCACCGTAGGTGTTGGCGGTGATGGTGCTGCCGGTGACCAGGGCCTGGGAACCCGCTCCCCCGGCCCCGGTGGCCAGCACCAGGCCGCGGCCGGTGGTGCTGATGACCTGGGAGCCGGTGATGTTGAGCGTGGAATCGTTCATGGTGATGGCGCCCTGGGATCCGCCTGGACCACTTGTATCCGTGACCGTGCTACCACTCAAATTAACGGTGGACCCAGTCAGGGCATTGATTGTGTTGGTATTGGCATTCTGCGCATTCAACGTGCCGCCGTTTCTCACATCATAACTATCGGCCGGCGTAGTCGAATCAATATCATGAGTTACACCGTCGACCACCAGCGCAGTTGCAAAAGTGCTGTGCAATGCAAGTGGTATAAACAGTGCGAGGGGAGCGACACGGAAGAAGTGCCGTCCAGACATGCGGACTTGAAGAGCCATAAAATAAATACCTACGTTGATTATCTGAAGATCTCATCGAACGGCGATAAAACACTCCGGAGCGACATCCATTTTTTCGGGAACGTAGAGTAGTAATTACCCTACAGACGAGTCTGTAGGAATTTTCCACGGCATATGTAAGTAATAACGTCTGAACAGTGATGCGTCCTTCATCCTCGAAAGCCCGGAACGCAGGTTCCGGGCTTTTTTGCCAACTCAGCTTTATACGGGGTCATCGTCCGGACAGACCGGACGCCCGGAACCAGGTCTGTGACGGTTGTAGCGCACGAACTGCAGTTGCGAACTGCCGCTGACCTCGCCGCGCTTCAGGCTCCATCCGGCGACGATGGAACCTTCGGTGAGCATGTTCAGATGATCGCCCCAGACAATCTTGTAAACGACCTTGCCGATACTCGCCTCCGCCGGAGTGACTGCATGGGCGAAATCCCTGCGGCTCGCTTCCAGAGGATCGTTCGGCAGGTCCGTGTGGTCCGGCGGCAGCCAGGTGTTGTCCAGCACCCAGTGGATGACCAGTGCGTCTCCCGCCTCGAAGGGGTACACCATCGTGATGTCCACGCCGTTTTCCCAGGGCTTGACGTTGCAGTTGATGATGTTCAGGTCCACCTCCCGATTGGAGAACACGACCAGCGGCAGGTCCTGCAGGTTGTTCACGGTCACCACGATTTGCGTGGTCGGCGACTGCTGGGCATTTTCCGGCTTGCCCGCCGCGTAGATGTGGTAGAAGGCGTCGATGGTGCCATTACCCTGCGCGTCGATCATGGCCCAGGGCAGCGTCACGTCGATCTCGCCGGCCGTGATATCGGCTGCGTCAAGCGTCACGGCCTCCACCGAGTTGCCGGCGTTGCCGTAGAACACCTCGATGACCTCTCCAACATTGACCGGCGTATACAGCTTCACGGTGATGGTGGCGTCCTGGCCCTTGTCCGCCGGAACGATGGCGTTGTCCTCGCCGGTGGAGCTGACCAGCGTCAACGGAACCAGGTCCGGGTTGACGATATCCGGGTCTTCCGGGTCCGGGTCCGGACCGATGTAGGTCAGGTCGACGTCGACCGTCACCGACGGAGAGTTGTAGATCGTGCCGTTGCGGTTGATGGCGTAGTACACCGTGGCCTCATAGGTATCGCCCGGGCTCGCGATATCCTTGAACGGCACATCGACCGAGGACGTCGGTGGTACGTAGGAGTCCTGAGGAAGGCCCTGCCAGTAGAACGAGATGAAGTCGTCATTGGTCGGGGTGTCGTAGTCATGCACCACCGTCACTCCGTCCAGGGCATCCATCCGCGAGATGACGGGGCCTTCCGAGATGATCGGCGCCCTGATGGCGTCCGGCGCCGGCGTCTTGACCAGGGTGACCGTCTCCGGGTGCGAGAGGTCGGTGCGGTTGCCGGCACGATCAACGATGTTGTAGGTCAGCGTGAGGGTGCCTTCCGGGAACGAGTCGAACACGGCCTTGTTTACGACGATGTCAAAAGGTGCGACGGCGTCCTGGTCCGCGAGGACTTCTATGTCGTTGATGAGGAAGCTGAACTTGTCCCCCAACCGCGGGTCGGCGAAAGGCGGCAAGGTGAAGGTGACACCGCCGTTCTGATCCAGGTAATCCTGGGTGATCACACCGCCAGGCAGGTCTGCGGGCAGCAGAATCTCGTCCGGTTCCTGCCCATAGTTGGGGTTCTGGATATCGATGAAGAATTCCAGCGGAGGGCCTTCCAGCATGTTGCCGGAGGAAGTGCCTCGGCTCCACCAGTTGAGCCTGTGGACACCGTGCTCGAACATAATGCTGCTGATATCGACGGTGAACTCGAAGGGATCAAAATCAGGCTCGACGATGATGCCGCCCTCGCCCGGCATATCTTCTTCATCGAACGAGGTACGGATCGCGAAATTCGCTCCTTCGTCGCCCATGTTGTCCCAGGGCAAGATTTTGACAGTCAATCCCGTGGTCAATTGACTCCGAGGAAGCAGGGTGTTCTGGCCATCGCCGTTGTCAGGGAGGGTGTTCATCGGCTCCAGGGGGGAATGCACCCTCAGCTCTGCAACTGAAACCCCTTCGATAAGCGCACGCCGTTCATTGATGCTCTTGCGGGCCTTGCTGGCGCTTTCCTGCTTGACGCGCACCGCGAGGGCTTTCTTCATGTCCGGAGACAGTTTCTCGATATCGTTCACGATCGAGACTCCTTGCTTGAACATTGATATATGGCCCGTTCCGGAAAACAAGGCCGCCTCGGGAAAAGCCGTATCCCGGTGTTTTTTCTGTTTACGACTTGATACGCCAGAAACCTGTCGAAGCGACCTTCGATAAAGCGCGGCTCGAACAACGGAAACTTTCCTCGATCCGTTTCGGGAGTGCTTGATCAATAACGTTCATCGGCACTGCTCCTTGCAGAACTTTCGCGAAGTTACTTACCCGAACTGCTCTTGCTTGAATCCCTGTACCCAGTAAATTCCAATTTCGAGAAACGCGCACCTGACAAAAATATCAGGTGCCGTTGTTTCCCTGATCAATCGGTCCCGTCGCACGGCTTGTCATTACCCGGCCTGACCAGCGAAATCTTCAGCACTTTGTTGGGGGCAAAACCGGGTGTTCCGTCTGCCTTGGCGAGGCGATAGGCAACGACGGCCGAACCGTCTTGCAGTTGAATCGGCAACACCAGGTCGTCGAAGCGCTCCATCAACACTTCGAAGCCGTCCCGCGCCTCGTCGGCGCTGAGCATCCTGGGCGGGAACCAGACCACTTCGGTGATCGGGTCCTGGCCAATGGTGCCGAGGGACAGTTGCCAGCTCATCTCGATGACATCGTCCTCTTCCAGCACCTCGGGATTGCCGGGAATCTTCACGCGGATGCCGTTCCACGGCTCGTTCTCGCAGGCGATCCAGCCGAAGATCGAGGCATCGGGGAAGGACACCGGCTCCAGGCCTTCCACCGGGCGTACCGACACCCGCACCAGGGTGTCTGGCGAGCGCTGGCCGTTGACGCCATTGGAGACCCAGTACCAGACCGGCAGCGCCGCACTGTTGCCTACGGCATCGATGATCGACCAAGGCACGGTGAACGACACGGTCTGGTCGGGCCGGTCCCCGGACTGCACGCGATAGGTCGCGGCAACCTGTGGGTGTTCGCCCCAGTACAGTTCCAGCAGATCGTTGACCTTGGGGTTGGCGTAGAGCGCCACCTCGACCCGTGCATCGACGCCGTGATCCGCCCCCACCAGGATGTTGTCGCCGGTCAGGCCCTTGACCACCAGCAGGTCCAGGGTCGGGTTGATCGGGTCCGGACCGACCGGATCGGGGCCGGCGACGGTGAGGTCGACGGTGAAGGTGGTGACGGGGGAGTCGACCTCCTGCGTCGCCCCGCGGCGCCAGCGGTACTGCACCTCGCAGGGCACCGGTGCGGCGAAGCCATCGGCGGAGAGGATGTCCCAGCTGACCGCGATACGTTGCGGCCAGGTCGGCGTCGCGCCGAGGGTCACCAGCGGCAGCGGCCGACCATTCCACCAGGCTTGCAGGGTGTCGCCGGCCTGGGTGTCGGCGATGGGGCCGATCTCGACGAAGACGCCGGTGCGGGCATCCTCCAGGTCGATCAGCCGGTCCTGGGTTGCCAGCGGCACCACCGGGGCGGGGAAATCATCGGGAATGGCGGGCAGGTCAATGACGTCGATAGGCACCACCGGCGCCCGCGGGTTGCGGTTGCCGGCGCGGTCGGCCAGCACGTAGTAGCCATTCAGCTCGCCATTGCCCTTCTGCCGCAGGATGTCGCCGGAATAAGCGAATTCGATGGGCGTGCCCGAATCCAGGTGATCCTGGGTGATCGTCAGGGAGGCCACCGGCTCGCTGTCGAAAGGCGTGCCCCAATAGAAGTAGACGGTGTCGGCCTCGGTGATGTCGGGCCAGCGCGGCACTTCCACGGTCAACTGGTCGCCATTGGCGGCCAGCCAGGCCGCGGTCACGCCATCGCGCACCACTTCGGCCGGGAAGATCAGCGGTGCACCGGGGTTGTTGCCATTGGGCGCGCGATGGTCGATCTCGAACTGGATCGACTCGGAGCTCACGGAGTTGCCGGTGTCATCGACTATCCGGTAGTGCAGGTCAGCGAAGCCGGGCAGGTTGAACAGGTCCACGGGCACCCGGTAGAGCAGCGGAAAATCCGCCGCCGCATCGAAAGGCGGCTGGAGACGGATGACGCCCACCAGTTCCTCTTCTCCGCGAATCAGCTGGACATCGATGAAGAAGGTACTGGCGTTGTCTTCTTCGTAGCCCGGCCAAGGCTCGGCTACCTCCACTCGCAACGGCTGGCCCTGGAACTCCACCGGCACCAGCCAGGCCTCTTCGTGAGGCAATGGCGGCAGGGCGTCGGGGATGCTGGGCGCTTCGAACGAAGCGGCCGCGGCACAGCTTGAGCAGCATGTCTTGCCAGACATAAGCGGTTTCTCCCGAGTAGCACTGCGACCAGGGAGTGAGCCTCGCGGTCGCAGGATGTAGGCACTCGGGCTATTTAAAACTCACGCGGGGAATCGCGAAACTGACAAAAATATCAGGTACCCGCGGTTTTACAGCGGCGCAAGCTGCCAGTCGATCGGGGCCAGGCCGTGCTGTTCGAGGAACTTGTTGGTGCGGCTGAAATGCCCGCAACCGAGGAAGCCGCGGTAGGCCGACAAGGGCGAGGGGTGCACCGAGGTCAGCACCAGGTGCTTGCTGGCGTCGATCAGCTTGCGCTTGCTTTGCGCATGGGAACCCCAGAGCAGGAATACCGTGTTGGGCTGGTGTTCGCTGACCACCTGGATGATCCGGTCGGTGAAGTGCTGCCAGCCCTTGTTGGCATGGGACGCGGCGTTGGCACGTTCGACGGTCATGGTGGTGTTGAGCAGCAGCACGCCCTGGTCGGCCCAGGGCTGCAGGCAGCCGTGGCGCGGGATCTCGATATTGAGGTCGCGGTGCAGCTCCTTGTAGATATTCACCAGCGAGGGCGGCGTGGGTACCCCCGGCTGCACCGAGAAGCACAGGCCATGGGCCTGGCCCGGGCCGTGGTACGGATCCTGGCCGAGGATCACCACCTTGACCTGGTCCAGCGGCGTGGAATTCAGGGCGTTGAAGATCAGCGGTCCCGGCGGGTAGATCTCCTTGCCGGCAGCCTTTTCCTGGCGCAGGAACTCGCGCAGTTCGTGCATGTAGGCCTGGTCGAATTCGGCGCGCAGCGCTTCCTTCCAGCTGGGTTCGAGCTTGATACGGTCGTCGTCGGTCATGGGGGCATCCGGTGAACAATGGGGCGGACACTAGGAAAGCTGTCCACGCTTGTCAATCGATCCGACCGGCAACCTGCACGATCCTGCCCAGCGACCATACTTGTCGGGTCTTGATGAGCGAGGTCGTCCATGTCCGTGCAGTTCGAAGTACTTACCGGTGTCGATGGCGCGCGGCTGGCCATCGCCACCCTGGATGCGCCAGCCAGCCTCAATGCCCTGTCGTTGCCGATGATCGAGCAGTTGAGCACGCACCTGCGGGCCTGGGCGCTGGATCCGGCGATCGTCTGCGTGCTGCTGCGCGGCAGCGGCGCCAAGGCCTTCTGTGCCGGGGGCGAGGTGCGCGCGCTGGTGGAGGCCTGTCGCGCCCACCCTGGCGAGGTGCCGCCGCTGGCGGCGACCTTCTTCGCCGCCGAATACCGTCTCGATCATTTGTTGCACCATTATTCGAAGCCGTTGCTGTGCTGGGGCCATGGCCATGTGCTCGGCGGCGGCATGGGCCTGCTGCAGGGTGCCGGCGTGCGGATCGTCACGCCGTCGAGCCGGCTGGCGATGCCGGAGATCAGCATCGGCCTGTACCCGGATGTCGGCGGCAGCTGGTTCCTCTCGCGCCTGCCCGGGCGCCTTGGGCTGTTCCTCGGCCTGACGGGCGCGCCGATCAATGCCCGCGACGCCCTCGACCTGGGCCTGGCGGACCGTTTCATGAAGGAGGACCAGCAGGACGAACTGATCGACCGCCTGCTGCAGCTGAACTGGCAGGAACAGACCGCCATGCAGCTGGGCAGCCTGCTCAAGGCGCTGGAACAGGATGCTCGCGGCGAACTGCCGGCGGCGCAGTGGCTGCCGCGGCGGGAGACGATCGACCGGGTCCTCGATGTCAGCGACCCCGCCTGTGCGTGGCGGGCCATCGGACAACTGGCGCAGCACGACGACACGGTGCTGGTCAGTGCCGCGCGAACCCTGCTCAAGGGCTGCCCGCTGACGGCTCATCTGGTCTGGCAGCAGTTGGAGCGGGCGCGCCACCTGTCCCTGGGCCAGGTGTTGCAGATGGAATATGCGATGAGCCTGAACTGCTGCCGCCATCCGGAATTCAGCGAAGGCGTGCGTGCGCGGCTGCTGGACAAGGACAACAACCCCCGCTGGCACTGGCCGGATGTGGCCCAGGTGCCGGCGGCGGTGGTAGCGGCGCATTTCAGCAAGGTTTGGGAGGGGCGGCATCCGTTGGCGGATCTGGCATGACCCGGACCGCGCGCAAGGACCCCAAATATGTTTTCTCAGTGATTACGCCCCCGGTCCCCTCCATTCCGGTCACCCCACTGGCGCTGATGCCCGCGCCAGTCATCGCGGTCACCCCGATCACGGTCCCGGTCCCAACCCCGGTTACCGGGACGTCCCGGCCCGTCATGCCGGCCACGGCCATCGTAGTAACGCGGCCCCGGAACCGGATAGGACCGGTGATAGGACGGTGCCGGCTGATAGTAACGCGGCGCCGGTGCGTAATAGCGCCGTGGCTGCGGCACCACGTAATAGCCACGGTTGTAGGGCCGGTCGTAGTAACCAGGATAGGAATAACGATCGACGGAATAGACATCGGTTCGGTAGTAGCTGGAGCCGCCATAAGGCACACAAGCGGCAATCAGCGAACCCAATACGGCGAGCAGAGCGAGTCGGCGATACATGGCGGCCTCCTGGACCGCGGAACTGCCGTTACAGCGGCGCTGGACGGCGTCGATCGGCAAGCGTTGATCGACACAGAATCTGACAATGAAAAGGACGTGCAGTGCGACTCAGCAACAATTTGTAATAGGTCGCTTATCCGTAAAAATCGTCCAGTTATTTTTCCCCGGCCCCTCTAGAATGGAGGCCATTGGTCCGCCGCCTCCGGGATTGCCATGCCCCTTCGTTCCGCCCTGTTTTCGCAACGCTCCTTGCTGCTGACATTGCTGGTATTACTCGGCTGCGGCTTCCTTTCGACCACGCTGATCAGCTACTACGCCTCCCTCGGCTCGATCCGCGACAACATCGTCAACACCGAGCTGCCGCTGACCTCCGACACCGTCTATTCGGAGATCCAGAAGGACCTGATCCGGCCCATCACCGTCTCGGCGATGCTGGCGCAGAACACCTTCCTGCGCGACTGGGTGCTCGCCGGCGAGCAGGACCCGCAGCAGATCACCCGCTACCTCAGCGAAGTGGCCCGCCAGCAAGGGGCCTACACCGCGTTCTTCGTCTCCGAGAACAGCGGCATCTACTACCAGGCCAAGGGCATCCTCAAGCACATCGACCTGACCAGCGAGCGCGACCGCTGGTACGCCCGGGTGCGCAAGATGCAGGAGCCCTACGAGATAAACGTCGACCTGGACATGGCCAACCAGGACCGCCTCACCGTGTTCATCAACTACAAGGTGTACGACTACACCGAGCACTTCATCGGCGCCGCCGGCGTCGGCCTGACCGTGGATGCGGTGGTCAAGCTGATCGACACCTACCAGCTGCGCTACCAGCGCTCGGTGTATTTCGTCGATCCGCGCGGGCGCATCGTCCTCACCGGCGCCTCCGGTGGCCCCGACGGTGCCCGCGCCGGCACCCGGCTGCAGGACGTACCGGCGCTGGCCGGGCTGCTCGCGCGCATGCCGACCCCGAGCACCGGCAGCCGCGAATACCAGCGCGACGGCGAGAGCCACTTCCTCAACGTGCGCTTCATTCCCGAACTGGACCTCTACCTGTTCGTCGAGAAGCCCGCCGGCGACAGCCTCGATGAACTGCGCCAGTCGCTGTACCTGAACCTGCTGATCTGCGCGATCATCTCGGCGGTGGTGCTGGCGATGATCAGCGGCATGATCCGCCGCCACCAGGACGGCATCCAGGAACTGGCGACCCTCGACAGCCTGACCCGCCTGCACAACCGCCGCGCCTTCGACCTGCTGGCCGCCCAGGCCCTGCTCGAAGCCGAGCGCGCCCCGGAACCGCTGACCGCGCTGCTGATCGACCTCGATCACTTCAAGGAACTCAACGACACCCATGGCCACCTCGCCGGCGACGAGGTGCTGCGCCAGTTCGCCCGCCTGCTGGAAAGCAGCCTGCGCCAGGCGGATATCGTCTGCCGCTGGGGCGGCGAGGAATTCATCGTGCTGCTCAAGGACACCGACGCCGCCCGTGGCCTGAGCATCGCCGAGAAGATCCGCCAGCGCACCGAGGAGCGCCAGTTCAGCTTCGAGGGCAAGAGCATCTCCCTGACCACCAGCATCGGCTTGAGCGCGTTCGGCCCCGGCGATACCCTGCAGCCCCTGATCGCCCGCGCCGACCAGGCGCTGTATCGCGCCAAGCAGGGCGGGCGCAACCGCGTCTGTCGCGAGCCCGTGAGTCACTCCCATGCCTGACACCAGCCGCTGCCCCGCCTGTGGCGCCAGCAACCAGTGCACCCTGGCCGACCCGCGCACCGCGGATCGCGCCTGCTGGTGCTACAGCGTGACCATCGATCCGGCGGTGCTCCAGGCACTGCCCGATGAACTGCGCAATGCCGCCTGCCTGTGCCCGTCCTGTGCACGGGTCGATGCGCAACTGAAAGCTGCCGACACCGCGCCGAAACGCTATTGTGGTGTTTTGCAAATACGACCAATAAGTCGCGAGTGATTTTTGCGCTCAGGCAAGGCGGCGCGACGAGTCGTAGCCCAGCTACGGCGAGGAGCGACAACGCAGCATGAGCGCAAAAAGCGCCGCGAGTTATGGTCGCTATTTGTGAAACACCACACTAGACTGCGCACCCTTTTCCCAGCCCTGCCCCGCCATGCGCCTCGACCGTTTCCTCGCCAACCTGCCCTGCTTCAATCGCCAGCAAGTGCGCCTGCTGCTGGTGGAACGGCGGGTGCGCGTGGATGGCGTGGCGGTGGGCGATCCGAAGCACGAAGTGCGGGTGTTCAGCCGTGTCGAGGTCGACGACCAGGTGCTGCAGGCCGGGCGCCCGGCGCGCTACTTCATGCTGCACAAGCCCGAAGGTTGCGTCAGCGCCACCCGCGATCCCGAGCACCGCACCGTGCTCGACCTGATCGACGAGCCGGACAAGGACGACCTGCACATCGCCGGGCGCCTCGACTTCAACACCACCGGCCTGCTGATCCTGACCAACGACGGCCAGTGGTCGCGGCGCCTGACCCAGCCGCAGACCAAGTTGCCCAAGGTCTACTACGTCGAGACCGAGCAGCCGATCGAGGCCGGGTACGTCGAGCGCTTCCGCGAGGGTTTCTACTTCGCCTTCGAAGACCTGACCACGCAGCCCGCTGAACTGATTCCGCTGGGCAGCCACAGTGCCCGGCTGAGCATCGTCGAGGGCCGCTATCACCAGGTGAAGCGCATGTTCGGCCACTACGACAACAAGGTCGTGCGCCTGCATCGCGAAAGCATGGGCCCCCTGGTGCTGGACCCGCAGCTTGCCCCCGGCCAGTACCGCGCCCTGCGCGCCGACGAAATCCTGCCGATCTGACGCCTGCGACCGTCGGGTAAAAAATTTGCGCAAATTACCCGAACGGCACTTGCGGCATCCGGGATCGGCTGCTTGAATCGAATCGTCGGTCTTCATGTGACTTATCAGTCACGCTCGTAGTCCAAGACACCTTTTTGCCGGTGACCCGCACCTCGAAGCGCGGGCGTCCGGTGAAATCGCCCGCCTATAACAATACCCGTCGACCACGCCTGTAACGGATCGACAAGGGGCCCTCGATTCACTCTAAGGCGTATGCCTACCTGTCACATAGAACGTGCAAGCTTGCTTGGACGGATACCCATTTTTTGCGCCAGGAGTCGATGACATGAGGCCAGAAATAGCTGTGCTGGACATACAGGGGCAGTACCGGGTTTACACGGAGTTCTACCGTTCGCAAGAAGCCGAGAAGACGATCATCCTGATCAACGGCTCGCTCGCCACCACGGCGTCGTTCGCCCAGGCGGTGCGCAATCTTCACCCGCAATTCAACGTGGTGCTCTACGACCAGCCGTACGCCGGCAAGTCCAAGCCCCACAACCGCCACGAGCGTCTGCTGACCAAGGAAACCGAGGGGCAGATCCTCCTGGAACTGATCGACCACTTCGCCGCCGACCAGGTCATGTCGTTCTCCTGGGGTGGTGCCTGCACCCTCATGGCCCTGGCCCACAAGCCGCGGCGCATCGAGCGGGCAGTGGTCAGTTCGTTCTCGCCGGTGATCAACGAACCGATGCGCGACTACCTCGAACGCGGCTCGAAGTACCTCAGCGAGTGCGATCGCTACCAGGTCGGCAACCTGGTCAACGACACCATCGGCAAGTACCTGCCGCCGCTGTTCAAACGCTTCAACTACCGGCACGTCAGCAGCCTGGACACCCACGAATACGCGCAGATGCACTTCCACATCCACCAGGTGCTCGACCACGACCTGGAACGCGCGTTGCAGTCGGCCAAGGTCATCGACATCCCGGTGCTGTTCGTCAATGGCGACCTGGACGAGTACACCACCATCGAGGATGCGCGGCAGTTCAGCCGTCATGTGCGCAATTCGCACTTCCGCGAGATCCGTGGTGCCGGGCACTTCCTGGACATGGAAAACAAATCCGCCTGCCGCGACACCCGCGACGTGCTGATCGACTTCCTCAAGCCGCAGCGTGAACACCGCGCGCGCTACCAGTACGTGCAAGGCCAGCATGCATTGGCCATCTGAAGGAAACGGGCACCTGTAGCCCGGCCAGCAGGATCGACGGCTAACCCGGCCAAACGAGATCACCGCCCTGGCGCTACGGGTCGCACGCACGCAAGATCGATAAAGGCTTCAAATCGTTTCGCGATTCTGGTACAAAGTGGCCCTGCAAGCGGGTGTCGTATAATGGCATTACTCCAGCTTCCCAAGCTGATAACGAGGGTTCGATTCCCTTCACCCGCTCCAGCTTCCCCCTCCTGCTCCACCCCTCCCCCACAGAACCAATCGTCGGACTGACTACTGTCCCGGTAGCTTCAAGGTACAAACTACCTTTTGCCTCCCCCACCTGGCCGTTGAAGAATGCGTCTTTCGCATCGAACCACTGATCCATGCTCTCCAAGTGCCATGTAAATTTTTACGCACAGCAAAAACCACCCATCCGGCAAAAATGTCGTCCTGGCGATAAAAACCACAGAAAACGTCGCTAAAAAGTCATGAAAGAAAAATAATGTAACGATTTACTTGACGCGCACCCTGCATTTCGTTTCTTATTTTTCCCACCTTGCCCAGCGCCCGATAAGGAAAAACAACAGCGCCGCTGCCTGACGCCTCGGTGTCCGCGCGCCTGCGCGTCATGTTTTGCCTTTCGGTCCTGCCAGTGACATCGGCGCCTCGCCCGCGCCAACCCCAGCTCCAACATAAAAGGTGAACAACATGGAGCCCACCCGCTCGACCTTGCCGTGCCCGTTGCAACCCCCGTCCGTGCACTCGTCCCAGGAGCATCGCCCGCATGCAGCCTGAGCACAGCACCCACGGCAACCACCAGCTTCGCAAGTCCCTGCGCCTGTGGCAGGTGGTGATCATCGGCCTGGCGTACCTCACGCCAATGACCGTGTTCGACACCTTCGGCATCGTTTCCGGCCTCACGTCCGGCCACGTGCCCAGCGCCTACATCCTGGCCCTGCTGGGCATCCTGTTCACCGCCGTGAGCTATGGCGTGCTGGTGCGGCATTTCCCGCAATCCGGTTCGGCGTACACCTACACCCAGAAAGCCATCAGCCCCCATGTCGGCTTCCTGGTGGGCTGGTCGTCGCTGCTGGACTACCTGCTGCTGCCGATGGTCAACGCCCTGCTGGCCAAGATGTACCTGTCGGCGATGTTCCCCGAAGTGCCCGAGTGGACCTGGGTGGTCGGCTTCGTCACCCTCATCACCCTGATCAACATCCGCAGCATCAACCTGGTGGCCAGCTTCAACGTGCTATTCGTCGGCGTGCAGATCGCGATCATGTCGGTGTTCATCTACCTGTGCCTGCGCGGCCTGCACCAGGGCGAAGGCCTGGGTACGCCGTGGAGCCTGACCCCCTTCGTCGACGACAAGGCGCAGTTCGGCGCGCTGATGGCCGGGGCGACCATCCTCTGCTTCTCGTTCCTGGGCTTCGACGCGGTGACCACCCTCTCGGAAGAAACCCACCAGCCGGAAAAGATCATCCCGCGGGCGATCTTCCTCACCGCGCTGATCGGCGGTGCGGTGTTCATCCTCACCTCGTTCTTCATCCAGGCCTATTTCCCGACCATGGACCGCTTCCAGGACCACGAAGCCGCCCTGCCGGAAATCGCCCTGTACGTCGGCGGCAAGCTGTTCCAGTCGATCTTCATCGCCTGCACCGTGATCAACACCATCGCCTCGGGCCTGGCCTCGCAGACCAGCGTCTCGCGCCTTCTCTACGTGATGGGCCGCGACAAGGTGATCCCGCACTTCCTGTTCGCCCGCCTGCACTCGCGCTACAAGACCCCGGTGCTGAACATCGTCATCGTTGGCGTGATCGCGCTGTCGGCGATCTTCTTCGACCTGGTCACCGCCACTTCGATCATCAACTTCGGCGCGCTGGTGGCGTTCAGCTTCGTCAACCTGTCGGTCATCAATCATTGCTACGTTCGCCAGGGCCTGAAGCAGGGATGGGCGAACAAGCTCAAGCACCTGGTGCTGCCCACCATCGGCTTCTGCATCATCGCCGTGCTGTGGCTCGACCTGAACGAGCATTCGCTGGTGTTCGGCGGTATCTGGGCCCTGTGCGGCCTGCTCTACCTGGCGCGCCTGACCAAGGCCTTCCGGGTCGCGCCACCGAGTTACCTCGCCGAGTGAGACCGCCTGTCGACGACGCCCGCGAGGATCGCGGGCGTCGTTCATGACCGAGAAGGAAAACCCTCATGCTCCCGCGCCGCCTGTCCATCCAGTGGAAGATCATCCTGCTTGCCGGCCTGTGCCTGCTGGCGATCGTCGTTGTCCTTGCCGTCACCTCGCTGACCCAGTCGCGCCGCAGCGCGGCCGAAGTCTTCGCCGCCAACACCGAACTGCTCGACCACAACGCCCGCCTGCGCCTGCAGGCCCACGGCGAGACCCAGGCGCTGCGCATCCAGCGCTACTTCATGGATGCCTACCAGTACGGCAACGGCTTCGCCCGCCTGGCCTCGGTGCTGCGCCAGCGCGACGACGGCGACCTGCGCCAGGCCCTGGTGACCCAGGCCCGCGCGGCGCTGGCCGGCAACCCTGACCTGATCGGCCTGTACCTGGTGTTCCAGCCGGGCGCCCTCGACCAGCAGGACGCCCGCTTCAGCGGCCAGGCCGAACTGGGCAGCAACGACAGCGGCCGTTTCTCCCTGTACTGGTCGCGCAACGCCGGCGGCGAACTGGAGTCCGAGGCCATGCCCGAATCCATGCTCGCCGACGCCAGCGTCGGCGCCAACGGCTCGCCCTACAACCGCTGGCTGACCTGCCCGCTGGAAACGGCCAGGGCCTGCGTGCTCGATCCGTACTTCGACGAGGTCAACGGCAAGAAGGTGCTGATGACCAGCATCGCCCTGCCGCTGCTGGACAACGGCAAGGTGGTCGGCGTGGTCGGCCTCGACATCGGTCTCGACAACCTGCAGCAACTGGCCCTGGCCGGTCGCCAGGAGCTGTTCGACGGCCAGGGCCAGGTCAGCATCGTCAGCCCCGCCGGCCTGCTGGCCGGGCACAGCGCCGACGCCACGCAACTGAGCAAGCCGCTGCCCGCGGCGGTGGAAGCTGGCGTGATGCGCACCAGCCGGCCGTTCGCGCCGATCCCCGATGCCGCGCCCTGGCAGGTGCTGCTGGAAATCCCCCAGGCCGTGCTGCAGGCCCCGGCCATCCAGCTCAACCAGCGCCTCGACGCCAGCAACCAGAACGCCAACCTGCTCAATCTGCTGATCGCCCTGGTGACCGCCCTGGCCGGCCTGGTGCTGGTGTGGCTGACCGCCCGCGGCGTGACCCGGCCGATCCTTGCCGTGGCCGAGCGCCTGCGTGAGATCGCCAGCGGCGACGGCGACCTGACCCAGCGCCTGGACTATTCCCGCGATGACGAACTGGGCCAGCTCAGCGGCTGGTTCAACCGTTTCCTCGACAAGCTCCAACCGGTGATCGTCCAGGTCAAGGGCTCGCTGCAGGAAGCCCGCGGCACCGCCGACCAGTCCGCCGCCATCGCCAGCCAGACCAGCGGCGGCATGCAGCTCCAGCAGCGCGAGATCGAACAGGTGGCCACCGCCGCCAACGAGATGAGCGCCACCGCCCACGACGTCGCCAACAACGCGGCCCAGGCCGCCCAGGCTGCACGCGGTGCCGACCAGGCCACCCGTGAAGGCCTGGAACTGGTGGGCATCACCCGCAAGGCCATCGACCAGTTGGCGGCCGACATGGACCTGGCCATGGAGCGGGTGCAGGCCCTGGCCGGACGTAGCGACCAGATCGGCTCGGTGCTGGAAGTGATCCGCGCCATCGCCGAGCAGACCAACCTGCTGGCCCTCAACGCCGCCATCGAGGCCGCCCGCGCCGGCGAGGCGGGACGCGGTTTCGCCGTGGTCGCCGACGAGGTGCGCAACCTGGCCCAGCGTACACAGGTGTCGGTGGAAGAAATCCGCCAGGTGATCGAAGCTTTGCAGGGTGGTACCCAGGGCGTGGTCGAAGCCATGCAGGACGGCCAGCGCCAGGCCAAGGACAGCGTCGAGCGCATGCAACAGGCGGTGCCGGCCCTGCAACGGGTCGGCGAGGCGGTCACGGTGATCAGCGACATGAACCTGCAGATCGCCTCCGCCGCCGAGGAACAGAGTGCGGTGGCCGAGGAGGTCAACCGCAATGTCGCCGGCATTCGCGACGTCACCGAATCCTTGTCCGGCCAGGCCGACGAATCGGCGCGCATCAGCCAGGCACTGAACCGCCTGGCCAACCAGCAGCAGGCGCTGATGGAGCAATTCCGGGTCTGACGGCCCGGCGTTTTATTGAGGAGGCCCTGAGTGGCAACGCGGTTTTTCGATCTGTCCGACGAGCAGGGGGTACTGCGTACTTCCATCGCCGTCACCCTGTTCATCGCCGCCATCGGCATCGGTTTCGGCATCGCCTCGGGTTCGTTCTCGATCGTCTTCGACGGCGTCTACTCCATGGTCGACGCCAGCATGAGCGGCCTGTCGCTGGTGGTGGTGCGGCTGATCACCGCCCACACCCGCACCCATATGTCGCGCAAGCTGCGCGAGCGTTTCACCATGGGTTTCTGGCACCTGGAACCGATGGTCCTGGCGCTGAACGGCATCCTGCTCACCGGGGTGGCGATCTACGCGCTGATCAACGCCGTGCTCAGCCTGCTGGAAGGCGGGCGCGAGCTGGAGTTCGGCGTGGCCCTGGTGTACGCGGTGCTGACCGTGACTGCCTGCCTGGCCATCGCGGTGTTCGAGGCGCGGGCCAACAAGACCATCAATTCCGACTTCGTGCGCATGGATGTGAAGGGTTGGGTGATGTCGGCGAGCATCACTGCGGCGCTGCTGATCGCCTTCTGCGTGGGGATCGCGGTGCAGGGCACGCGCTGGGAGTGGATCTCGCCCTATATCGACCCGGCGGTGCTGGGGCTGGTGTGCCTGGTGATCATCCCGCTGCCGTTGTCGGTGATCCGCCAGGCGCTGGCGGACATGTTCCTGGTGACGCCGGGGGACCTGAAGCAGCATGTGGACGAGGTGGCGCAGGCGTTCGTCGAGCGGCACAGCATGTTGTCGTATCGGGCCTATGTGGCCAAGGTCGGGCGCTCGCGGGAGATCGAGCTGTATTTCATCGTGCCCCGGACCATGGCGGCACGGAATATTGCCGAGTGGGATGCATGGCGGGATGAGATCGGCAATGCGATTGGCGGCGAGGGGCCGGATCGCTGGCTGACCGTGGTGTTCACCGGGGATCCGGAGTGGGCTGAGTAACCCATGTTTCGCGCGATGCGTCGCCATCTGCCTCCCCCTGGGGTAGGATGCTGGCCAAATGCCTACTAGCGACCATCGGCCTCCCTTCGGAGCGCCGGGTGCCGAGGTATTGCGCTAGCGTCTGTCAGATACATCAAAAGGACCTGAACATGTTTCTTTCCCGCTGGCTTCCGGGCCTGGCCAACCTGCTGCATTACCGTCGCGAGTGGTTCCGCCCGGACGTGCAGGCCGGCCTGTCGGTGGCCGCCATCCAGATCCCGATCGCCATCGCCTACGCACAGATCGCCGGCCTGCCGCCGCAGGTGGGCCTGTATGCGTGCATCCTGCCGATGATCGTCTATGCCCTGGTGGGCAGCTCGCGCCAGCTGATGGTCGGCCCCGACGCCGCCACCTGCGCCATGGTCGCCGGGGCCATCGCGCCACTGGCCATGGGCGACCCGGAGCGCCTGCTGCAACTCTCGGTGGTGGTCACCGTGCTGGTGGGCCTGATGCTGATCTGCGCCGGGGTGGCCCGCGCCGGGTTCATCGCCAGCTTCTTCTCGCGGCCCATCCTCATCGGCTACCTCAACGGCATCGGCCTGAGCCTGCTGGCCGGACAACTGGGCAAGGTGGTCGGCTTCAAGATCGAGGGCAACGGTTTCATCCTCAGCATGATCAACTTCTTCGAGCGCCTCGGCGAGATCCACTGGCTGACCCTGGCCATCGGCCTCGCCGGGCTGGCCATGCTGATCTGGCTGCCGCGGCGCTACCCCAAGCTGCCCTCGGCGCTGGTGACGGTGGCGGTGTTCACCCTCATCGCCGGGGTGTTCGGCCTCGACGACCATGGCGTCGCGGTGCTCGGCCACGTCCCCGGCGGCATGCCGGAGCTGGCCTGGCCGCAGACCTCGCTGGAAGAAATGAAAAGCCTGCTGCGCGACGCCCTGGGTATCGCCACGGTGAGTTTCTGCAGCGCCATGCTCACCGCCCGCAGCTTCGCCGCGCGGCACGGCTATGCGATCAACGCCAACCATGAATTCGTCGCCCTCGGCGTCTCCAACCTGGCCGCCGGGGTGTCCCAGGGCTTCGCCATCAGCGGCGCCGACTCGCGCACCGCGGTCAACGACATGGTCGGCGGCAAGAGCCAGCTGGTGGGCATCGTCGCCGCCCTGGTGATCGCCGTGATCCTGATGTTCTTCACCGCGCCCATGGCCTGGATTCCCCAGGCGGCATTGGGTGCGGTGCTGCTGATGGCCGGCTGGGGGCTGATCGACGTGCAGTCGCTGAAGAAGATCTGGGCGCTGAGCCGCTTCGAACTGTTCCTCTGCGTGCTGACCACCATTGGCGTGCTCGGCGTCGGCGTGTTGCCGGGGATCATCATCGCCGTGACCCTGGCGATCCTGCGCCTGCTCTACAGCATCTACCAGCCCACCGACGCGGTGCTCGGCTGGGCGCCGGGGATCGAGGGACAGGTGGATATCAGCCGGCACAAGGACGCGCGCACCGTGCCGGGGCTGGTGGTGTACCGCTTCGACGACGCGATCCTGTTCTTCAACGCCGACTACTTCAAGATGCGCCTGCTGGAGGCGGTACAGCGCGAGCCGGATCCGAAGGCGGTGCTGTTCGATGCCGAAGCGGTGAGCAGTATCGATGTCAGCGGCATCGCGGCGTTGCGGGAGGTACGGGATACGCTGAAGGCCCAGGGTATCGAGCTGGGGATTGCCCGGGCACGCGGGGCGTTCCTGCGCATGCTGGTGCGCTCGGGGCTGGCGCGGGAGATGGATAACCATCTGCTGTATGGCTCGGTGCGGGCGGGGATCCGGGCGTATCGGTTGTGGCGGAACAAGATCCGGCGGGAGCAGGCGGATGCCGGGAAGGTGGGGGCGGTGCCGAGTCTTCCTTAGAGCGCGATGAGCATGGGTATCCGGCAGGAGCGAAGGACCGCGCAAGCGGTCCCAAATCCTGCCACGCCGAGTACCTGAGATGTTTTACCAACCGCTCTCACTCAACAGGGCAGCCTCGTCCTTCCCCACCGCCCGACCGTGAAAGCGCAGCAGCGCACCAGTACGATTGGTGAAGATCCCATCCACCCCCGCCTCGCTCACCCGCTTGAAATCCACCGGCTCATCCACCGTGTACACATGCACCAACAGCCCCTTGTCATGGGCCATCGCATTCATCCACGGCTGCACCAGGTCGGCATAGCTCTGCTCGCCCCCACCAGCGAGCGCCGCGGACGGCCCGGTACCGATTGCCCCCGCCGCCTTGGCAAGGTCGAGCCAGCGCTCGAATTCCGCACGATCCTTCGGTTGCTGGCGCGCATAGTACGCCGCCTTGTCACGGACCCCGGAGTCGGCGAACGACGGCCCCGGCGCCGGCTCCACATGGTCCTTGCCCAACCACAGCAGCAACACCTTCGGCACCTGCGGCATGGCCTTGTGCAGCAGGGCCAGGCTGTCGCGGTCGAAGCTCTGCAGCACCACGCGCCCCGGCCGGTCGAGCCAGCCGCGCTTCTCCAAAGCCTTGTGCAGGTCCTGCTCGATCCCGGGAAACTGCCCCGGCACCTTGGTCTCGATATACAAACCGGGCTTGTGGAGCGGACTCCCCTCGGCAATGTCCAGCACCTCATCCAGCGTCAGCAGCTTGAGCCCGACGAACGCCGCCCGCGCGCGCTCCGGATAGGCGCGGTTGAACCAGCTGCCGGCATCCAGGGACTTCAGCTCGGCCAGGGTGAAGGCACTCACCGGGCTGTCCTTGCGCTCGGGAAAGCGCTCGGCGACATCGCTGGTGCGCCGCAGGTCGTCGTCATGCACCACCACCAGCACGCCGTCGCGGCTGCGTTGCAGGTCCAGTTCCAGGTAGTCGGCCCCCAGGTCGCGGGCCAGCTGGTAGGCCGGTGCGGTGGACTCGGGGGCATCATGGGAAGCGCCACGATGGGCGATCACCGCCGGGTACGGGATGTCTTGCGCTTTCGCCAGCGCCGCGCCACTTTCGGCGAACGCCGGGGTCATCAGCGCACACAGGCCGAGGCCCAGGCAGAGGTCCTTCAATCGCATGGAAATGTCTCCTTGGAAAACCGGCCCAGAGCATAGTCGCCGAGACGGATGACAACCCGTGACGTGCTAAAGTCCCGCCCTGCCGATTTGCAACAGATTCCTACGAGACCCGCCATGCCCGCCGAACTAGACGCCTCCCTCGCCTCCTGGCCGGACCTCGCCGCCCGCCATCCGTGCACCGGCCTGCTCCTGGGCAATGGCGCCAGCCGGGCGATCTGGCGGCCGTTCAGCTATTTCTCGCTGTTCGAACTGGCCCAGCGGGTGCGCAACAAGCCGCTGGGGGTCAGCGACCAGGCGCTGTTCAAGTCCCTGGGCAGCGAACTCTTCGAACCGGTGCTCAGCGCCCTCAACACCACGGTGCGGGTCAACGCCGCCCTGGCTATCGGCTCGTCAGCGCCGCTGAACCGCTACTACGCGATCAAGGAAGCGCTGATCCACGCCGTGCGCAGCGTGCATATCCCGTGGAAGCTGCTGCCCGCCGACACCCTGGCGGCGATCAACGCCGAGCTGCGCAGCTACCGCAGCGTGTTCTCCGGCAACTACGACCTGCTCTGCCACTGGGCGGTGAGCCAGGCGCCAGGCGGTTTCCAGCAGCTGTTCGACGAGGAAGGCCACTTCGATGTCAGCCGCACCCACGGCGCCGGCACCCGCCTGCATTACCTGCACGGCGGCCTGCACCTGCTGCGCACCGAGGACGGCGGCACCCGCCTGCGCGCCGCCAGCGGCAGCCAGTTGCTCGACGGCTTCGCCATCAACACCCCGGGCGATGTGCCGCTGTTCGTCAACGAATGCACCAGCGACCACAAGCTGCGCGCCATCCGCAGCTCCGACTACCTGACCTGGAGCTACGCCGCCCTGGCCAGCCACGGCGAGGGCCTGTGCATCTTCGGCCACCACCTGGACCGCGCCGACCGCCATCTGCTGCGCGCCATCCAGCAGGCGCGACCGACCCACGTGGCGCTGTCGATCATGCCGCTGGGCGAAGCCGCCATCGTCAGCCAGAAGCAGCATTACGCGCGGATCTTCGAGGAAATGCCGGACACCGTGCTGCATTTCTTCGATGCCTCGACCCACCCCCTGGGTCGTGCCGAGCTCAACGTGCCGGCCCCCGCCGCCATCACCCGACGCCGGCGCTGATGGCAATGCGATAGTGAAACCCCATAGCAAATAACAATAATTCTCGATAACATTCGCGACCTTTCTCTCCGGTACCTTCCTGGAAAGTTCGCATGCCGCGCCCCAAACCCGACCGCTTCGCGCAGGACACCTGCCACGGCTTCTACGCCGATATCCTGCATTTCCTGCGCAAGCGCACGGACAACGCCAGCGATGCCGCGGACATGACCCAGGACGTCTTCACCCAATGGCTCGGCTACCGCGACAAGGCCCGGGTGGAGCAGCCGCGGGCGTTCCTGTTCCAGATGGCGCGCAACCTGCTGCGCGATCACTGGCGGCGGCAGAAAGTGCGCGGCGACGTGCTCGACGAACAGGTCGAGGCCAAGGAAGACGAGCGTCCCAGCGAGGCCCCCGGATCCGACCCGCTGGCCGGTGCGCAGCGCCTGCAACGCCTGGAGCATCTGAAAATTGTCCTTGCCGAACTCTCGCCGCGACGCCGCGAAGCCCTTATGCTGCACCGCTTCGAAGGTTTGAGTCAGGCGCAGATCAGTGAACGCATGGGCATCTCCATCAGCATGGTGGAGAAACATATCGCCGCCGCACTCCTGTACTGCAAGCAGCGCCTGGACAGTGACAACGTTGCGGAGCAACCGGAATGACCCTACCTGACATGGACAGCCGTGCGGTCGACGCCCAGGCGGCGAGCTGGTTCACGCGCAATCGCAACGACCGGTCCCGGGCCACGCGCAAAGCCTTCGTCCAGTGGCTGGAACACCCCGGGCACGCCCAGGCCTACCAGCAGTTCGAGCAACTCTGGGACGACCTCGCAGCGCTCAAGGAACTGAACAAGCCGGTGGTCCTGCAACCGCGCAAGCCGGCGTACTGGCGCCCGGCACTGGCCACGGCGGCGGCGCTGGTCTGCGCCCTGCTGGCGGGCAACCTGGGCACCACCTCGGCGCCGCTGCAGCGTCAGCTGGCGAGCCAGGACGGGCAGCCGAGCAGCGTCACCCTGCCCGATGGCACCCGCCTCGAACTCAATGCCAATACCCGTCTGCGTATCGACTTCACCGCCGAGCGACGCATGGTGCACCTGGATCAAGGCCAGGTGTTCCTGGAGGTCGCCCCGGACAAGGAACGCCCGCTGTTCGTCGATGCCGGCACCGCGCAGGTGCGGGTGGTGGGCACCGGATTCGACCTGCGCCGCGGCCAGCGCGAGCTGGTGCTCAGCGTCGCCCATGGCCTGGTGGCGTTCGAAACCCCGGGTGAGCGACGCCAGCCGATGCTGCTGGGGGCGAGCGAGCGGGTGGTGTACAACCTCGCCCGCGGCGACCTGACCCGGCAGCGCCTGAGCGATGCAGAAGTGGCGGACTGGCGCAGTGGCCACGTGTCGTTCCGCAACCGCGAGCTGGCCAGCCTGGTGGACGAGCTGTCGCTGTACCGTCCTGCCGCCGTGGTGCTGGCCGATCCGGCGCTGGCGGGCTACAAGGTGTCCGGCAACCTCGATGTGCATGATCCCGACGCCCTGCTCAATGCCTTGCCGGCGTTGCTGCCGGTGAAGACCGTGGCGCTGGCGGATGGGCGGCTGCGCATCGAGCGCAGCGGCAAATAGGGCACGCCGCGCGCTCATCTAGCACATAACTCATTGATTTAGCGGGGGGGTCCTGTGGGAGCAACCCGGTCCCTGTGGGAGCTGGCTTGCCAGCGATGAGGCCCTGAACGTTCGTGCAAGGCCTCGGCCCTGGCACGGATGATCGGCTTGAGCAGGTAGAAGGTGTTCTTGCCTTCCCAGTGATGTGGCGGCGGGCTTTTTCACGCCGGGAGGCTTTGTAGTGCCTGTGAGGGCCCTATCGCTGGCAAGCCAGCTCCCACAGGTTGGCCAGCGTGCTTGCGGCATGCAATGTCGAATCCCCCCGGACAACCCTGAGAATATTTTTCATTCGCATGTGAGGGTTTTTCTTTCCCCCGCGTCTTCCTCCCCGACTGCGCCGTCGACACCGTCTTTTTTTGGCCTTTGGCCGTACTGGGGGATTTTCATGTTTCGTGCGTTTCGAGCGTCCAAGCCAACGTTGCTGGCCGCCTGCCTGGCCCTGAGCCTGCAGGCCCACGCCGCGCCGGTACAACTGCAATTGCCGGCGCAGCCGCTGGCCACCTCGCTGAGCCAGGTGGCGCAGCAGGCCAAGGTGCAACTGCTGTTCGACGAGGCGCTGCTGCGCAACGTCTCCGCCCCGGCCCTCAACGGCGAGTTCAGCGCCGAAGAGGCGATCACCCGCCTGCTCGCCAGCAGCCAGTTCACCCTGGTCAAGGTCGGCAGTACCTACGTGGTGCGTCCCAGGGAAAGCGAGACCACCCCGCCCGGCAACGCCAACAGCGGCATCCAGCTCGGCGCAATGAGCATCGTCGGCGACGGCCAGCAGGTCACCCCGGCCACCGTCGGCCGCTCGACCCTGACCCAGCGCGACATCGACCGCGAACAGGCGAACAACGTTCCCACCTTGCTCAGCACCCTGCCCGGCATCGAAATGGGCGGTTCCATGCTGCCCGGCGGACAGAACATCAACATCTGGGGCATGGGTGACGCCGAGGACGTACAACTGACCGTGGACGGCGCCACCAAGACCGGTTTCGAGCGCTACCAGCAAGGCACCATGTTCATCGAGCCCGAGCTGATCAAGAGCATCGAGGTGGAGAAAGGGCCGCACTCGCCCTTCGTCGGCAACACCGGCCTGGCCGGCAGCGTGCACATGACCACCAAGGATGCCCCGGACCTGCTGCAGGAAGGTCGCGACAGCGGCGCCATGATCAAGTACGGCTATTCCAGCAACGACCACCAGCAGGTGTACAGCTCGGCCTTGTTCGGCCGCACCGAGGACCGCCGCATCGACGGCCTGATCTACTTGACCAAGCGCGACGGCGACGACTTCAAGCTGGCCTCGTCCCTGCCCGACCCGCGCAACCAGTACCCGATCAACCCCAAGCGCCTGCCCGACAGCGCCCAGGATCTGGAAGGCGGCCTGTTCAAGCTGAATGTCCAGCTCGATGAAGAACAGTCCCTGGCGCTGTCCTACTCGCGCTCGACAAACGAACGCATGACCCGCTACTCGTCGACCAACTACTCGGCACCGCCGACCCAGGCGCAGATCGGCAGCTATGGCTACAAGAACGCCATACGCCGCTACCTCGCCCAGCGCGAAACCGTCGACACCACCTGGTCGGCCAAGTACCGCTACCAGCCGGTGGACAACCCGCTGGTCAACCTGGAGGTGAGCTATTCGGAGTCCGATGTCGACCAGACCGACGAACGCGGGGCCAACGCCTTCTTCCAGCTCGCCACCGGCGGCCGGAAAATGGACACCGAGTACAAGGACCGCAATTTCGAAGTGCGCAACACCGCGCAATTCAGCACCGGCGGGCTGGAGCACGCGTTGACCAGCGGTGTCGAACTGCACCGCCACGCCCGTGAAACCGACATGTGGATGCCGGGGGCCACCTACAACACCGAGCGGTACAACTACGGCCACTTCCAGCCGAACTTCATGCCCCATGGCAAGGTGGACACCAACAGCGCCTACGTGCAGGACGCCATCACCGTTGGCGAGGTGACCATCACCCCGTCGCTACGCTACGACCACGTACGCAACCGCGGCGAGAAGAACGATGCGCCGTTCTACAACGTCGCCTCAGCCGGGCATGACTACAGTGCCAAGACCTACACCGGCTGGTCGCCACGCCTGTCGCTGTTCTGGCGGACCACTGACGATGTCGCCTTCTTCGCCGACTACTCCAAGACCTGGCGCGCCCCAGTGATCGACGAGCAGTACGAAGTGCAGAGCGCGGCCAGCACCCGCAGCGCCACCAGCCGCAACCTCGACCCGGAACGCATCACCGCGCTGCGTGCCGGTAACGTCACCGACTTCTCCGGCCTGTTCGCCAGCGACGACAACCTGCAGGTGCGCACCACCCTGTTCCACAACAAGGTCAAGGACGAGATCTTCAAGAACCTGGGGGTCGAATGCCAGGCGCAGAACGTGACCGGCGGCAACATCAGCGACACCTGTGGCAACTACCTGATCGGCAACTACCGCAATCTGAAGGGGGCGACCTACAAGGGCTTCGAGGTGGAAAGCTTCTACGATTCCACCTACCTGTTCGGCACCCTGTCCTACACCTGGATGACCGGCAAACATGAAGGTGCCTACACCAACCCGTGGGGTCCGGATGTGTGGGCCCAGGATGTGCAGGCCCCGAAATGGGTGGCGCGCCTGGGGGTGAAGATTCCCGACTGGGATGCGGTGGTGGGCTGGAAAGGCCTGTGGGTCCGCCAGACCGACCGCCTGCCCAGCGACAAGTACGGCCCGGGCGACCTGGGCAGTGCGTCGGGCGACACCTTCTTCAACCATCGCGCCAACGAGGCCTACAACGTGCAGGGCCTGTTCGCCAGCTGGAAGCCGCAGCAGCCTTACCTGAAGGGCACCGAGGTGAATTTCACCCTGGATAACATGTTCAACCGCGACTACGCGCCGATGCTCAGTGATGACAATGTTTACAGCGTGGGGCGCAATGCCAAGGTGAGTGTGACGCGGTTCTTCTGAAGCCGATGCCTGTCTTGAACCTTGCAGCGCTCGATTTCAAGGGCGCTGCAAGACTCAAGGCGAGCACCTGTCAGCCCTGACACGGTTTACTGCCAGGCCCTCAGAAATCTGTCGCATTCCGCCACGAAACTTCACCCATCTCCGACTTTCTTGTAGGCAATTTCCCAAGCATACTCCCCGACCCCGCCTGGTGGTTGCGTCCTGTGGAAACCCTGCCTAGTCTTCGCCGGTCGTTGCAGTATTGACGACCGGATTAGCAGTCCGAAGGAAACAGATAACCTATCAGCGACGCCTTTATGGCGGCCGTGCGTGTGGGCACCCTGTGGTGCGCCGGGTTTCTGTGTCCTCGGTCTGCTAACCCTCGCACGGTCGCCACCCATCGTTTAGCGGCGAGAAGTGGTGACCTTTTCAACCGACATAGAAGGTACACCATGAAGAAAAACGTCCCCGACCCACCCTACGAACTCTGCGTAGGCCCCAACCTGTCCCACAACGACGCCGTCACCCACGCCTACCTGAACGTCCAGAACGCCTTGAACGACATGAGGCGGCTGCCCAGGCAAGCGTCGCTCGAAGACCAGGATCACTTGTCCGACGCCATCCTCGCCCTGAGGATCGGCCTGGCCATGCTTACCCTGGCCCAGGCGAGGACGCCGATGATGGTACCCATCGAGTAAAGCCGCCTGATCTACACTTGGGCAAAGGCCCGGCACCCGCCGGGCCTTTCCATCCGCTCTCTGGCAGAGTCGTCCGTCGTCGCCATCGTGCTGATAGCAACGGGGCCGATTCGCATCCCCTTTTCCCTCGCACGGGTACGGCGCCCGTGTCTCCAGCCTTCTTTTCGGCTCATTCACCACCGAGCCAGAGGAGCCTGATATGCATCACGAACTACTGAAAACCGGCCCACGCTTCGCCTCGTATATGGATGGCAAGGTCCCGACCCAATCGAAGATCTGGGTTGCCTACATCGCCCATGGTCAATACATGCTGGATGTTCCGCCGGTGGGCATCGTCGTTCCAGTCGAGACGGCGGAGCATCCCTCAATCGGGTATTTTCTCGAAGTCGATAGTCTGGGCCAGCCCGCAGGCACCATGCTGGGAATGCGCTGGACACCTCAGGATGGCAACCAGGTCCACCGGATCACGCACCGCCTGACTGGCGAGGAGACAAGCAATACCAGACTGCGCCTCGAAGACACCTGGATCCTGGAGAGCGAAGGCAAAAGCGTGTTGATCGAGCACGAGATGGTCCTGCCGGACGGCACGATACAGATCGCCGACCCCATCACGATCAAAATACCCACACGTCTCGTTTTCGGCGGGATGACCGTCGGCAACGACCAGCAGCAAGACGATCTTTTTCTTCCCGACGAGTATCCGAACGGCGTCGCTATTCACTATGAACCTATCGAACACATCCAGGAGTGGCATACCGTTCGGCACATCTGGTCAGTGGCAGGGTATACCGAAGAAGGCAGCATACCGCTCTACAACGAACTGTTCGTACTTCCGGGAAAACCCGGCGCAAGTTATGACTTCCTGATTCCGCCGGAGGCGTACAAAGGCTTCGAAGACTTGCCCTTCATACGGATCGTCATATTCAGCGTGTCCGAGGTACGGCTGGCGCCCGAACCTAATACGTACCACTACTACGGATACGGCGGGATAACGATGGAGATGATAGAGCGAGGGGGTTAGTTCTTCTGAAGGCGGGAAGGGCATCAAGGCTTCCCGCCTATCTCACCCGCGAATCAACCCATCCGCCCTGAGCAACGTCTCCAGACAATGCTCGGTCACCCCATAGAACGCCTTCAGCTCGGCAATCTTCTCCAGCAACCCCGCCGCATCCCCTGCCTCCTTGCGCCGGGTCGCCAGGATCATCTTGTTCTTGCTGGTGTGCTCCAGCGAAATGAACTCGAACACCTTGACCTCATACCCACAGGCCTCCAGGTACAGCGCCCGCAGGCTGTCGGTGAGCATCTCGGCCTGCTGCCCCAGGTGCAGGCCGTATTGCAGCATCGGCTTGAGCAAACCCGGGCTGCTCAGTTGCGGGCGGATCTGCTTGTGGCAGCACGGCGAGCACATGATGATCGCCGCGCCCGTGCGGATGCCGGTGTGGATCGCGTAGTCGGTGGCGATGTCGCAGGCGTGCAGGGCGATCATCACGTCGATCTCGGCCGGCACCACGCTGCGTACGTCACCCTGCTCGAACACCAGCCCCGGATGCTCCAGGCGGCTGGCGGCGGCGTTGCACAGTTCGACCATGTCCGCGCGCAGCTCGACGCCGGTCACCTGGGCCGCACGCTGCTGGGTGTTGCACAGGTAGTCGTGGATGGCGAAGGTCAGGTAGCCCTTGCCCGATCCGAAGTCCGCCACCCGCACCGGCCGCTCCGCCGACAGCCCGACGCTGGTGCAGGCATGGGAGAACACTTCGATGAACTTGTTGATCTGCTTCCACTTGCGCGACATGGCCGGGATCAGCGCCTGCTGCTTGTCGGTGACGCCAAGGTCCTGCAGGAAGGGCCGGGTCAGTTCCAGGTAGCGCTTCTTCTCCCGGTCATGCTCGCCCGCCGCGGCCTGGCGCACCTGCTGCGCGGCGTTGCGGTGCAGCATCGGCTTGCCCTTCTTGGTGAATTCCAGCTGGACCTCGTCGGCCAGGGTCAGCAGGTGGGCATTGCGGAAGGCGCCCGGCAGCCATTCGGCGATCTGCGCCTGGGCTTCGTCCAGCGGCAGGTTGCGGGTGATGTCGCGGGTCTTGTAGCGATGGACGAACTGCAGGCTCGGCGTGCCCTTGACCGTCAGCGGCTTGGCGGTGATGCGCTGCAGGTCGGCTTCGGCGCCGACATGACGGGCCAGCACCAGCTTGACGAAGGCTTGCTGTTGCAGGCTCTCGGCGAGCACGGCGAGAAACTGCGCACGTGCATCCGGCGCGGCTTGGGCGGTGGGGGTAGCGGACATGGGGAATGGGTGCCTCGGAATTGATGCCGGGCATT
This sequence comes from Paucimonas sp., assembly GCA_031253995.1. Lineage (GTDB taxonomy): Bacteria > Pseudomonadota > Gammaproteobacteria > Pseudomonadales > Pseudomonadaceae > Aquipseudomonas. Next base: position 129,222 of record JAIRVG010000093.1, on the reverse strand, counting down.
TTACGGGGAGGGCCGGCGCTCAGTCGAGGATCACCAGGCGGTTGGGCAACTCGTTGCGATCACTGGTGGCCGGGACGTGGGCCTTGAGCAGTTCGCCGCAGGCCTGGATGCAGGTGAGGAAGCCTTGCAGGGTCTGCCCGGCGCGGACCTGGGCGGTGAAGTTGGCGACGATGGCGTCCCAGACCGGGTCGTCGAGTTTCGCCGCGATGCCGTCGTCGACGAGGATTTCCACGTAGCGCTCGGCTTCGCAGACGAAGATCAGCACGCCGGTGCGGCCGGCGGTGTGGTGCAGGTTCTGTTCGAGGAACTGCCGGCGGGCCAGGTTCGAGGCGCGCCAGTGGCGTACGGTGCGGGGCACCAGGCGACTGGTGAAGACCGGCAGGCGCAGGACGAGACAGAGGACGATGAAGGTCAGCCACTGGGTGAGCAGCAGGCCATGGGTGCTGAACCAGCCGGTGACGTAGTACGCCAGGCCGGGCAGCAGCAGGGCCAGCAGGCTGGCCCAGACCAGCGGGACATAGGCGTAGTCGTCGGCGCTGCGGGCCAGGACGGTGACCAGTTCGGCATCGGTGTGGCGCTCGACACTGGCGATGGCCTCGGCGACCTGGCGTTGTTGGAATTCGTTCAGCAGTGCCATTGATGTTCCTTTTATCGAAAGATCGACGCGATCGGCGTGGTGTCGAAGATCGAGTTACCAGCTCCCGGACGAACCACCGCCGCCGAAGCTGCCACCTCCACCCCCAAAACCACCACCGCCACCGCGACCACCACCCAACCCACCAAACCCGCCACCGAACCCGCCTCCAGGCCCGCCACGCCGACCACCACCGAGCCCCTGAAGATAAAGCACAACCACCACCAGCACGATGAACAACCCGATCATCCACAACGACGGCGGATCGCCCTCCTCCTGCGCCGCACTCAGCGACGACGGCTGCGCCAGCGGATTCCCGCCCAGCACCTGGAGAATCGCCGCCGTACCCTGGACGATCCCCTGGCTGAATTCCCCGCGCTTGAACGCCGGCAGGATGATGCGGTTGATGATCACCGACGACTGCGCATCGGTCAGTCGCTCCTCCAGCCCATACCCCACCTCGATACGCAGCTTGCGCTGTTGCGGCGCGACGATCAGCAGCGCGCCGTTGTCCTTGCCCTTCTGCCCGATGCCCCAGTGCCGCCCCAACTGGTAGCCGTAGTCCTCGATCTCCAGGCCCTGCAGATCCGGCACGGTAACCACCACCACCTGTTCGCCACTGGCCTGCTCATGGGCCTGGAGCATCTGCGTGAGCTGACCCCGGGTATGGGCGTCGAGCAGCCCGGCGCCATCCACCACCCGCCCGCCCAGCGCCGGAAACACCACCTCGGCGCGCACCGCCAGCGCCGCCAACAGCAGCGCCAGCAGGACCACGGCCTTCAACGGGCGCATCAGAACTTCACTTCAGGCGCTTTGTCGGCATCGGCGCTGGTGGCCTCGAAGCTCTCGCGCAGCGGCAGGTCGCTGTACATCAGGCTGTGCCAGATGCGACCGGGGAAGGTGCGGATCTCGGTGTTGTATTTCTGCACCGCGGCGATGAAGTCCTTGCGCGCCACGGCGATACGGTTTTCCGTGCCTTCGAGCTGGGACTGCAGGGCCAGGAAGTTCTGGTCGGCCTTGAGGTTCGGGTACTGCTCGGCCACCACCATCAGCCGGCTCAAGGCCCCGGTCAGTTGCGCCTGGGCGGCCTGGAACTGCTTGATCTTCTCCGGGTCGTTCAGGGTACTGGCATCGACCTGGATCGAGGTGGCCTTGGCCCGCGCCTCGATCACCGCCGTGAGGGTGGCCTGTTCATGCGCCGCATAACCCTTGACCGTCGCCACCAGGTTGGGAATCAGGTCGGCACGCCGCTGGTACTGGTTCTGCACCTGGCCCCAGGCAGCCTTGACCTCCTCGTCGTAGCTGGGAATGTTGTTGATCCCGCAACCGGCCAGGAGGCTGGTGAAGAGGATCAGCAACCAGGGTCTTGCACTGTAGGTGACGCGCATCTGGCAACGCTCCTTGATGACTGTTCTGGCACCGGACTTGAGGCATAATCCGTGACCGCCGCTGGATAGTGCGGGCCCAATCGGCTACAAACGTGCCCCAGCAAACCATAACAATAGCCGCTCCCCCAATTTCGGCTGGCCGGTATCTCCCGTGAATACCGGCACGAGCCACGAGAACAGAATTCATGAAGAACCTGTGTTTGCTGGGCCTGCTCGTCAGCCTGGCCAGTCAGACGGCCCTGGCCGACACCTCCGCCGCCGCCGCGCACCTGAAGGAAAAGAAAGCCTTCGTCGACCACCTGCTGGGCCAGATGACCCAGGACGAGAAGATCGGCCAGCTGCGCCTGATCTCCATCGGCCCGGAAATGCCGCGGGAGAAGATCCGCGAGGAAATCGCCGCCGGCCGCATCGGCGGCACCTTCAACTCGCGCACCGCCCCGGAAAACCGGCCGATGCAGGACGCCGCCATGCGCAGCCGGCTGAAGATCCCGATGTTCTTCGCCTACGACACCATCCACGGCAACCGCACCATCTTCCCCATCGGCCTGGGCATGGCCTCGTCCTGGGACATGAACGCCATCGCCAAGGTCGGCCGCACCTCGGCCGTCGAGGCCGCCGCCGACTCGCTGGACATGACCTTCGCACCGATGGTCGACATCGCCCGTGACCCGCGCTGGGGCCGCACCAGCGAAGGCTTCGGCGAAGACACCTACCTGACCTCGAAGATCGGCAAGGTGATGGTCGAGTCGTTCCAGGGCAAGAGCCCGGCCGAGCACGACAGCATCATGGCCATCGTCAAGCACTTCGCCCTGTACGGCGCGGTGGAAGGCGGGCGCGACTACAACACGGTCGATATGAGCCTGCCGAAGATGTACAACGACTACCTGCCGCCCTACCGCGCGGCCATCGACGCCGGTGCCGGCGGGGTGATGGTGGCGCTGAACTCGATCAACGGCGTACCGGCCACTTCCAACACCTGGCTGATGAACGACCTGCTGCGCAAGGAGTGGGGCTTCGACGGCGTGACCATCAGCGACCACGGCGCGATCCAGGAACTGATCCGCCATGGCGTAGCCCGCGACGGTCGCGAGGCGGCCAAGCTGGCGATCAAGGCCGGCATCGACATGAGCATGAACGACACCCTGTACGGCGAAGAGCTGCCAGGCCTGCTCAAGTCCGGCGAGGTGAGCCAGGCCGAGCTGGACCAGGCGGTGCGCGAAGTGCTCGGCGCCAAGTACGACATGGGCCTGTTCAAGAACCCGTACGTGCGTATCGGCAAGGCCGAGAACGACGTACCGGACTACTACGCCGATTCCCGCCTGCACCGCGAAGCCGCCCGTGACGTGGCCCGCCGTGGCCTGGTCCTGCTGGAGAACCGCCAGCAGACCCTGCCGCTGAAGAAATCCGGGACCATCGCCCTGGTCGGCCCGCTGGCCGATGCGCCGATCGACATGATGGGCAGCTGGGCCGCCGACGGTAAGCCGGTGCACTCGGTGACCGTCCGCGAAGGCCTGCGCCGCGCCGTCGGCGACAAGGCCACGCTGGTCTACGCCAAGGGCTCCAACGTCACCGGCAACAAGGCGATGTTCGACTACCTGAACTTCCTCAACTTCGACGCCCCGGAAATCGTCGACGACCCGCGCCCGGCCGCGGTGCTGATCGACGAGGCGGTCAAGGCTGCCAGACAGTCCGACGTGGTGGTCGCCGTGGTCGGCGAGTCCCGTGGCATGTCCCACGAGTCGTCCAGCCGCACCACCCTGGAAATCCCCGAAGTGCAGCGCGAGCTGATCAAGGCCCTGAAGGCCACCGGCAAGCCGCTGGTGCTGGTGCTGATGAACGGCCGTCCGCTGTCCATCGGCTGGGAACGCGAGCAGGCCGACGCGGTGCTGGAAACCTGGTTCTCCGGCACCGAGGGCGGCAACGCCATCGCCGACGTGCTGTTCGGCGACTACAACCCGTCGGGCAAGCTGCCGATCACCTTCCCGCGTTCGGTGGGGCAGATCCCGATGTACTACAACCACATGCGCATCGGCCGGCCGTTCACCCCGGGCAAGCCCGGCAACTACACCTCGCAGTACTTCGAAGAGCCCAACGGCCCGCTGTATCCGTTCGGCTATGGCCTGAGCTACACCGACTTCTCGGTGTCGCCGCTGACCCTTTCGAGCAAGACCCTGAAGCAAGGCGCCAGCCTGGAAGCCAGCGTCACCGTGAAGAACACCGGCAAGCGCGACGGCGAAACCGTGGTGCAGCTGTACGTGCAGGACGTCGCCGCGTCCATGAGCCGCCCGGTGAAGGAACTGAAGAACTTCCAGAAGATCATGCTCAAGGCGGGTGAAGAACGGGTGGTGACCTTCCGCATCGGCGAGGACGACCTGAAGTTCTACAACAGCCAGTTGAAGTTCGCCGCAGAACCGGGCGAGTTCAACGTGCAGGTCGGCCTGGATTCCGAGTCGGTGCAACAGCAGAGCTTCGAGCTGCTGTAAGCGCCGCCACGCTCAAGGGGAAGCGCCAGCCGGCCTTCCCCATCGCCCGGATGGCTGCCCATGTCTCTTTCCTTTCGCACATTGCGCCTGGGGCTGATCCTGCTGTCGATCAGCGCCGGCACCCTGATTGCCGCAGCCTGGGCCATGCATCACGCCCAGCGCCAGGCCATGGTCGAGGACGCCGACCGGGCCAGCCAGCAACTGGGCCTGTACGCCACCTCGCTGCACACCCTGATCGAACGCTACCGCGCCCTGCCGGCGGTGCTGGCCCTCGACCCGGAACTGATCACCGCCCTGCGCGGCACCGTCGGCCCGGAAACTCAGGACCAGCTCAACCGCAAGCTTGAACGCATCAACGGCGCGGCCAATTCCTCGACCCTGGAACTGCTCGACCGCACGGGCCTGGCCGTGGCCGCGAGCAACTGGCGCCTGCCCAGTACCTACGTCGGCAACAACTATGGTTTCCGGCCCTACTTCAAGCAGACCCGCAGCCAGGGCACCGGGCGCTTCTATGCGGTCGGCGTGACCAGCGGCATTCCCGGTTACTTCCTGTCCAGTGCGGTCACCGACGAGCAGCAGGGCTTTCTCGGCGCCATGGTGGTCAAGCTGGAGTTTCCCGAGCTTGAGCGGGAGTGGCGCCAGGGCAGCGATATCGTGCTGGTCAGCGACAGTCGCGGGATCTTCTTCATCGCCAACCAGGACGGCTGGCGCTACCGCAAGCTGAACACCCTGTCGGCCCATGACTTCAACGAGCTGGAGCAGACCCGCCAATATGACAAGCAGGCCCTGCTGCCGCTGCAACGCCAGGTGCTCGACCGCTTCGACGACAACAGCCACCTGGTGCGCGTGCAAGGCCCGCAGGGCACGGTCGACTACCTGTGGGAAAGCCTGCCGCTGGAAAGCGAAGGCTGGACCCTGCACCTGCTGCGCCAGCCGCAGACCGGCAACGACGGGCGCAATGCCGCCCTGGCCGGCGCGGCGGTGTGGCTGAGCCTGGTGTTCGCCGCGCTGTTCGTCAGCCAGCGCCTGCGCCTGGCCCGTCTGCGCCAGCGCAGTCGCGAAGAGCTGAAACAGCTGGTGGAGGAACGCACCCGCGACCTGCGCACCGCCCAGGAAGGCCTGGTGCAGTCGACCAAGCTGGCGGCGCTGGGGCAGATGTCCGCCGCCCTTGCCCACGAGCTGAACCAGCCGCTCACCACCCAGCGCATGCAACTGGCGACCCTGCGCCTGCTGCTGGACAACGACCGCATCGACGACGCGCGCCAGGCCCTGGTGCCGCTGGAGCAGATGCTGACACGCATGGCCTCGCTCACCGGCCACCTCAAGACCTTCGCCCGCAACAGCCCCAGCGGCCTGCGCGAACGCCTCGACCTGGCCACCGTGGTGGACCATGCCCTGCAACTGCTGGATGCGCGGATCCGCGCCGAGAACGTCAGCACCGCGCTGTACCTGGCCCGTCCGGCCTGGGTGCGCGGTGATGCGATCCGCCTGGAACAGGTGCTGATCAACCTGCTGCGCAACGCCCTCGACGCCATGGCCGACAAGGGCTTCCGCCGCCTGGAGATCCGCATCGATGCCGAGGAAAACGGCTGGTGCCTGAGCGTGCTGGACAGTGGCGGCGGTATCGCCGCGGAGCACCTGGGCAATGTCTTCGACCCGTTCTTCACCACCAAGCCGGTGGGCGAAGGCCTGGGGCTGGGCCTGGCGATTTCCTATGGCATCATCCACGAGGCCGGCAGCCGCCTGGTGGTGGACAACCAGCCCGGCGGCGCCCGCTTCAGCTTCACCCTTCCCCGCGATCCGGAGCCTGTATGTTGAATTCGGTGATTGTCGTCGACGATGAAGCCAGCATCCGCACGGCGGTCGAGCAGTGGCTGGGCCTGTCGGGCTTCCAGGTGCAGCTGTTCAGCCGTGCCGAGGAGTGCCTGGCTGTGCTGCCGGAGCACTTTGCCGGCGTCATCCTCAGCGACGTGCGCATGCCGGGCATGGATGGCCTGCACTTTCTGGCCGAATTGCAGGCCCGCGATGCCGACCTGCCGGTGATCCTGCTCACCGGCCACGGCGATGTGCCGATGGCGGTGGAGGCGATGCGCAACGGCGCCTACGACTTCCTGGAAAAGCCATTCAGCCCGGACGACCTGATGGGCAGCCTGTGCCGCGCCCTGGAGAAACGCCGGCTGGTCCTGGAGAACCGTCGCCTGCACGAGCAGGCCGACCTCAAGAGCCGTCTCGAAACCGCCCTGCTCGGCATGACCCAGGGCATGCAGCAGTTGCGCCGCCAGGTGCTGGAGCTGGCGGGCCTGCCGGTCAACGTGCTGATCCGTGGCGAGACCGGCAGTGGCAAGGAGCAGGTCGCCCGCTGCCTGCACGACTTCGGCCCGCGCGCGGCCAAGCCCTTTGTCGCCCTCAATTGCGCGGCGATTCCCGAGCATCTGTTCGAGGCCGAGCTGTTCGGCCATGAGAGCGGCGCCTTCACCGGGGCCCAGGGCAAGCGCATCGGCAAGCTGGAATACGCCAACGGCGGCACGGTGTTCCTCGACGAGATCGAGAGCCTGCCGCTGGCCCAGCAGGCCAAGCTGCTGCGGGTGATCCAGGAGCAGAAGCTGGAGCGCCTCGGCGCCAACCAGAGCATCGCCGTGGACCTGCGCATCGTCGCCGCGACCAAGCCGGACCTGCTGGAAGAGGCCCGGGCCGGGCGCTTCCGCGAGGACCTGGTGTATCGGCTGAATATCGCCGAGCTGCGCTTGCCGCCCCTGCGGGAGCGGCGCGAGGACATCCCCTTGCTGTTCGAGCATTTCGCCCGGCGCGCCGCCGAACGGGTCGGACGCCAGGCGCCGCCGCTGAGCGTCATGCACCTGGGGCAGTTGCTCGGGCAGGACTGGCCGGGCAATGTCCGCGAACTGGCGAATGCTGCCGAGCGGCATGCCATGGGCCTGAGCGACCCGGCCGCGCCGCAGGTGGCGAGCGACTCGTCGCTGGCAGCGCAGGCCGAGGCCTTCGAAGCCAATTGCCTGCGCACTGCGCTGCGTCGGCACAAGGGCGAGATCAAGGCGGTGATGGAGGAATTGCAACTGCCGCGGCGGACCTTGAACGAGAAGATGCAGCGCCATGGGCTAGTGCGGGAGGACTTTCTCGATCGTCCTTGAGAGGTGAGCGGATTTCCGCTTGCTTCGTATTTTTGGTAGGCGGAAATCCGCTTATTGATCCCTTCATTGTTTTGTCCGGGCTGGCCTCATCGCTGGCAAGCCAGCTCCCACAGGGTACCTGCAAGCCGCGGAATACGGGCCTGACACAGGACCTGTGGGAGCTGGCTTGCCAGCGATCGGGGGCACACCGGTTCCCCTGGCACACCTCCTGCTATAGCCCTCGCAGGCCGCGCTCCACCGCGCCACCACAAAAACAACATGAAGGTTCCGTCCAATGGATAACACTTCCACCCTGCCTGCCGGGGCGGCCACCACGTCCGCACCGGAAAAAACCACCCGCAGTCGCCTCAAGTCGATCTTCAGCGGATCCGTCGGCAACATGGTCGAGTGGTACGACTGGTACGTCTACGCCGCGTTCTCCCTGTACTTCGCCAAGGCCTTCTTCCCGGCCGGCGACACCACCGCGCAACTGCTCAACACCGCCGCGATCTTCGCCGTGGGCTTCCTCATGCGCCCGATCGGCGGCTGGCTGATGGGCCTCTACGCCGACCGCAAGGGACGCAAGGCCGCGCTGATGGCCTCGGTCCTGCTGATGTGCTTCGGTTCCCTGGTCATCGCCCTGACCCCGGGCTACGAGACCATCGGCGTCGCCGCGCCGATCCTGCTGGTCATCGCCCGTCTGATGCAGGGCCTGTCGGTGGGCGGTGAATACGGCACCTCGGCCACCTACCTCAGCGAGATGGCGACCAAGGAGCGTCGTGGCTTCTTCTCCAGCTTCCAGTACGTCACCCTGATTTCCGGCCAGCTCATCGCCCTGGCGGTACTGATCATCCTGCAACAGACCCTCACCACCGAGCAGCTGTACGCCTGGGGCTGGCGCGTGCCGTTCGTGATCGGCGCGCTGTGTGCGGTGGTCGCCCTGTACCTGCGCCGCGGCATGGAAGAAACCGAGTCCTTCACCAAAAAGGAAAAGCCCAAGGCCAAGGAAAGCCTGATGCGCACCCTGCTGCGCCATCCGAAGGAACTCGCCACCGTGGTCGGCCTGACCATGGGCGGCACCCTGGCCTTCTACACCTACACCACCTACATGCAGAAATACCTGGTCAACACCGTGGGCATGAGCATCAGCGACTCGACCATGATCTCGGCGGCCACCCTGTTCCTGTTCATGTGCCTGCAGCCGGTGATCGGCGGCCTGTCCGACAAGATCGGCCGGCGTCCGATCCTGATCGCCTTCGGCGTGCTGGGGACGATCTTCACCGTACCGATCCTGTCCACCCTGCACACCGTACAGAGCTGGTGGGGCGCGTTCTTCCTGATCATGGCGGCGCTGATCATCGTCAGCGGCTACACCTCGATCAACGCCGTGGTGAAAGCCGAGCTGTTCCCCACCGAGATCCGCGCCCTGGGCGTGGGCCTGCCGTACGCGCTGACCGTGTCGATCTTCGGCGGCACCGCCGAGTATGTGGCGCTGTGGTTCAAGAGCAACGGCATGGAGACCGGCTACTACTGGTACGTCACCGGTTGTATCGCCATTTCGCTGCTGGTTTATGTGTTCATGAAGGACACGCAGAAGCATTCGCGGATCGTGACTGACTGATCGTCAGTCGATGAGCTGCAACATGACCAAGCCCCGGATCGAAAGGTCCGGGGCTTTTTGTTTGGTTGCTCAATAACCGAGGCCTCCATGACACCCCGTAAATCAAACTACTTCGAGACGCCCCTCACCCTCGCGGTCCTCCGTCTGTTCGAACGCGTTCTGCCATTGCTGGAGGGGAAATCCGCAGGTGCTTTCAAAGCCTACGTTTTTGGCGGCTGTGCCTTGCACATGCTGACCAATGCGCGGGGCAGTGCTGATATCGATGCGGAACTGGAGATAGCCGCAGGAGTGAATCGAGAGGATGTCATTGCACTGCTCGACGGGATCCCGGAAGACTATGAGCTGAACGGTCGAGATATGCAGGTCCAGTTCGACACCCGGTTCAACACATCGCTCTGTCCCATTCACGAAGACTTCAGCGAACGGGCCATTCCTCTCACGCCCTTCCAGGAAGGCGCGCAATTTCAGGTATTCGTGGTAGATCCTGTTGATCTGATCATTACCAAACTGGGTCGCTTCACTGATCGTGATCATCACGACATAAGCACGCTTATCAGAGAGAGGAACGTCGACCTGAAAAGACTTGATATGCTTGCAAGGCAAGCAATCGACTACTGTCCCTGCGACAAGTCGACAACACTGAGCTATCTGAGACTGATCCTCGATGAGTCTGGTTACCCCCTCTAGAACCAAAGCTGGCGAGCAGGACGCGCTTGACCAGGTGTTGGTGAAAGTCAGCAAGACGCCTCTGCACAAGGTGGACGAGGGTGTGTTCGCCTGCTTTGCCAAGTCGGTCTGGTTCGATACCGGCCATGCCCAGGCTAGAGTCCAGGAGCGGTTGAAAGATCCTGCGGTCCCGTTTTTGCGCAAGCGCCGCCTGCTCTACCTGATGGACCGTTTACGTCGTTACCCATGCCTTGATGACCACGACGCAGGCGTGCTCAAGCAATTCGTGCAACTTTGGGAAAAGCAGCTGAGCACGATCGGCTCATGGCGGCAGACTGCGGCGCATACGAAAGACAAGCTGGCCCAGTCCTGGGGCGTGGACGAGGATGCCAGCCGGCTGTTTTCCTCCGTACTGGATTTCCAGACGCGCCACTACACGGATGCCCATAATTTGAAATCCGGCTACTCCCCCCTCTGAGCGAACCTGTCACGGAAAAACGCAAAACCTCCCTTCCTGCATCAGAGAAATCCCCGCTTCCCCTCCGCTAACACAACCCCCGCCCTAGAGCCATTTCAGCGCTACACCTGATCGCTCGCACCCAAACACATCGATTTAACTGATTCTTATAGGCGATTTTTTGCGCTTTTTAATCAAATTAATCGGCGTAGCATTAAACCCATAGAAACAAGCAACCACCTACTCACTACCCCGGAGCAACGACCATGAAAAGCAAACTGATCCTGACCCTGGCCTTCTCGATCCTGACCGCCAACGCCTTCGCCGCCGACGGTTTCGACCGCACCGGCAGCCACAACTTCAACCACCCGCAAGCCCAGGCAGCCGCCGTCGCCGAAGATGGCTTCGATCGCACCGGCGGTGCCAAATTCGCCGAAGACGGCTTTGATCGCACCGGCGGCTCCAAATTCGCTGAAGACGGCTTCGATCGCACCGGCGGCGCCAAATTCGCCGAAGATGGTTTCGATCGCACTGGCGGCGCCAAATTCGCCGAAGACGGCTTCGATCGTACCGGCGGCGCCAAATTCGCAGCCGACGGCTTCGACCGCACCCAGGCCCACCGCTTCAGCTAAGACCTGAAGCATCACCTTCCACAGCCCGGCTCCGGCCGGGCTTAATCATTTTCAGGGGCCCGTACTCTTGGCACACTAGGACGCTCCGTATTCCCGTCCCAAGGCCCGCTCGATGTACTACTACGAACCCGCACAAGGCCACGGCCTGCCCCATGATCCGTTCAACGCCATCGTCGGCCCGCGCCCGATCGGCTGGATCTCTTCCCAGGATGCCCAGGGTCGCCTGAACCTCGCGCCCTACAGTTTCTTCAACGCCTTCAACTACATTCCGCCGATCGTCGGCTTCTGCAGCGTCGGGCGCAAAGACAGCCTGAACAACATCGAGCAGACCGGCGAATTCACCTGGAACCTGGCAACCCGGCCACTGGCCGAGGCGATGAACCAGAGTTGCGCGCCAGTACCGCCGGAAGTCGACGAGTTCGCCCTGAGCCAGCTGACCCCGGCGCCGTCGCGGGTGATCGCGGTGCCGCGGGTGCAGGAAAGCCCGGTGTCGTTCGAGTGCAAGGTGAGCCAGATCATCCAGCTGCAGCGCGCCGACCAGCAGTTGGTGCCGAGCTGGCTGATCCTGGGGGAGGTGGTGGCGGTGCATATCGCCGAGCATCTGCTCAAGGACGGTATCTACGATACCGCCGCCGCCCGGCCGATCCTGCGGGGCGGCGGACCGGCGGATTACTTCGAGCTGGGCGAACTGTTCAAGATGGCTCGCCCGCAGGCCTGATCACCAGACCAGTTCGGCGTCGGCACTGACGCCTTGCAGGCGCTCAAGCTCGGCACTGGCCGCTTCATCGGCGGCCACGGCGGTCTTGAAGACCCGGCCATCCAGCACCTTGTGGAAGGTCGGTGCACCCACGGCACCCAGGCCCTTTACCGCGATCGCGGCATGGTAACCACCTTCGGTCGGCACCATCGCCGCGACTGCTTCAAACCCTACGAATACCCTGCGCGCCATTGTCGTCAAACCCGGTGATTGCGAAAAAGGCCGCCATTCTAGCTGAAGGTGTGCAGGTCGAGGCTGTCCAGCACCCGCGCCTGCACCAGCTCACCGAACAGGTGCAGGCTCGGCGAGTTGAAATAGTCGTTCATCGCGGATTGATCCTGCCACTGGCTGCTGAGCAGCCAGAGATCGCCGTCGGACGTGGAACGTTGCAGGCTGAAGCCGAGGCAACCCGGGGTCATGCGGGCAGGCTCGCGCAGTTGTTGCAGACGCTCGCCCAGCTCGGCGGAACGGCCCGCGCTGGCGCGCACGAAGGAAAGATGGCTGACCGGTCGAGATGTCGTCATGTGCGGTGCTCCTTAGAAGCGGCCAGAGGGAAACTGCCAGGCTGCCCAGACTAGCCAGCACGACGCCAGCGGCGTTAGGCGAATGCTGTCGGACAATTGCCTGATCCTGCATGCGCCCCTTTGCGCCGAACCCGCGCCCGGGGAGTGCGGGAGTCGCCCTGCCCCTCGCTTCAGGCAAGCGCAATCGCTTCAATTTGGTGACAGCCGCCAGCACCGGGCAGGATCGTGCAAGAACCCGACAGCTTTCGGCTAGCGCCAGGACTTGCACAAACCTATGCTGCGAAAATCCGCCGAGGAAACCGTTTCCATGTCAGTCATCGAACCGCTCGATCCCGCGCTCGAATCCCTGCGCGAAACCCTGGCCGACCTGGTCCGCCGTCATGCCCAGCCGTCGGCCTGCGAGCCCTCGCCGATCAGGGACCTGTTCCTGGTCCGTCACGAAGAAAACATCCGCTCCATGCCGACCCTGGCCCACCCTGCCCTGTGCATCCTGGCCCAGGGCAGCAAGGCCGTGCACCTGGGCGACGAGCGCTACGTCTACGACCCGCTGCACTACATGGTGGTGTCGGTGGCCATGCCGATCAGCGGCGTGTACCTCGATGCCAGCCCGGAAAGCCCGAGCCTGGGCATTCGCCTGGACATCGATCCGGCGGAAATCAACAACCTGATCGCCGACGCAGGTCCCATGGGCGTGCCCTCCGCCTCCGGGCGCGGGCTGTTCGTCGAGCGCCTCGACCCGTCGTTGCTGGATGCCCTGATCCGCTTGATCCGCCTGCTGGACACGCCCAAGGACATCCCGGTGCTGGCCCCGCTGATCCGCCGGGAAATCCTCTACCGGCTGCTGCGCGGCAAGCAGGGGCACCGGCTGTACGAGATCGCCATGTCCAACAGCCAGACCCATCGGGTCTGCCAGGCGATCCAGTGGCTCAACGATCACTACGACAAACCGCTGCGCATCGAAGACCTGGCGAAGGAAGTGAATCTCAGCGTCTCCGCCCTGCATCACCGCTTCAAGTCGGTGACCTCGATGAGCCCGTTGCAGTACCAGAAACAGCTGCGCCTCCAGGAGGCCCGTCGGCTGATGCTCAATGACGGCCTGGAGGCGGCGGTGGCGGGGTATCGGGTGGGCTACGAAAGCCCCTCGCAGTTCAGCCGCGAATACAGCCGGCTGTACGGCGCGCCCCCGTTGCGGGACATGGCGCGCCTGCGTAACGCCATTTAAGCCAGCACGGTCTCGGTCCAGCGGCGCTGGTCGATCTCGATCAGCGTCGGGCCCTGGCGACCGGCAGCCGCGACCAGCGCCGCCTTCAAGGCCTCCACCTCATGCACCGCCTCGGCCACGCAGCCAAAGCCCTTGGCGATGGTGACGAAGTCCGGGGTGTGGATGTCCACGCCCACCGGCTCGATGGCGCGGTTGACCATGTAGCGCTTGATCTCTTCGTAACCCTGGTTGTTCCACAGCAGGACGATCAGCGGCACCCGCGCTTCCACGGCGCTGGCCAGCTCCGGCAGGGTGAACTGGATACCACCGTCGCCGATCAGGCACACCGCCGGCAGGCGTCGGGCCGGGTCTTGCGCGCTGCCCAGCCAGGCGCCCATGGCCGCCGGCAGGGCGTAGCCGAGGGTGCCGTAGCCGGTGGAGGCGTTGAACCAGCGGCGCGGGTGGTCGAGGTCCAGGGTCAGGTTGCCGGTGTACACCGGCTGGGTCGAGTCACCCACCAGCACCGCGTCCGGCAGGGCGGCGAGAATGGTGTTGAGGAACAGGGTCTGCGCCTGGGCGGCGTCATCCCACAGCCCGGCCAGGGTTTCCCGCAGGCGCGCGGCGCGAGCCGGGCCCCACTCGCCGGCACGCACCGGCGCCGGCAGCTCGGCCAGGGCGTGCAGCAGTGCGTCGCTGGCGGCGCTGGCATCGGCCACCAGCGCCAGTTTCGGCGGGTAGTTGCGCACGGTCTGGTCCGGGTCGATATCGATGCGCAGCAAGGTGCCGGGAATCTCGAAGCCGCCCTTGAAAGTCACGTCGTAGTCGGTCTCGGCCAGTTCGGTGCCGATGGCCAGGACCACGTCGGCCTCGCGCACCAGCTCGCGGGTGGCGACCAGCGACTGGGTCGAGCCGATCAGCAGCGGGTGCCTGGACGGCAGCATGCCCTTGGCATTGATGGTCAGTGCGACCGGAGCCTGCAGGTATTCGGCGAGGCGGGTCAGCGAGGCACTGGCGGCGATGGCCCCGCCACCGGCGAGGATCAGCGGACGGCGGGCGCCGGCCAGCATCGCGGCCATCTTCGCCACGGGTGCCGGGGCGGCACCGGCGCGGTCGACCCGTACCGGTTCGGCGTGCAGCAGGTGATCGGCGTCTTCGACGATCACGTCCAGCGGAATCTCGATATGCACCGGGCGCGGGCGCGCGCCATCGAACACGGCGAAGGCCCGGGCCAGCACCTCCGGCAGGTCGTCGGCGCTCATCAGGGTGTGGGAGAAGGCGGCGACGCCGGCCACCAGTTCGCTCTGGTTCGGCAGTTCGTGCAGCTTGCCGCGACCGCCGCCCAGGGCGTTGCGCGACTGCACGCTGGAAATCACCAGCATCGGGATCGAGTCGGCGTAGGCCTGGCCCATGGCGGTGGTGATGTTGGTCATGCCCGGGCCGGTGATGATGAAGCACACCCCCGGCTTGCCACGGGTGCGCGAATAGCCGTCGGCCATGAAGCCGGCGCCCTGCTCGTGGCGCGGGGTGACGTGGCGGATGCTCGACGACGCCAGGCCGCGATACAGCTCCACGGTATGCACGCCGGGGATACCGAACACATGGTCCACACCGTAGTTTTCGAGGAGTTTCACCAGCACTTCGCCGCACGTCGCCATGTTCGTTCGCCTGTTGTCTTTAGTTGGAACAAGGGCTTCATTGGACCGCCCGGTGGCTACCGGCACAATGCAAACTTCCTCATACTAGCCATGCGCCCAGATCATGGCTTATCCCGATGAAACGACTTCCGCCCCTCCCCGCCCTGCATACTTTTCTCGTCACGGCCCAGTGCTGCAATTTCACCCGCGCCGCGCAGCAGTTACACCTGACCCAGGGGGCGGTCAGCCGGCAGATCGCCGGGCTGGAAGAGCACCTGGGCTACCCGTTGTTCATCCGCCAGGCCCGTGGCTTGAGCCTGACCCGCGAAGGCCAGGAATGGCTGCCGCGGGTGCAGCAGGTATTCGGCCTGATCGAGGACGGCGTGCAGCAGATCGGCGCGCCCCACGGCACCTTGCAGCTCAAGGCACCGACCTGCGTGATGCGCTGGCTGCTGCCGCGCCTGATGGAATGGCAGGCGCTGCGCCCGGATGTGCCGGTGGAACTGACTACCACCATCCAGCATGGCGTGGATTTCCGTCGCGAGGGGTTCGATGCGGCGGTGGTCTACGGGGCCGAGCCGGAGGCCGGGCAGGTGTTGAAGCTGTTCGAAGAGGAGTTGACGCCGGTGTGCTCGCCGCAGTTGTTGGCGGGCAAGGCGGCGTTGCGCGAGGTGGCGGATCTGCACGGGCAGATGCTGCTGCATCCGTCGCGGGACGAGCGGGATTGGCAGACCTGGCTGGAGGCGGCGGGCAGCGGGCTGGAGATCCAGGGCAAGCGCCAGCATTTCGAGACGCTGGACATGGCCATGGCCATGGCGTCGCAGGGGACCGGGGTGGCGATCGGGGACTGGGCGTTGATTGGCGAGGATCTGGCCAGTGGGCGGCTGGTGATGCCGTTCGGGCTCAGGGTGGCGACGGGGAAGGCGTATTACCTGGTGGTGCCGGGGAAGGTGACGGCGCCGGGGTTGGTGGAGTTGCTGGAGTGGTTGGGGGAGCAGGCCGGTCGGCGGTGAAGCTGGGGGCCCTATCGCGGGTGAACCCGCGATGAGGCCCGAAACAACGACTCAGTAACCGACCGTGAACCGCTGCCGCGAATGCGCCGGCTTCTCCACTTCATCCAGCATCGCGATGGCATAGTCGGCGAAGGTGATCCAGCTCTTGCCGCCAGCACCGATCAGCAGATGATCCTTGCCCAGCTTGTAGCTACCGGTCCGCTCCCCTTCGACGAACTCCGCCGACGGCGACAGGAAGGTCCAGTCCAGCTCCTTCTCCTGGCGCAGGGTCTCCAGGTACACCGCGCCGGCGCTGGCCTCGGCCTTGTACGCCTCGGGGAAGTCCGGGCTGTCGATCACCCGCGAGTCGTCCGGCAGCAGCAGGCTGCCCGCCCCGCCCACCACCAGCACGCGCTTGACCCCGGCCTTTTTCGCCGGGCCCAGCAGGGTTTCGGCCGGGATGCCGGAGAAACGCGCGGCGCTCAGCACCACGTCATGCCCGCTCAGCGCCTGTTGCAGCGCGGCACCATCCTTGATGTCCAGCGCAACCGGGGTCACCCCGGCACGTCCTTCCAGCTTCGCCGGATTACGCGCGATGGCGGTCACGCTGTGGCCACGACGCACGGCCTCTTCCAGCAACTGGCTACCAGCACGGCCGGTGGCACCGATGATTGCGATCTTGCTCATGAAAAACCTCCAATCGGACAGGAATGACTTACCACTGCATTTCGCCCTTGGCGACCTTGGCGCTCAGCTCCAGCGAGCTTTCCTCGCCCAGGCCCGGGTAACGTTTCTTCATCGCCGCGACAAGGGCGTCGGCGTTGGCGGCACGAGCGGTTTCCTCATCGAAGGCGCGGATGTAGTTGCCAGTGAAGCGCACGGCATCCAGCGAACGGCTGCTCTGGCCCAGGTAATGCCCCGGGATCACCACCGTCGGCTCCAGGCGCTCGATGCTCGCCAGGCCAGTGAGCCAGTCGGCATGGGATTGCGCGGTCTGGGTATCGGCCATCCACACGTGCTGGTTTTCCGCGACCAGGATGCCGCCCACCACCGCCTTGATCGACGGGATCCACACGAAGCTGCGGTCCGGCTGCGGGCCGTCGAGACCGACTACCTGCAACACCTGGCCTTCCAGCATCAGCCGGTCGCCTTCCAGCACCTCGGGCAGCACCAGGCGCTGCGGCTTGTCGGCGCCCATCTGCGGGCCCCAGTAGGCGAGCTTGGCGTCCATGGTCTGCTTGATGTGCTCGACGGTCGGCTTCGAGGCCACCACGCGCACGCCAGGGAAGGCGCGCAGCACGGTGTCGAGGGCGAAGTAGTAGTCCGGGTCGCCATGGCTGATATAGATGGTGGTCAGGGTCTTGCCGCTGGCCTTGAGTTTGGCTACCACCTGCTCGGCCTGGGCCTTGCCGAACTGGGCATCGACGAGGATGGCATCGTGGGCACCGCTGACGATCACCGAACTGACCGGGAACAGCGCGTCGGTGCCGGGGTTGTAGACGGTCAGTTGCAACGGCGCCTCGGCGGCCGTGGCACGGGCGACCCAGAGCAAGGCCAGCAAGGCCAGGAGCAGACGGCGCGGGGAGAAGAGACGAAGCATCGGGGGAATCCTGTGCAGTTGATGTCCCACAGCTTAGTTGCACGATTCACAGCAAAAAATGCGATGCTTCGACATAGTTTGTTTCTGGAATCGGACATATCCATGGATCGTCTAACCGCCATGCGGGTCTTCGTCACCGTCGTCGACCTGGGCAGCCAGTCCGCCGCCGCCGATCACCTGGACCTGTCGCGCCCGGTGGTTTCCCGCTACCTGGCGGACCTTGAGAACTGGGTCGGCGCGCGCCTGATGCAGCGCACCACGCGCAAGCTGAGCCTGACCGCCGCCGGCAAGGAAACCCTGCCGCGCTGCCGGCAGTTGCTGGAGCTGGCCGGCGACCTGCAGGCGGCGGTCAGCGCCCCGGACCAGGCACCGCGGGGCGAGCTGCGCATCAGCGTGAGCACCTCGTTCGGCCAGGCGCAACTGGTGGACGCCATCGCCGAGTACGTGCGGCGCTACCCGCAGGTGAAGGTCGACCTGCAGATGCTCGACCGCACCGTCAACCTGGTGGACGAGCGCATCGACCTGGCGATCCGCACCAGCAACGACATCGACCCGAACCTGATCGCCCGACGCCTGAGCACCTGTCACTCGGTGATCTGCGCATCACCCGCCTACCTGCGCGAGCATCCGGCGCCGCAGGTGGTGCAGGACCTCGCCGGGCACAACTGCCTGACCCATTCCTACTTCGGCCACAGCCTCTGGCACTTCGAGGTGGACGGCGAAAGCGTGTCGGTGCCGATCCACGGCAATATCAGCGCCAACGAAGCGCTGACCCTGCAGCAGGCGGCCCTGGCCGGGGTCGGCATCGCCATGCTGCCCACCTACCTGGCCCACGGGCCGATTCGCCGTGGCGAGCTGGTGCGCCTGCTGCCCCTGGCGAAACCGCGGACGCTGAACCTCAATGCGGTGTACACCTCGCGCAAGCACATGCCGGCGACCTTGCGCAGCATGCTGGACTTCCTGGCCGAGCGCTTCAGCGACCCGCCGGAGTGGGATCGCGAGCTGGCCTGAGCAGGCGCGCGGCTGCTGGACTACGCTTGTAACAGTAGGTGTGGGTTGCAGGAGGTCGGCATCATGGGTGTCAAATCCAGGAAGTGCGCCATCGTCTTCGCCATTGCCGCTGTCATGGGGCTTTATGCCACCGCCGCCTGGCGGGTGGAACAGACGCGTAACCAGCCGTGGTCGGCGGCCAGTTGTTCGCTGGCTCATTGCGTGCCGCATACGGCGACCTTGAGTGCCTTGAGGTAGAGGGCGCCTTTGAGGAAGGCGTCAAAGGCACGGAAAATCTTCACCTGATCCTTAGCAAGCTATCAGTTAAACTCGGCAAAAAAACATCCCGAGCCTTGCCGTGACCCTACCCAACACCCCGCCACAACCCGCCATCCGCACGGTGCTCGTCGCCCTGATGCTGGCGATCTTCCTCGGTGCCCTCGACCAGACCATCATCGCCGTGTCGATGCCGGCGATCTCCGCGCAATTCAACGATGTCGGCCTGCTGGCCTGGGTGATTTCCGGCTACATGGTGGCGATGACCGTGGCCACGCCGATCTACGGCAAGCTCGGCGACCTCTACGGCCGCCGCCGTATGATCCTCGGCGGCACGGCGATCTTCACCCTGGCCTCGGTGTTCTGCGCCTTGGCCCAGAACATGGAGCAGCTGGTGCTGGCCCGGGTGATCCAGGGCATTGGCGCCGGCGGCATGGTCTCGGTCAGCCAGGCGATCCTCGGCGACCTGGTGCCACCGCGGGAACGCGGGCGCTACCAGGGCTATTTCAGCAGCATGTACGCCGCCGCCAGCGTGGTCGGGCCGGTACTGGGCGGCCTGATGACCGAGTACCTGTCCTGGCGCTGGGTGTTCTGGCTCAACCTGCCCCTGGGCCTGACCGCCTGGTGGGTGACCCGCACCAGCCTGCGCGGCCTGGCCACGCCGCAACGCGCGGCGAAGGTCGACTACCCCGGCGCCCTGCTGCTGATCCTCGGCCTGACCGCCCTGCTCCTGGCCATCACCCTGATCGGCCAGGGCCATGCCTGGCACAGCGAAGCCGTGCTGGCGTTGCTGGTCGCCGCCGTCTTCGGCCTGAGCCTGTTCGTCCTCCAGGAACGCCGCGCACCAGAACCGCTGCTGCCACTCAAGCTGTTCGGCAACCGCGTGGCCGTGCTGTGCTGGTGCGCGATCTTCTTCACCAGCTTCCAGGCGATTTCCCTGAGCATGCTGGTACCCCTGCGCTACCAGAGCATCACCGGCTCCGGAGCCGACAGTGCCGCCCTGCACCTGCTGCCACTGGCCATGGGCCTGCCAATCGGCGCCTATTGCGCCGGACGCCTGACCAACCTCACCGGCCGCTACAAGCCACAGATCCTCTTCGGCAGCACGCTGATGCCCCTGGCCATCGTCGGCATGGCCCTGAGCCCGCCCGACGCGACCCTGCTCAGCGGCCTGTTCATGCTGCTCACCGGCATCGCCGGCGGCGCGCAGTTCCCCACCTCGCTGGTGGCGGCGCAGAGCGCGGTGCAGCCCCAGGACATAGGCGTGGCCACCAGCACCACCAACCTGTTCCGCTCCCTGGGCGGTGCGGTGGGCGTGGCATTGATGTCGGCACTGTTGCTGGCGATGCTCCAGGACGGCGGCTACACCCTGGCCGGAGAAGCCCTGCTCGGCAGCCTGCGCACCGGCGAGGCAAGCCTGCAGGTGCAGGCCGAGCTGTCGGTGACCTTCCGCAACCTGTTGCTGGGTAGCGCCATTATCTCGCTACTGGGCCTGGCCTCCGCCCTGGCCCTGCCCAACCGCGAACTGCGCGGGCATTGATCAGCGTCGGCGCTGCACCCAGGCCACGGCCAGGCCACTGAGGCAGATGATGGTGATGCCGACCACGCCATAGGCGTCCGGGCTGTGGTCGAAGACCAGGTAGCCGAACATCCCGGCGAAGAGGATCTGCCCGTAGCTGAACGGCGCCAGCATGGCCGGCGCGGCGTGCTTGAAGGCGGAGGTCAGGAGCATGTGGCCGAGCATGCCGCAGGTGCCCAGGCCAATCATGAACAGGGCGTGGGTGAAGCTCGGCACGCTCCAGAAGAACGGCACCAGCGCGGTCATGATCAGGCTGTTGAAGATGCCGGTGAGGAAGTTGCTGGTGGTCGGGCTGTCGGTGGCACTGAGCTTGCGCGTCAGCAACTGGTAGCAGCCGAAGCAGAACGCTGACCCGAGGGGCAGCAGGATCGCCGGGGTGAACAACGCACCGCCAGGACGGATCACGATCAGCACGCCGATGAACCCTGCCGACACCGCCATCCACTGTCCGCGGGTGACCCGCTCGCCCAGCAGCGGCACCGACAAGGCGGTCACCATCAAGGGGGCGAGGAAGTTCACCGCCGTGGCCTCGGCCAGGGGGATGTAGCGCAGGCCGGTGGTGAACAGCAGGCTGGTGCCGATCAGGCACAGCGCCCGGGCCAGTTGCAGCAGCGGCCTTCGCGTACGCACCACCGCCGAGAGCCCGGTGCGCGGCACGAACACCACCAGCATCAGCAGGGTGTGCACCACGTAGCGCGCCCACACCACCATGACGATGGCGTAGAACCCCGACAGGTACTTGGACAGCGCGTCGTGGCTGGCGAACAGCAGCACCGCCAGACAGATCAGCGCGATGCCCCGCAACGGTTGATCGGCGCCTTTCGTTGTCGGGATCGCGGGCATGGAGGGACTCGATGAAGAAAGTTTAATTAGCCAGCTAAGCATCTGGTCGTTGCTTAGCCTACATAATGAAGACGCCGGGCTGATTCTTGCTCAGGCCGGCGTCCTACACAACTTGATGCGTTTACGAATACAAAGATTCACAAATGCTCACAAAACCTCAATTGCGCAGGGAGGGGCTCAAGCGCAGCATGTCCAGCCCGGTATCGACCCAGCGCTCGGCATCCTCGAACAGGTCGAAGCTCTCCGGCAGCAGCAGCCAGCGGCGGATCAGCCCGTCGATATAGGCAAACAGCGCCAACGCGGCGCGTTCCGGACTCATGTCCGCCGGCAACTGCCCACGCTTGACGGCGTTGCCCAACGAGCGGGTGATACGTTCATGGCAGTCGATCACCGCAGTCTGGCGCTGGACGCGGATCTCGCACATCTCATCGGTAAATTCACATTTGTGATGCAGGATTTCATTGATACGCCGGGTTTTCGGGTCGCTGGCCATCTGGTGCATCAGTTGCACCAGCAACTTGCGCATGCAGCCCAGCGGATCGAGTTCGTCCTCGCTCTCGCTGGCCTGGGCCAGGGCATCCAGCGGCTCTTGCAGGGTATCGAGCAGGGCCTGGACCAACTCGGCCTTATTGTCGAAATGCCAGTAGATGGCACCGCGGGTGACGCCGGCCAGTTCGGCGATGTCCGCCAGGGTGGTGCGGGCAATCCCGCGCTTGTAGAAGGCTTTTTCCGCAGCTTCAAGGATCTGGTTACGGGTTTCCTGTGCTTCCTCTTTGGTTCGACGGACCATGGCAGTTCAACCTCATCAAGGGGCCGGGCGCCTGCATCGGGCGGCCGGTATCTGAGCCGGTGCGGCGGGTTTGTGGCCGCGTGCCGGGAGTTCTGGTTTCGCGCCTTGCTGTATCGGGAGGACAAGGTGGCGGGTGTTTACAAACAAGCATGAATGTAAGTATATTCCTTAGCATCCTACTTATCTAGCGCATATTTCCTACAACCCGTTTTCCATTACTCTTGAGCGTCTTCAGCTCTTTCTGACCCGAGGATCTTCATGCAATTCAAGCCAGCTGTTACCGCTCTGGTATCCGCCGTCGCCCTGGCAACACTGCTCAGCGGCTGTAAAAAGGAAGAAGCGGCGCCCGTGGCGCAGGCTCCTCAGGTCGGCGTCGTCACCCTCCAGGCCCAGCCTTATACCCTCGTCTCCGATCTGCCAGGTCGCACCATCGCGTACCGGGTGGCGGAGGTGCGTCCGCAGGTCAACGGCATCATCCTCAAGCGCCTGTTCAAGGAAGGCAGCGAAGTGAAGGAAGGCCAGCAGCTCTACCAGATCGACCCGTCGGTGTACGAGGCGACCCTGGCCAGCGCGCAAGCCAACCTGCAATCCACCAGGTCGCTGTCCGATCGCTACAAGCAACTGGTCAGCGAACAGGCCGTCAGCCGCCAGGAATACGACGACGCGCAGGCCAAACGTTTGCAGGCCGAGGCCACGCTGAAGAGCGCACAGATCGACCTGCGCTACACCAAGGTCCTCGCCCCGATCAGCGGTCGCATCGGTCGCTCCAACGTCACCGAAGGCGCCCTGGTCAGCAACGGCCAGGCCACTGCCATGGCCACCATCCAGCAACTTGACCCGATCTACGTCGATGTCACGCAATCTTCCGCCGAACTGCTGAAACTGCGTCGCGAACTGGAAAGCGGTGCGCTGAAGAAGGTTGGCGACAACGCCGCCGAAGTCAGCCTGAAGCTGGAAGACGGCAGCACCTACGCGCAGAAAGGTCGCCTGGAGTTCTCCGAAGTGTCGGTCGACGAGACCACCGGTTCCGTGACCCTGCGTGCCGTGTTCCCCAACCCGGAACACAACCTGCTGCCGGGCATGTTCGTCCACGCCCGCCTGAACAACGGCGTCAACGAGACCGCCATCCTCGCCCCGCAACAAGGCGTGACCCGGGATCTCAAGGGCCAGGCCACCGCCATGGTGGTCAACCAGGACAACAAGGTCGAACTGCGTCAACTGAAGGCCAGCCGCACCGTTGGCAGCGACTGGCTGATCGAGGAAGGCCTGAATGCCGGTGACCGCCTGATCACCGAGGGCCTGCAGTACGTCAAGCCAGGCGTCGAGGTGAAGGTCAGCGAAGCGACCAACGTCAAGCCTGCCCAGCCAACCCAGGCCAGTGCCGCGAGCGCAGGGGCCAAAGGGGAATAAACCATGTCGAGATTCTTTATCGATCGCCCGATCTTCGCCTGGGTGATCGCCCTGGTGATCATGCTGGTCGGGGCGCTGTCGATCCTCAAGTTGCCGATCAACCAGTACCCGAGCATCGCCCCGCCGGCCATCGCCATCGCCGTGACCTACCCGGGCGCCTCGGCGCAGACCGTGCAGGACACCGTGGTCCAGGTGATCGAGCAGCAGCTCAACGGTATCGACAACCTGCGTTATGTGTCGTCGGAAAGTAACTCCGACGGCAGCATGACCATCACCGCCACCTTCGAGCAGGGCACCAACCCGGATACAGCCCAGGTCCAGGTGCAGAACAAGCTGAACCTGGCCACCCCGCTGCTGCCGCAAGAAGTGCAGCAGCAGGGTATCCGCGTGACCAAGGCGGTGAAGAACTTCCTGCTGGTGATCGGCCTGGTGTCGGAAGACGGCAGCATGACCAAGGACGACCTGGCCAACTACATCGTCTCCAACATGCAGGACCCGATCTCGCGGACCGCCGGCGTGGGTGACTTCCAGGTCTTCGGTGCCCAGTACGCCATGCGTATCTGGCTCGACCCGGCCAAGCTGAACAAATACCAGCTGACCCCGGTGGACGTGAAGACCGCGGTCGCCGCGCAGAACGTCCAGGTGTCCTCCGGCCAGCTCGGCGGCCTGCCTGCCCTGCCCGGCCAGCAACTGAACGCCACCATCATCGGCAAGACCCGCCTGCAGACTGCCGAGCAGTTCGAGAAGATCCTGCTCAAGGTCAACCGCGACGGCTCCCAGGTGCGCCTGGGCGATGTCGCCAGGGTCGGCCTGGGCGGTGAGAACTACGCGGTCAGTGCCCAGTTCAACGGCAAGCCGGCCTCGGGCCTGGCGGTGAAACTGGCCACCGGCGCCAACGCCCTGGATACCGCCAAGGCACTGCGCAAGACCATTTCCGACCTGGAACCCTTCTTCCCGCCAGGCATGAAGGCGGTGTTCCCGTACGACACCACCCCGGTGGTGACCGAATCCATCAGCGGCGTGGTTCACACCCTGATCGAAGCGATCGTGCTGGTGTTCCTGGTGATGTACCTGTTCCTGCAGAACTTCCGCGCCACGGTGATCACCACCATGACGGTGCCGGTGGTACTGCTGGGGACCTTCGGCATCCTTGCCGCAGCCGGTTTCAGCATCAACACCCTGACCATGTTCGGCATGGTCCTGGCCATCGGTCTATTGGTGGACGACGCCATCGTCGTGGTGGAAAACGTCGAGCGGGTGATGTCCGAAGAGGGCCTCTCGCCGAAGGAAGCGACCAAGAAGTCCATGGGCCAGATCCAGGGAGCCCTGGTGGGTATCGCCCTGGTACTGTCGGCGGTACTCCTGCCGATGGCGTTCTTCGGCGGCTCCACCGGTGTGATCTACAAGCAGTTCTCCATCACCATCGTCTCGGCCATGGCCCTGTCGGTGCTGGTGGCGCTGATCTTCACCCCGGCCCTGTGCGCCACCATGCTCAAGCCGCTGAAGAAAGGCGAGCACCACACCGCCAAGGGTGGCTTCTTCGGCTGGTTCAACCGCAACTTCGACCGCAGCGTACGCAGCTACGAGCGCGGCGTCGGCAACATGCTGCGGCACAAGGCGCCATACCTGCTGGCCTACCTGGTGATCGTGGTGGGCATGGTCTGGCTGTTCACCCGCATCCCGACCGCGTTCCTCCCGGAAGAAGACCAGGGCGTGCTGTTCGCCCAGGTGCAGACCCCGGCCGGCTCCAGTGCCGAGCGCACCCAGGTGGTGGTCGACCAGATGCGCGAGTACCTGCTGGACAAGGAAGCCGATACCGTGGCTTCGGTGTTCACCGTCACCGGCTTCAACTTCGCCGGCCGCGGGCAGAGCTCGGGCATGGCCTTCATCATGCTCAAGCCATGGGGCGAGCGTTCCGCCGAGAACAGCGTGTTCAACCTGGCGGCCCGTGCCCAGCAGCACTTCTTCAGCTTCCGTGACGCGATGGTGTTCGCCTTCGCTCCGCCAGCGGTGCTGGAACTGGGTAACGCCACCGGCTTCGACGTGTTCCTCCAGGACCGCGCCGGTGTCGGTCACGCCAAGCTGATGGAAGCGCGCAACCAGTTCCTCGGCCTGGCGGCACAGAGCAAGATCCTCTCGGCAGTGCGTCCGAACGGCCTGAACGACGAGCCGCAGTACCAGCTGACCGTCGACGACGAGCGCGCCAGTGCCCTGGGCGTGACCATCGCCGACATCAACAACACCCTGTCGATCGCCCTCGGTGCCAGCTACGTCAACGACTTCATCGACCGTGGCCGGGTCAAGAAGGTCTACATCCAGGGCGAAGCCTCGTCGCGGATGAGCCCGGAAGACCTGCAGAAGTGGTACGTGCGCAATGCCTCGGGCGAGATGGTGCCGTTCTCGGCCTTCGCCAAGGGCGAGTGGATCTACGGCTCGCCGAAGCTGTCGCGCTACAACGGCGTCGAGGCGGTGGAAATCCTCGGTGCACCGGCACCCGGCTACAGTACCGGCGAGGCCATGGCCGAGGTCGAGCGCATCGCCGCGGAACTGCCGGCGGGCATCGGCTACTCCTGGACCGGCCTGTCCTACGAGGAACGCCTGTCGGGTTCCCAGGCACCGGCGCTGTACGCCCTGTCGCTGCTGATGGTGTTCCTCTGCCTGGCGGCGCTGTACGAAAGCTGGTCGATCCCGATCGCGGTCATGCTGGTGGTGCCGCTGGGGATCATCGGTGCGCTGCTGGCCACCAGCCTGCGCGGGCTGTCCAACGACGTGTACTTCCAGGTGGGGCTGTTGACCACCATCGGCCTGGCGGCGAAGAACGCGATCCTCATCGTCGAGTTCGCCAAGGAACTGCACGAACAGGGCCGCAGCCTGATCGACGCGGCGATCGAGGCCTGCCGCATGCGTCTGCGCCCGATCATCATGACCTCGCTGGCGTTCAGTCTCGGCGTGGTACCGTTGGCTATCGCCAGCGGCGCAGGCTCGGGCAGCCAGCACGCCATCGGTACCGGGGTGATCGGCGGCATGATCACCGCGACCGTCCTGGCGATCTTCTGGGTACCGTTGTTCTTCGTAAGCGTTTCGTCGTGGTTCGGCAGCAAGCAGCCGGAAAAGGACGTCACACCTGAAACTCCACGCTATGAGGCTGGGCAATGACCAAGTCCCTGTTATCCCTGGCGGTCACCGCGTTCATCCTGGGAGGATGCTCGCTGATCCCCGACTACAAGACCCCTGAGGCGCCGGTGGCGGCCCAGTGGCCGGCTGGCCCTGCATACTCGCCGACCGAGTCGGCGCAGGTTGCCGCGGCCGAGCAAGGCTGGCGCCAGTTCTTCCATGACCCGGCGCTGCAGCAACTGATCCAGAGCTCGCTGGAAAACAACCGCGACCTGCGGGTCGCGGCGCTGAACATCGACGCCTACCGTGCGCAGTACCGCATCCAGCGTGCCGACCTGTTCCCGGCGGTTTCGGCCACCGGTAGCGGTTCGCGCCAGCGGGTGCCGGCGAACACGTCCCAGGCCGGCCAGGCCTCGATCACCAGCCAGTACTCGGCCACCGTGGGCGTCAGCGCCTACGAGCTGGACCTGTTCGGCCGGGTGCGCAGCCTCAGCGAGCAGGCCCTGGAAACCTACCTGTCCAGTGAACAGGCGCGCCGTTCGACGCAGATCGCCCTGGTGGCCAGCGTTGCCAACGCCTACATCACCTGGCAGGCCGACCAGGCGCTGCTCAAGCTGACCGAAGAGACCCTCAAGACCTACGAGGAAAGCTTCAAGCTGACCCAGCGCAGCAGCGATGTCGGCGTGGCCTCGGCCCTCGACCTGAGCCAGGCGCGCACCGCCGTGGAAGGCGCGCGGGTCAAGCTGGCGCAGTACCAGCGCCTGGTGGCCCAGGACCTCAACAGCCTGACCCTGCTGGTGGGTGCCGGCCTGCCGGTGAACCTGCCGGCGGCCATGCCGCTGGACGCCGACCTGCTGGCGGAAATGCCGGCCGGCCTGCCGTCGGACCTGCTGACCCGGCGTCCCGACATCATGGAAGCCGAGCACCTGCTGAAAGCGGCCAACGCCAATATCGGCGCGGCCCGCGCGGCGTTCTTCCCGCGCATCAGCCTGACCGCCAACGCCGGGACCCTGAGCCCGGACATGGACGGCCTGTTCAAGGGTGGTTCCGGTACCTGGCTGTTCCAGCCGTCGATCAACCTGCCGATCTTCAACGCCGGCAGCCTGAAGGCGAGCCTGGACTACTCGAAGATCCAGAAGGACATCAACGTCGCCAAGTACGAGAAGACCATCCAGACCGCCTTCCAGGAAGTCTCCGATGGCCTTGCCGCACGCCAGACCTACAACCAGCAGTTGCAGGCCCAGCGCGACCTGGTCGCCGCCAACCAGGACTACTACCGCCTGGCCGAGCGGCGCTACCGGATTGGCGTCGACAGCAACCTGGTGTTCCTCGATGCCCAGCGCAACCTGTTCAGTGCGCAGCAGTCGCTGATCACCGATCGGCTGTCGCAGCTGGTCAGCGAAGTGAACCTGTACAAGGCACTGGGTGGCGGCTGGTATGAGCGCACCGGGGATGCCCAGGCTTCGCTGAAATAAGCAGCCGCAAGCTTCAAGCCACAAGCTGCAAGAGAAAGCAGTCCGCATCAGGGCTGCTTTCTTTTTTCTGCTCCTGAATACAAAGACCACAGCCGCTACCGAACCGCGTTTTCTTGCCGCTTGAAACTTGAAGCTTGAAGATCAAAAAGAAGAACTAACCATTCAGTTAACGTTCGATTATCGCCCACTTCCTCCTGTCACGAATTGATTCCGCCCCGCTCGTCGCCGCACCATCCTCTTGCCAATTTTTCCAAGGCACACCCCAGGACGCACTCCCGCCTGTGACTCTTTTCAGTCGCAGCGGACGGTTTCGCCTTACATAAAAACAAGAGACACACCCACGATGAACACTCCGCACCCCGCACGACACCTGCTTCCCGGCTTCATCGCACTGACCTGCGCCGTCCCTGCCCTCGCCGCCGAAGGTGGCTTCGTCGAAGACGCCAAGGCCACGCTGAACCTGCGCAACTTCTACATCAACCGCAACTTCGTCGATCCGGCCAACGCCCAGGGCAAGGCCGAGGAATGGACCCAGAGCTTCATCCTCGACGCGAAGTCGGGTTTCACCCAAGGCACCGTCGGCTTCGGTGTCGATGTGCTCGGCCTGTACTCGGTCAAGCTCGATGGCGGCAAGGGCACCGCCGGCACCCACCTGCTGCCGGTGCATGACGACGGCCGCCCGGCCGACGATTTCGGCCGCCTCGGCGTGGCCCTCAAGGCCAAGGTGTCGAAGACCGAAGTGAAGGTCGGCGAGTGGATGCCGGTGCTGCCGATCCTGCGTTCCGACGACGGGCGCTCGCTGCCGCAGACCTTCCGCGGTGGCCAGGTCACCTCCCAGGAAATCGACGGCCTGACCCTGTACGCCGGCCAGTTCCGCGGCAACAGCCCGCGCAACGACGCGAGCATGGAAGACATGTTCATGAACGGCAAAACGGCGTTCAAGTCGGACCGTTTCAACTTCGCCGGCGGCGAATTCACCTTCAACGACAAGCGCACCCTGGTCGGCCTGTGGAACGCGCAACTGAAGGACATCTACCAGCAGCAGTACATCAACCTGGTGCACAGCCAGCCGCTGGGCGACTGGACCCTGGGCGCCAACCTCGGCTACTTCCTCGGCAAGGAAGACGGCTCGGCCCGCGCCGGCGACCTCGACAACCGCACCGCCTCGGCCATGTTGTCGGCCAAGTACGGCGGCAACACCTTCTATGTCGGCCTGCAGAAGGTCAGCGGCGACGACCTGTGGATGCGGGTCAACGGCACCAGCGGCGGCACCCTGGCCAACGACAGCTACAACTCCAGCTTCGACAACGCCAAGGAACGCTCCTGGCAAGTGCGCCATGACTACAACTTCGCTGCCCTCGGCGTGCCCGGCCTGACCCTGATGAACCGCTACATCAAGGGTGACAACGTGCACACCGCGACAGTGGACGACGGCAAGGAATGGGCACGGGAATCGGAGCTGGCCTACGTGATCCAGTCCGGCACCTTCAAGAACCTGACCCTCAAGTGGCGCAACTCCAACATGCGCCGCGACTTCAGCACCAACTCGTTCGACGAGAACCGCGTGATCGTCAGCTACCCGATCAGCATTCTCTGACCCCTTCGGGGTGGCGGTGCCCTCTCCATCGCTGCCCCTTTTCCTTATTCGATCAAGCGCTAACAATACAAGAATCGATTCTTGGACGAAATAAGCGTCTGCCGTTAAAAAACCGGTTTTCCCCTGGGACCGCTGCGCGGCCCTTCGCACACCGGTACCCCCCATGGACCTCCGCCAACTGCGCTACTTCATCGCGCTCAACGACCACCGCAGCTTTGTCCGCGCCGCCGAGGCCATGGGCATCACCCAACCCGCCTTCAGCCGCAGCATCCAGGGCCTGGAGCAGGAATTCGGCTGCGTGCTGGTGGACCGTGGCAACAAGGACCTGCGCCCCACCCCCGAAGGCCAGGTGGTGCTGCAGCACGCCCTGCGCCTGGTCCAGGGCGCGGCGCAACTGAGCAGCGACGTGCTGCAGATGACCAAGCTGGACGCCGGCGAACTGCATTTCGGCAGCGGCCCGGTCCCGGCTGCGCATCTCGTTCCCCGGGCCCTGGCCCACTTCGTCAAGGCCCACCCGGGCGTGCGCACGCGCTTGCAGGTCAACGACTGGGAAACCCTCAGCCGCGCGCTGAACCGCGAGGAAATCGAATTCTTCGTCGCCGATATCCGCCCTTTCGAAGCCGACCCGAACTTCCAAACCCGCGCCCTCGTCCCCCGCCGCGGCCTGTTCTTCTGCCGCCCGGGCCACCCGCTGCTGGCCAAGGACAGCCTGTCGACCAACGACCTGTTCAGCTACCCCCTGGCCACTTCGCTGATCCCGCCCGGGGTGCGCAAGCTGCTGGCCAACCTCAGCGGCAAGACCGATTTCTCGCCGCAGGTGCAGACCGAGCACCTGCCGACCCTGGTCAAGGTGGTGCTGGACAGCGACGCCATCGGCATCGGCAGCGAGGAAGCCCACGCCGAACAGCTGGCCCGCGGCGAGCTGGTGCAACTGCACTGGCGCAACCTGCCGCCCAACCTCGACAGCTTCAGCGCCCGCTGCGGCATCGTCAGCCGCGCCGGTTATCGGCTGTCGCCGGCGGCCCGGGCGATGATCGAGACCCTGGTCAGCCTTGACCCGCCAGCGCCTCCAGCCGCGCCACATCGAGAATCTCGATCTCGCCATAGCTCAGGCGCAGCGCCCCTTCCTGCTGCAACGCCTTGAGGATCTGGTTGGTGGTCTGCCGCGACAGCGCCAGCATCAAGGCAAGCTGCTCCTGGGACAACTGCAGCACCCGCCGCGCCCCGTCCACCTCGCCGTAGCCATCGGCCATCTGCAACAGGCGGAACGCCAGCCGCGGCGCGGCGCCCTTGAGGCTCTGCTGCTCCAGGGCGACGAAGGCCAGGCGCAGCTTGTGGCTCATCAACAGGGCGAACTCGCGCCAGTAGGCCGGCTCGGCATCGAGCAGGGCCAGCAGGGTCGACTGCGGCACCCAGAGCAAGGTGGTGGCGCCCTCGGCGAAGGCGTCATGGGTGCGCGGCTGGCCGTCGAACAGGCAGATCTCGCCGAACCAGTGCGGCGGCTCGATCAGGGTCAGCAGCGCTTCCTTGCCTTCGGCGCTCACCGCACCGATACGGATGGCGCCGGACAGCACCGCATACAACCCGCACGGCGCATCGCCGCGCTGGAACAGGCAGGCGCCGGTGGCCAGCCCGCGCAGGCGTGCGGCATTCAGGAGACTATCCTGCAAGGCAGGTGACAGCTGCCGAAACCAATGACCGTTCAGCAATTGCTCGCGCCAAGCGTAAGACTCGTTCATCCATGGGCCTCGAATCGGAGACTGTCGGGCAGGCGACAGACGTGAAGTGGTCGGCGGGGCATGCTGGGTCATCCCAACCGGAGGAATAACAATGAAAAACCTCGTGGAACACTTGAGTCAATATGCCAGCTACCACCGTGACCCGCGCAACATCGCCACGCACTTCGTGGGGATCCCGATGATCGTGGTGGCGGTGACGGTGCTGCTGTCGCGGCCAGGGGCCGAGATCGGCGGGTTGTGGCTGTCACCGGCGTTCGTGGTGGCGCTGGTGTCGGCGTGGTTCTACTTCCGCCTGGATACGCGGCTGGGGGTGATCATGTCGGCCCTGCTGGGTGCCTGCCTGTGGGCCGGCGCGGCGCTGGCGGTGCAGGCGACCATGGTCTGGCTGAGTGCCGGGCTGGGGCTGTTCGTGGTGGGCTGGGTGATCCAGTTCGTCGGGCATTACTACGAGGGGCGCAAGCCGGCGTTCGTCGACGATGTCAGCGGGTTGATCGTCGGGCCGTTGTTCGTGGTGGCGGAACTGGCGTTCATGCTCGGGTTGCGGCCGGAGCTGAAGGCGGCGGTGGAGCGCAATGCGGGGCCGGTGAGGGTTCGGCAGAAGAAAGCCGCCATCTGACCCTCATGGAACAACACATGACTCATTGATTTAGCAGGGACGGCGTGGGAGCGGCTTCATCCGCGATTGGCCGCAAAGCGGCCCTAAAAACATAGTCCGCGGTGTGTCAGGAGACCTCGGGACTCAGGTTTTACGACGGCTGCGCCGCCGATCGCGGATGAATCCGCTCCCACGCCGACCGCGTCGTTTTTAAGAACGGGACTCCACCCCCAGCTCATCCCACACCGACTCCGCCAGGTGGAAGGTGGCATTGGCCGCCGGGATCCCGCAGTAGATCGCGCTCTGCATCAGCACTTCCTTGATCTCTTCCCGGGTCACGCCATTGTTGGCCGCCGCCCGCAAATGCAGCTTCAGCTCTTCGTTGCGGTTCATGCCGATCAGCATGGCGATGGTGATCAGGCTGCGGGTATGCCGCGGCAATCCCGGACGGGTCCAGATATCGCCCCAGGCATGCCGGGTGATCATTTCCTGGAACTCGCCGTTGAACTCGGTGAGGTTGGTCAGGCTGCGGTCGACATGGGCATCCCCCAGTACCGCGCGACGCACCTGCATGCCAGCGTCGTAACGTTGTTTCTCATCCACGGAAATCAGCTCCTCAGCGGGCCAGCAGGAAATCGACGACGCGGCGGCTGAACGGCTCGCCCACTTCGACGTTGGACAGGTGCGCGGCCTGGAACTCGGCGTACTCGGCGCCGGCCACGTGCTCCTGGATGAACAGCCCGCCCGACGGCGGCGTCACCGCGTCGGCAGCGCCGGAAATCACCAGCAGCGGTGCCTTGATCTCACCCAGCTGATCGCGGAAATCGGCGTCGCGCACCGCCCCGCAGTTGGCCGCGTAACCTTCCGGCGAGGTGGCCGCGAGCATGTCGGTGATGCGCTTGACCTGCTCCGGCTGGGTGCCGGAGAACGCCGGGGTGAACCAGCGCTCGATGGACGCGTCGCGCAGACCGGCCATGGCCGCCGCACCGTCGCGCAGGACCATCTCGATACGCGGGTTCCAGGTTTCCGGCGAACCGATCTTCGCCGCGGTATTGCACACGATCAGGCGATTCAGCCGCTCGGGGGCGTTGATCCCCAGCCACTGGCCGATCAGGCCGCCCATGGACAGGCCGCAGAAATGCGCCTTGTCGATCTGCAGGGCATCCAGCAGCGACAGCACGTCGCGGCCCAGTTGCTCGATGCTGTACGGCCCTTCGGTGACCAGCGACTGGCCATGGCCCCGGGTGTCATAACGCAGCACCCGGAAGTGCGCGGCGAAGGCCGGCACCTGGGTATCCCACATGTGCAGGTCGGTACCCAGCGAGTTGGACAGCACCAGCACCGGCGCGCCCTCGGGCCCGTCGAGCTGGTAATTCAGTACGCCATCGGCGAGTTGTACGCTTCCCACAGCAGCCTCCTTCAGGCATTGATCCGGTTGTGTTCGGCCACCGCACGCCCGACCCAGGCCTTGGCCTGTCCGAGGTAGTGGGCCGGGTCGAGCAGACGATCGAGTTCGTCCGCCGAGAGTTCGGCGCTCACCTGCGGATCGTCGCCGAGCACGGCGCGCAGGTGACGCTGTTCGGCGACCGCGCGCTTGCAGCAGGTCTCCAGCAGATGGTGCGCAGCATCACGGCCCAGGCGCTGAGCGAGGACGATGCTCACCGCCTCGGCCAGCACCAGGCCCTGGGTCAGGTCGAGGTTGCGGCGCATGCGTTCGGCATCCACTTCCAGGCCTTCGGCGATGATCCGCGCCTGGCGCAGCGCGCCGGAAACCAGGCAGCAGATCTCCGGCAGGGTTTCCCATTCGGCATGCCACAGGCCGAGGCTGCGCTCGTGCTCCTGGGGCATGGCCGCGTACAGGGTGGCGATCAAGCCTGGCACGCGGGTCGCGGCACCGATCAGCACCGCCGCCCCCACCGGGTTGCGCTTGTGCGGCATGGTCGAGGAACCGCCCTTGCCCGGCGCCGACGGCTCGAAGACTTCGCCGGCCTCGGTCTGCATCAGCAGGCTGACATCACGGCCCAGCTTGCCCAGGCTGCCGGCCACCAGGCCCAGCACCGAGGCGAATTCCACCAGGCGGTCGCGCTGGGTGTGCCAGGGCTGTTCCGGCAGGCTCAGGTCGAGCTGCCCGGCCAGAGCCTCGGCCACCGGCAGGGCCTTGTCGCCCAGCGCCGCCAGGGTGCCGGAAGCACCACCGAACTGCAGGGTCAGCAGGCGCGGCTTGAGCTCGCGCAGGCGTTCGCGGCTGCGGTCCAGGGCGCCGAGCCAGCCGGCGATCTTCATGCCCAGGGTCACCGGCGTGGCGTGTTGCAGCCAGGTGCGTCCGGCCAGCGGGGTGTCGGCGTAGGTCGTCGCCTGCCTGGCCAGGGTCTCGGTGAGCTGTGCCAGTTCGTCATCGATCAGCGCCAGCGCATCGCGCAGTTGCAGGACCAGGCCGGTGTCCATCGCATCCTGGCTGGTAGCACCGAGGTGCACGTAGCGCTCGGCCTCGGCCACGCCGCTGGCGATCACCTTGCCCAGCGCCTTGACCAAGGGGATCGCCGAGTTGCCGGCGATGCCGATGGCTTCGGCCAGGGCGGCGAAGTCGTAGCGCTCGGCCTGGCAGGCCATCTCGATCGGCGCCACCACCACCGCCGGGATCACCCCGACGGATGCTTCGGCGCGGGCCAGCGCGGCTTCGAAATCGAGCATGCCCTGGATGCGACCGCGGTCGGAGAAGATCTCGCGCATGGCAGGCGCGGTGAAATAGGCATCGAACAACTGGTTGCCCGGTCGTGGCGTCATGACAGGTCCTTGAAACGAGGCGCGCCCGTCGTGGGCGCGCCGGCAGGTCAATGGTCGTGGTGCAGGTAGGCGGCCTGTTTCGGCAGGCGCAGGCTGAACAGGAAGGCAATCGCCATCATCGCGGTAACGTACCAGTAAAAGGCGTTCTCCATCTGCGCGGCCTTCAGGCTCAGGGCGACGAACTCCGCCGAACCGCCAAACACCGCGTTGGCCACCGCATAGGCCAGGCCCACGCCCAGCGCGCGCACCTGGGGCGGGAACATCTCGGCTTTCACCAGCCCGCTGATGGAGGTGTAGAAGCTGACGATGCACAGGGCCAGGGTTATCAGCACGAAGGCCAGGAACGGGCTGGTGACGGTCTTCAGCGCCATCAGGATCGGCACGGTGAAGAGCGTGCCCAGGGCGCCGAACAGCAGCATCGAGTTACG
This sequence comes from Paucimonas sp., assembly GCA_031253995.1. Classification (GTDB taxonomy): domain Bacteria; phylum Pseudomonadota; class Gammaproteobacteria; order Pseudomonadales; family Pseudomonadaceae; genus Aquipseudomonas. Next base: position 93,888 of record JAIRVG010000093.1, on the reverse strand, counting down.
CCGGCCGATGCGGTCGGAGAGCATGCCGAACAGCGGCTGCATGCACATGTACAGAAACAGCGCGCCGGTCATGATGAAGCTGGCGGTCTTGGCGCTCATCCCGGCGGTGTTCACCAGGTATTTCTGCATGTAGGTGGTGAAGGTGTAGAAGATCAGCGAGCCGCCGGCGGTATAGCCGAGCACGGTGATGAAGGCCGCGCTGTGATTGCGGAACAGCCCGGCGATGCTGCCGGCTTCCTTGTCGTTGCGGGTTTCGGCGCTGCTGGTTTCTTCCAGCGAGCGACGCAGCAGCAGGGAGATCAGCGCGGCGCAGGCACCGACCACGAAGGGGATGCGCCAGCCGTAGGCACGCAGCTCTTCTTCCGTGAGCAGTTGCTGAAGGATCACCACCACCAGCACCGCCAGCAACTGGCCGCCGATCAGGGTCACGTACTGGAACGACGCGAAGAAGCCGCGCTGTCCGCGCAGGGCCACTTCACTCATGTAGGTGGCGGTGGTGCCGTATTCGCCACCCACCGACAGGCCCTGGAACAACCGCGCCACCAGTAGCAGCGCCGGCGCCATCACGCCGATGCTGGCGTAGGTCGGCAGGCAGGCGATCACCAGGGAACCGGCGCACATCATCAGCACCGAGATCATCATCGAATTCTTGCGGCCATGACGGTCGGCGATGCGGCCGAACAGCCAGCCACCGATCGGGCGCATGAGGAAACCCGCGGCGAATACGCCGGCAGTATTGAGCAGTTGCACCGTGGGGTCGTCGGAGGGGAAGAACGCCGGGGCAAAATAGATGGCGCAGAAGGCATAGACGTAGAAGTCGAACCATTCGACCAGGTTGCCCGAGGAGGCGCCGACGATGGCAAAGATCCGTTTGCTGCGTTCTTCGCCGGTGTAATAGCTTGAAGTCATGACTGCGTACTCCTGGAGGGTATCAGTGAGTCTAGACACACTTGGTAACACCCTCGTTCCACACGACAATCACCCCGGACAGTCGGCCTTGCGTGGAGGCCGCCTGTCCGGGGTCATTGGTTTTACACGCGCTCGATGGCCAGGGCCAGGCCTTGGCCGACGCCGACGCACATGGTCGCCAGCCCCTTGCGCCCGCCGGATTTCTCCAGTTGGTGCAAGGCGGTAAGGATCAGCCGGGCACCGCTCATGCCCAGCGGGTGGCCGAGGGCGATGGCGCCGCCATTGGGGTTGACCTGCGGCGCGTCGTCGGCGAGACCGAGGCCGCGCAGCACGGCCAGGCCCTGGCTGGCGAAGGCTTCGTTCAGTTCGATGACGTCGAAATCGCTGACCGCCAGGCCCAGGCGCTCGGTGAGCTTGAGCACCGCCGGCACCGGGCCGATGCCCATCACCCGTGGCGCCACACCGGCGCTGGCCATGCCCAGCACGCGGGCGCGCGGGGTCAGGCCGTGTTTCTTCACCGCTTCGGCGGAGGCAAGGATCATCGCCGCCGCACCGTCGTTGACGCCCGAGGCGTTGCCGGCGGTGACGGTCTTGTCCGGGCCGTTGACCGGCTTCAGTCTGGTCAGGGCTTCCAGGGTGGTGTCGGCACGCGGGTGCTCGTCCTGCTCGACCACGGTCTCGCCCTTCTTGTGGGCGATACGCACCGGCACGATCTCTTCGGCGAAGAAGCCGGCGGCCTGGGCCGCGGCGGTGCGCTGCTGGCTGCGCAGGGCGAAGGCGTCTTGGTCGGCGCGGGAAACGTTGTAGTCGTCGGCAACGTTGTCGGCGGTCTGCGGCATGGCGTCGACGCCGTACTGGGCCTTCATCAGCGGGTTGACGAAGCGCCAGCCGATGGTGGTGTCTTCCAGCTTCATGTTGCGCGAGTAGGCGCTGTCGGCCTTGCCCATGACGAACGGGGCACGGGACATCGACTCGACACCGCCAGCAATGGCCAGCTCCATCTCGCCGCTGGCGATGGCGCGGAAGGCCGTGCCCACCGCGTCCATGCCCGAGGCGCACAGGCGGTTGAGGGTCACGCCCGGCACGCTGTCCGGCAGGCCGGCCAGCAGCAGGGCCATGCGCGCGACGTTGCGGTTGTCTTCACCGGCCTGGTTGGCGCAGCCGAGGAACACTTCGTCGATCTGGTCCCATTGCACGCTCGGGTTGCGCTCGATCAGCGCTTTCAGCGGCACGGCGGCCAGGTCGTCGGCGCGGACCGTGGCGAGGCCGCCACCGAAGCGGCCGATGGGGGTACGAATGGCGTCGCAGATGAATACGTCACGCATCACGCTTCTCCTGGTGCCTGGCCGTGGGCGATGGCGGTACGGGCTTCGAGGTCGCGCAGGGCGCTGAGCTCGGTTTCGGTCGGTTCGGCGGTGGTCTCGACGTTGTCGGCGAAGCGGATCGCCCAGCCGGTGGCGGCGACGATCTGCTCGCGGGTCACGCCCGGGTGGATCGCGGTGACCACGAATTCGTTGGTGCCGGCTTCCGGCTCCATGATGCACAGGTCGGTGATGATGCCCACCGGCCCTTCGCCCGGCAGGCCCAGGCGTTTGCGCGAATCGCCACCTTCGCCGTGGCCGACCGAGGTGATGAAGTCGAGCTTGTCGACGAAGGCACGGTTGGACTGCTTGAGGATGATCAGCACCTTCTTCGCGGAACCGGCGATCTCCGGCGCGCCACCGGCACCCGGCAGGCGCACTTTCGGCGAATGATAGTCGCCGACCACGGTGGTGTTGATGTTGCCGAAGCGGTCGACCTGGGCAGCGCCGAGGAAGCCGACGTCGATGCGCCCGCCCTGCAGCCAGTAGCGGAAGATCTCGCCGGTGGGCACCACGGTGTCGGCGGTCTCGGCCAGCTCGCCATCACCGATGGACAGCGGCAGCACGCTCGGCTTGGCACCGATCGGACCGGATTCGTAGATCAGCACCACATCTGGCGAAGAGGTCAGGCGGGCCAGGTTGGCGGCCTTGGACGGCAGGCCGATGCCGACGAAGCACACGGCACCGTTCTGCAGGCGGCGGGCGGCGGCGACGGTCATCATTTCGTTGGTGGAGTAGCTCATTGTGCAGCCTCCGTGGTGCTGGCCAGTTTTGCCTTGAATGCGTTGAAGTCGGCGGTGCCACGGATGTATTCGTCGATCCAGGCGGTGAAGGTTTCGCGGCTGCGGGCAATCGGGTCCCAGGCCTGGTAGAAGCGGTTGTCACGCTCGGAGTAGCCGTGGGCGTAGGACGGGTGGGCACCGCCCGGCACCAGGCACACCGCGGACAGGGCCCAGGTCGGTAGGACGCAGGCGTTCATCGGGGCGTTGAGGTCGTCGACGATTTCTTCCACGGTGACGATGCAGCGCTTGGCCGCCAGGGCCGCTTCCTTCTGCACGCCGAGGATGCCCCAGAGCAGCACGTTGCCCTTGCGGTCGGCTTTCTGTGCGTGGATCACGGTGACGTCCGGGCGGACCGACGGCACGGCGGCGAGGACTTCGCCGGTGAACGGGCAGGTGACGCTCTTGATCAGCGGGTTGACCTTGGGCAGGTCGGAGCCGGCGTAGGCACGCAGGACAGCGAACGGCAGGCCGGAGGCACCGGCGACGTAGGCGTTGGCCAGGTCGGCGTGGCTGTGTTCCTCGATTTCCATCGCGTGTGGCCACTGTTTTTCCACGGCGTCGCGCAGGCGATGCAGGGAACCGACGCCCGGGTTGCCGCCCCAGGAGAAGATCAGCTTCTTCGCGCAGCCGGCGCCGATCAGCTGGTCGTAGATCAGGTCGGGGGTCATGCGCACCAGGGTCAGGTCTTTCTTGCCCTGGCGGATGATTTCATGGCCGGCGGCGGTCGGGATCAGGTGGGTGAAGCCTTCGAGGGCAACGCTGTCACCGTCGTGGACGAACTGCTGCACGGCGTCGTGGAGCGAGAGGATTTCAGCCATGGAAGACTCCTGATGTGCTGAGTCGAGGGTCGGTTCGGGGTGCCTGGGATGGCACCGGTATGAGACTCAGATTACGACCGGGATGAGGGCTGTTCAATCCGATAATCGGCATATTGTTCGATTATCGAACGGATTGTTAACAGGATAAGTTAAGCGGATTTCAGCAAAGACCTGCTCCCACAGGCCCCTGCTGACTCAGTGAATTGTATATTCCAGGTCAGGTCGCATCGGCATGGCTCACCAAGCCCTTCACCACCACCGCCACGGTGGCCAGGCCCGCTGGAATCACCAGCGCCGTCAGCACCTGCTCGAAGTTCCAGCCCAGGCCCAGCAGGGTCGCCCCCATCCACGCCCCGAGAATCGCACCGAAACGACCGATCCCGAGCATCCACGACACCCCGGTCGCCCGCCCCTGGGTCGGGTAGAAGCGCGCCGCCAGCGACGGCATCGCCGACTGCGCACCGTTCACGCACATCCCGGCGATCAGCACCAGGGTCGCCAGCAGGGTGATGTTGCCCAGGCTCTGCCCCACCGCGTAGGCGAACACCCCGGCCAGCAGGTAGAAAGTGCCGATGACCTTGTGCGGATTGAAGCGGTCCATGGCCCAGCCCACCGCCACCGCGCTGAGCACGCCACCGAACTGGAACAGCGCGCCGATGAACGCCGCCTGCTCCATGCTCGCGCCGCTGTCGCGCATCAGGGTCGGCAGCCAGCTGGTCAGCAGGTAGACGATCACCAGGCCCATGAAGTAGGTCAGCCACAGCAGCAAGGTGCCGACGCTGTAGGTGCCGGAGAAGATCACCGCCAGCACGTTGCGGCTCTTGACGGTCTTCTGCTCGGGCACGCTGAAGCTGCTGGCCTGGGCGACGATGTTCGGTTCGATAGGCGCCAGGGTCTTGCGGATCTTGTCGACACCGCGGTTGCGCACCACCAGGAAACGCGCCGACTCCGGCAGCCATACCATCAGTACCACCACCAGCAGCAACGGCAGCAGGCCGCCGATCAGCAGCAGGCTGTGCCAGCCGTAGGCCGGGATCAGCTTGGCAGAAATGAAACCGCCGCCGGCCATGCCCAGGTTGAAGCCGCAGAACATGCTGGTCACCAGCAGCGACTTGAGGCGTTCCGGGGTGTATTCGGAGAGCAGCGTGGTGGCATTGGGCATGCCGGCACCGAGGCCCAGGCCGGTCAGGAAGCGCAGCACCAGCAACTGGTCGACGTTGGTGGCGTAGGCCGAAGCCAGGCTGAAGGCACCGAAGAGCAGCACCGCGCCAACCAGCACCACCTTGCGTCCGAAGCGGTCAGCCAGCGGGCCGGACCCCAGGGCACCGAAGACCATGCCGATCAGCGCGGCACTCATCACCGGGCCGAGGCTGGCGCGGTCGATGCCCCAGTCCTGGGACAGCGCCGGGGCGATGAAGCCCATGGCCGCGGTATCCAGGCCGTCGAGGAAGACAATGAGGAAACACAGGATCACCACCCGCCATTGATAACGCGACAAGGGCTGGGCGTTGATGAACGACTGGACATCCAGGGGTGTTCCGATAGCAGCGTGCGGACTGTTCATTATTGTTATCCGAAAAGTAGCGCGGGCGCGTTCAGACGTGCAGACGCGAGCCGACGCGCGTGCGTCAGGGCAAAGTCGATCAGTAAAGCTTAAAAGAGGGATTCAGCTATTGCGTCGTCGGTGCCGGGACGGGCGACGGGGGAAGGACGTGCGGGTCATGGGACTTTGCCTCTCGCTCATTATTATTGACGGACGGGGCAGACCGACCGTTGCGAGGGACATTAATAAGGCCGCAACGGCGGCGCAATTCGATAAACGCATCTGTGTGCGTTTATCGAACAGGATTGCGCGATCAGGCGAACAACTGGGTGCTCAGGTCACGACTGGCGGCGAGCATGATCGGCAGGAAACGCTGCTCCAGCTCGCTGCGGCTGACCCGCCCGGCATGGGTACTGACGTTGAGCGCGGCCAGCACCTGGCCCGAGGCGTCGTACACCGGCACGGCGATGGAACGCAGGCCCTGCTCCAGCTCCTGGTCGACAATGCACCAACCCTGCTGGCGCACCAGCTGCAGGCATTCCAGCAACGCCTGCGGGTCGTGGATGGTGCGGCTGGTCTTGGCCTGCAGGTCGGCGTGTTCCAGGTATTCATGCAGGGTGGCGTCATCCAGCGCGGCGAGGAGGATGCGTCCCATGGACGTGCAATAGGCCGGTAATCGCCCACCCACCGACAGGTCCACCGAGATCAGCCGCTGCACCGTGGCCGAACGGGCTATATAGAGGATGTCGTCGCCTTCCAGGGTGGCCATGTTGCAGGCCTCGTGGAGCTGGTCGCTCATGCGGTCCAGGTACGGCTGGGCGGAAACCGCCAGCGGCGTCGAGGACAGGTAGGCATGCCCCAGGGTCAGCACCTTGGGCAGCAGCGAGTAGGTACGCCCGTCGGTGGTGGCGTAGCCCAGCTTGATCAGGGTATGCAGGCAACGGCGCACCGCCGCCCGGGGAATCTCGGTACGGTGGCTGATCTGGGCGATGGTCAGGTGCCGCTTGCGCTCCTGGAACGCCTGCACCACCGCAAGCCCCCGGGCCAGGGAGGTCATGAAGTCCGGATCGCCGGTGAACGCCTGGATGCGCTTGGCCGGCGACGCGACGATGGGCGGCGCCAATGACGCAAACGAACTGCGCACGTTGTCGTTCAGTCCAGATCCCTTGGGGGTTGTTTCTTCACTCATGACTCACCTCGGTCACACACTCACGGGTGCGATTATCGAACCATCGACCGATAATCGCAATTGACCAATGACCGCAATTGCTTATACCTTTCCTCCGCCCTTGTGGCTTCTTGGAGAGACTGGTCAGGTACCCACCGTGAAGTCCCGGGTACGGCCTCGCCCACCAGCGAGGCCGTTTTTCTTTACACGCGATAAAGTCGGCTGTTGTTGACGGATATATTCCGGCGAGAAAAGAGGGAAACAAAAACCCTTCTTTTAATGTCCTATATCTCATGCCGCTTGATCGAGCGTATGAATTCGCATCGCACTTGCTATACTCGAAACCTGATGCCGCCCACCAAGGGCCACATCATTCGGGATCCATGATCCGAGAGGCAAGGATCCCCGTGGCGACCCAGGCAAAGGTCGACACAAGCCAAGTCTGTAGCTGCGACAGCCGTTAATACCCTGGCAACCGTAGCCGCGTGCGCGTTACGCAACTCACGCAATAACGCCTTCGCGAAAGCCAGCGTAACTTTGATCAACAGGTAGCACTGTGACGAAAGATGAACTGCGCGCGGAACTTGAGCGCCAGGAACAACGCTTCAAGGATATCTATGGCGGCGAAGTGACCACTTATGCCGCGCAACCCGAACCGGAACGCAAGCCCTGGCGCAAGCGAGCCACCGTGATGGACCAGGTGTTCGCCGAAGAACTGCGCAAGATGGAACAGGACCTCAAGCCAGAAGAGCCGTGACCGCAGCTGCGCTGCTGCCCGACTTCGGCATCGCTGCGGTACCTGTCCGTGCAGGTACCCCACCCTTCTTTACGCTGCGATGATGAAACCGAAACGTAATTTCACAAATTTAATACGATCGTTTGAAATTTTTCCGACATCAATAATTCATGATTTTGCCTTCAAAGATCCACAAAATCGTGATTTTTAGCCGCTTTTTTCTGACATGCGCCCCTGCAGCCGGGCGAACACCCCGGGTTTCCGGGCCCTCCGCCGGTCAGCAGTCAGTGCATTGATTACGGGGGATTTCTGGCATAATCGCGCCCCCTTATGACCGGGCCAGACAACCTTCATGATCGAATTATTCAGCGGACTCGATGCCTGGGTATTGGTGAGCCTCATCCTCGCCTTGACCTTCGTACTCGCCTTCGAGTTCATCAATGGCTTTCATGACACCGCGAACGCGGTCGCGACTGTCATCTACACCAAAGCCATGCCCCCGCAACTGGCGGTTTTCGCCTCCGGTGTATTCAACTTCCTCGGTGTGCTGCTCGGCGGCGTCGGCGTTGCCTATGCCATCGTCCACCTGCTGCCGGTGGAGCTGCTGATCAACGTCAACACCGGGCACGGCCTGGCCATGGTCTTCTCGCTGCTGGCAGCGGCCATCGCCTGGAACCTCGGCACCTGGTACTTCGGCATCCCGGCGTCCAGCTCGCACACCCTGATCGGTTCGATCCTCGGCGTCGGCCTGGCCAACGCGCTGATCAACGACATTCCCCTGGGTGACGGGGTCAACTGGCAGAAAGCGATCGATATCGGCATGTCCCTGGTACTGTCGCCGATGGCCGGTTTCCTGGTGGCCGCGCTGGTGCTGATCGCCCTGAAATGGTGGCGCCCGCTGTCGAAGATGCACAAGACGCCGGAACAGCGCCGCATGCTCGACGACAAGAAGCACCCGCCGTTCTGGAACCGCCTGGTGCTGATCATGTCGGCCATGGGCGTGAGCTTCGTGCACGGCTCCAACGACGGTCAGAAAGGTATCGGCCTGATCATGCTGGTGCTGATCGGCATCGTGCCGCAGCAGTTCGTCCTCGACCTGAGCAGCACCACCTACCAGATCGAGCGGACCCGCGACGCGACCCTGCACCTGAGCCAGTTCTACGAGCGCAACCACGAGACCCTGGGCGAGTTCCTGGCCCTGGGCAAGGCGGCCAAGGGTGACCTGCCGGAGCAGTTCAGCTGCAAGCCGGAGCAGACCGAGCCGACCATCGCCGCCCTGCAGCAGTCGCTGGCCGGTGTCACCGACTACCGCGCGCTGAGCCCGGAAACCCGTATCGAAGTCCGTCGCTACCTGCTCTGCCTGGACGACACCGCGAAGAAGGTCGGCAAGCTGCCAGGCCTGCAGGCCCGCGAGAAGGCTGACCTCGACAAGCTGCGCAAGGACCTGACCGCGACCACCGAGTACGCGCCGTTCTGGGTCATCCTCGCCGTCGCCCTGGCCCTTGGCCTGGGGACCATGGTTGGCTGGAAGCGCGTGGTACTGACCATCGGCGAGAAGATCGGCAAGTCGGGCATGACCTACGCCCAGGGCATGTCGGCGCAGATCACTGCGGCGTGCGCCATCGGCATGGCCAACATCTTCAGCCTGCCGGTCTCGACCACCCACGTGCTGTCGTCCGGCGTGGCCGGCACCATGGTGGCGAACAAGAGCGGCCTGCAAGGCGGCACCGTACGCACCATCCTGCTGGCCTGGGTCCTGACCCTGCCGGCCTCGATGGGCCTGGCGGCCGGCCTGTTCTGGCTGGCAACGCGCTTCGTAGGCTAAAAATCAGCCGCAAGCTGTAAGCTACAAGCCGCAAGATAAAAGCAGCGACACTACTCGCTGCTTTTTCTTGTAGCTTGCAACTTGAAGCTTGCGGCTGTTTTCATTTCCGCTTGCTGCCCAGCAACGACCCCATCAACCCCCGCACCAACTGCCGTCCCAGCTGGTTGGCCGCCTGCCTCACCGCCGACTTGATCGCCTGCCCTGCCGCACTCTGCAGGAACTCCCCGGCCTTGTCCGCCAGGCTGTCCTCGTCCTTCTCCGCCACCGCCGGCTTCTCGGCCACCTCGCCTTTGCGCGCGGTGAGCATTTCATACGCCGACTCCCGGTCGACCGGCTTGTCATAGCGCCCGGCCAACGGCGAAGCCGCCACCAGCGCCGCCCGCTCGGCATCGCTCAACGGCCCGATTCGCGACTGTGGCGGGGCGATCAGCACCCGCTCGACCATCCCCGGCGTGCCCTTGTCCTGCAAGGTCCCCACCAGCGCTTCGCCAATACCCAGCTCGGTCAACACCGCCAGGGTGTCGAACGCTGGATTGGGGCGGAAACCATCAGCCACCGCCCGCAGGGACTTCTGCTCCTTGGCCGTGAACGCCCGCAGACCGTGCTGGATGCGCAGGCCAAGCTGGGCCAGCACATCGTCCGGCAGGTCGCCCGGCGACTGGGTGACGAAATACACCCCGACACCCTTGGAACGGATCAGCCGCACCACCTGCTCCAGCCGGTCCTGCAAGGCCTTCGGCGTACCGCTGAACAGCAAGTGCGCCTCGTCGAAGAACAGCGCCAGCAGGGGCTTGTCGGCATCGCCACGCTCCGGCAACTGCTCGAACAACTCCGCCAGCAGCCATAGAAGGAAGGTGGCATAGACCTTCGGCGACTCATGGATCAGCCGGCTGGCATCCAGCAGGTGGATACGCCCGCGCCCGTCCGCCGCCGGTTGCAGCAGGTCCTGCAATTGCAGCGCCGGCTCGCCGAACAGGGCTTCGGCACCCTGCTGCTCCAGGGTCGCCAGGCGCCGCAGCAGGGCCTGGGTCGAGCCGCTGGTCATCAGCGCGCTGTCCTCGCCGAGCAGCTGAGGGTTGTCCTTGAGGTGCCCGAGCAGCGCCTTGAGGTCCTTGATATCCAGGAGCAGCAGGCCTTCGCGGTCGGCCACCTTGAACGCCGCATACAGCGCGGCCTGCTGGCTGTCGTTCAGTTCCAGCAGGTTGCCCAGCAACAGCGGGCCCATTTCGCTCAGGGTGGTGCGCAGCGGATGGCCGGATTGACCATGGATATCCCACAAGGTCACCGGATAAGCCTGGGGACGATGATTCAGCCAGGGCATCCCGGCAATGCGCTCGGCCACCTTGCCCTGGGGGTTGCCCGCCGCGCCCAGTCCGCACAGGTCACCCTTGACGTCGGCGGCGAACACCGCCACCCCGGCGTCACTGAAAGCCTCGGCGAGGTGTTGCAGGGTGACGGTCTTGCCAGTGCCGGTGGCGCCGGCCACCAGGCCATGGCGATTGGCCAGGCGCAGGGCCTGGGACACCGGTTGCCCACCCAGGTCGCCGCCGAGAACGAATTGCGAGGAATCCGCCATGTTTTTTCATCCTCCATTTAAAGCTTTTGTAAGAACCAGCCGATAGCAAAGTGTGATTGATCGCTCAAAAAGCAGGACATCCCCGACAAGGACATGGGACTCACTTTGCTCTCATCAGCGACTCCGTGCGCACTACCCGGATATTCAAGACCTTAGCGGACCCAACATGCCATGAATAAAAATCTCCGTTTCAGCCACAAGATCTTGTTGGCCGCTTCACTGATCGTGATGCTCGCGTTCAGCCTGTTCACTTTGTACAACGATTACTTGCAGCGTAATGCCATCCGGGAAAACCTGGAGAACTATCTCGGCGAGATGGGCGACACCACTGCGACCAATATCAAGAACCTCTTCGACGGCCGCATCCTGCTGGTGGAAAACGCCGTGCAGAACATTGCCGCCGATCCGCAAAACGTCGGCAACCTGCTGGGCCAGAAAGCCCTGACTTCAAGTTTCCTCACTATCTATCTGGGCCACCCGAACGGCGACTTCACCATTCGCCCGCAGATGAAGATGCCCGATGGCTATGACCCGCGCGTACGCCCCTGGTACAAGGACGGCCTGGCTGCCGGCAAGACCATCCTGACCGAACCCTACATCGACATGAGTACCGGCAAGATGGTGATTTCCATCGTCACCCCGGTGTCCCAGCAAGTCGGCGTGGTGGGCGGCGACCTGGCCCTCGACGGCCTGGTGGAGATCATCAACTCGCTGAACTTCGGCGGCATGGGCTACGCCTTCCTGGTCAACGACCAGGGCAAGATCCTCGTGCACCCGAACAAGGACCTGACCATGAAGGGCATGGGTGAGTTGTTCCCGAACAACACCCCGCGCCTGGACAAGAAACCGCTGGAAGTGGAAATGGACGGCAAGCCGACCATCCTCAGCTTCACCCCGGTGAAAGGCCTGCCGTCGGCCAACTGGTATATCGGCCTGGCAGTAGACAAGGACAAAGCCTACTCGATGCTGAGCAAGTTCCGCACTTCGGCGGTGATTGCCACGGTGATTGCCGTTGCCATCATCATCGGCCTGCTGGGCCTGCTGATCAACGTGCTGCTGCGTCCGCTGCACACCATGATCCGGGCGATGGAAGGCATTGCCCAGGGTGAAGGCGACCTGACCCGCCGCCTGAACATCCACAACCACGACGAATTCGGCATGCTCGGCAAGGCCTTCAACCACTTCGTCGGGCGTATCCACGAGTCGATCCGCGAAGTGGCCTCGGCCACCGAGCACGTCAACGAAGTGGCCCTGCGGGTGGTCAGTGCCTCGAACTCGTCGATGGTCAACTCCGACGAGCAGAGCAACCGCACCAACAGCGTGGCCGCGGCGATCAACCAGCTTGGCGCCGCCGCCCAGGAAATCGCCCACAACGCCGCACAGGCCTCGCAACAGGCCAGTTCGGCGCGCCATCTGGCGGAGGAAGGCCAGCAGGTGGTGGACCGCAGCATCCAGGCGATGAATCGCCTGTCGGACATGATTTCCACCTCCAGCACCCATATCGAGACGCTGAACAGCAAGACCGTGAATATCGGTCAGATCCTCGAAGTGATCACCAGCATTTCCCAGCAGACCAACCTGCTGGCGCTGAACGCCGCCATCGAGGCAGCCCGTGCCGGTGAAGCCGGTCGTGGCTTCGCCGTGGTCGCCGATGAGGTGCGCAACCTGGCGCACCGTACCCAGGAGTCGGCGCAGCAGGTGCAGAACATGATCGAGGAGTTGCAGGTCGGTGCCCGCGAATCGGTGGAAACCATGGGCCAGAGCCAGCGCCACAGCCACGACAGCGTGAACATCGCCAACCAGGCCGGCGAGCGCCTGAACAGCGTGACCCAGCGTATCGGCGAGATCGACGGCATGAACCAGTCGGTGGCCACCGCCACCGAGGAACAGACCGCCGTGGTCGACTCGATCAACATGGACATCAACGAAATCAACATGCTCAACCAGGAAGGCGTCGAGAACCTGCAATCGACCCTGCGCGCCTGCGCGGACCTGGAGGAACAGGCCGGCCGCCTGAAGCACCTGGTCGGCAGCTTCCGTATCTGATCCATTCTTCCCCACCTGCGGGAGCGAGCTTGCTCGCTCCCGCAGGGTCCACATGAATCACCGATTTAGCAGGGACGGCCTGGCTCTCACCCGGTTACAAATCGAACAAACCATTCTTTCCGTAGGTCAACCTTAAGGCGCGTCACCGCGGCCGCAGAACGCCGCGTGACTGTCCAAAAGACGATCCCGGAGGGATGCTGATCGTGCATATCGCCGACATCACCATGTTCTACGCCCCCGCCAGCGGCGGTGTGCGTACCTACCTTGATGCCAAACACCGCCGCCTCGGCCTCGCGCCCAATGTCCGCCACAGCCTGCTGATCCCGGGTCCTGTCGCCCGTCACGAGAATGGAATCCATGAAGTGCCGGCACCACCCCTGCCCTTCGGCAACGGCTACCGTTTCCCGCTGCGCCTGGCGCCCTGGTGCAATGTGCTGCACGAGCTGCAACCCGACCTGATCGAGGTCGGCGATCCCTACCTCACCGCCTGGGCCGCCCTCGGCGCACGGCGTCGCCTCGACGTGCCGGTGATCGGCTTCTATCACTCCGACCTGCCGCTGCTGGTCAGCAATCGCATGGGCAACTGGTTCACGCCGAACGTGGAGGCCTATGTCAGCAAGCTCTACGGCAACTTCGACCGGGTCCTGGCGCCGAGCCTGGTGATGGCCAACAAGCTGCGCGGCCTGGGTGTCGCCAACGTCCATGTGCAACGCCTTGGCGTCGACCTGCAGACCTTCCACCCCGAGCGCCGCGACCCGAACCTGCGCGCCGAACTGGGCCTGGCCGATAACACACGCCTGCTGGTGTTCGCCGGCCGCGGCTCGCGGGAAAAGAACCTGCCGGTGCTGCTGGACTGCATCCAGCGCCTGGGCAAGCCCTACCACCTGCTGCTGGTGGGCTCGCACATGCCGGCCAATGTGCCGGACAACGTCACGGTGTTCGGCGAATTCCGCCCGGCCCATGAAGTCGCGCGCCTGCTGGCCAGCGCCGACCTGCTGGTACACGCCGGCGACCAGGAGACCTTCGGCCTGGTGATCCTCGAAGCCATGGCCAGCGCCACCCCCGTGGTGGCAGTGGCGGCCGGGGCGTTCAGCGAGATCGTCGACCCGGCCTGCGGCCAGTTGTGCCAGCCAGGGGACGGCGCGACCATGGCCACGGCGGCACGGGAAATCTTCGAGCGCGGCACCGAACGCCTCGGCCAGCAGGCGCGCCGACATGTCGAGCAGCACTACAGCTGGGACAGCGTGGTCAGCGGCCTGCTAGATCACTATCACGCCGTGCTCGGCTACAGCGACCTGCCGGTACGCGCCCGTGCCTGAGCCGTACGCCTGTCCCAGCGCCGGTCGCAGCGTGCTGCTGGTGCTGCATGACGTCGCCCCGGAAACCTGGCCGGACTACCAACCGTTCGTCGAGGCAGTGGACGCCCTCGGGCACATCCCCATGACCATGCTGGTGGTACCGGACTTTCACCACCGCAACGCCGTGGCGCGGGACAGCGACTTTCGCCGCGCCATGGACCGGCGCCTGGTACGCGGCGACGAACTGGCGCTGCACGGTTATTACCATGCCGACGATGGCCCCGCGCCACGCAGCCCCGGCGAGTATTTCATGCGCCGCGTCTACACCTGGGAAGGCGAGTTCTACGGCCTCAGCCAGCAACAGGCGTTGCAGCGCCTGGGCGACGGCATCGAGCTGTTCCAGCGCATGGACTGGCCGCTGAGCGGCTTCGTCGCCCCGGCCTGGCTGATGAGCGAGGGCACGCGCCAGGCCTTGCGCCAGTTGCCCCTGCACTACACCAGCGATCCGCAGCACCTCTATCGCCTGCCGGACTTCAACCGGATCGACGCCCCCGGCCTGGTCTGGAGCGCCCGCAGTGCCTGGCGACGCGGCCTGTCGCGGGTGGTCAGCAGCATGCGGGAACGGCGCATGCGGGAGGCCAGCACCATCCGCCTGGGCCTGCACCCGGTCGATATGCGCCATGGCTTCTCCCGCCACTACTGGCTGGAAACCTTGCAGCGCCTGCTGGCCGACGGGCGCATCCCCATGACCAAGCTGGCCTGGCTGGCCAGCCGGCCCGGCCCATGAACCGCCTCGGCTGGCTGCTGGCGGCCTTGCTGATGGCGGCGCTGGTACCGGCCCTGCTCGGCGGCAGCGACCTGCTGCCGCGGCTGCGCAGTTTTCCGCCAGGCCTGTTGCTGGCGCTGTTCGCCATGATCGTCTGCTGCTGGGGCATCAACGCCCTGCGCCTGCGCCTGCTGCTGGGCAGCCAGGGCGAAAGGATCGGGCGCCTGCGCAGCCTCGGGGTGATCATGGCCACCGAGTTCGCCATCTGCACCACCCCCGGCGGCAGCGGCGGCCCGCTGACCCTGATGGCCCTGCTGTCCCGCGACCGCGTAAGGCCCGCCCACAGCGGCGCGGTGTTCGCCATGGACCAGTTGAACGACCTGTTGTTCTTTCTCTGCGCGGTGCTGGGCATCGTCATCTACACCCTGTTCCACCGGCTCGGGCGCAGCCTGGAAGGCCTGCTGGTCGGAACCGCCGTGCTGATGATCGGCGTGCTCGGCCTGGCCGTGGCGCTGCTGCGCTGGCGTCGCGGGTTGATGCGCTGGAATGGCCGGTTGCTGAAACGCCTGGGTGTGCGAGGGACGAAACGGCGACGCTGGGCGCGACGGCTGTTGCATTTCTTCCATGCGTTCCAGACGACCCTGCGCCTGCCACGGCGCATCCTCGCCCTGGTGTTCGGCCTGACCTGCCTGCACTGGGCGCTGCGCTACAGCGTGCTGTACCTGGTGTTGCTGGGATTGGGCGGCAACCTGCAGTGGATTTCCAGTTTCCTGGTGCAAGTGCTGTCGCTGAGTGCCGGGCAGTTCAGCCTGCTGCCGGGAGGTGCGGGGGCGGCGGAGCTGACCTCGGCGGCGCTGCTCACGCCCATGGTGGGCAAGTCAACTGCGGCGGCCGCGGTGCTGGTCTGGCGGGTGGTGACCTACTACTTCTACCTGGTCGCCGGCGGGCCGGTGTTTCTCTGCCTGCTCGGCAAGCCCTTGCTGGAGCGGATCGCCGCTCGCCGCTAGCTGCGCCTGCCACAGCTCGGCGGCACCGGGGAAATCGGTGCCATCCTCGCTGTCCAGGGCGTCCGGATCGTAACGGCTGAGGCATCCCTCGCCCAGGGTGGGCGGGGGACTGGCGGTGGCTTTGTCGAGTGGATCGCTCATCCCACCGCCCCTCGGCTCAGTTGAAGACCACGGTCTTGTTGCCATGCACCAGCACGCGATCTTCGAGGTGATAGCGCAGGCCGCGGGCCAGGACCATCTTCTCGACATCACGACCGAAACGCACCATGTCCTCGATGCTGTCGCTGTGGCTGACGCGGACCACGTCCTGCTCGATGATGGGACCGGCGTCCAGCTCTTCGGTAACGTAGTGGCAGGTCGCGCCGATCAGTTTCACGCCACGCAGCGAAGCCTGGTGGTACGGCTTGGCGCCGACGAAGGACGGCAGGAAGCTGTGGTGGATGTTGATCACCTGGTGGGCGTATTCCTCGCACAGCTGCGGCGGCAGGATCTGCATGTAGCGCGCCAGCACGATCACATCGGCGCCGTGTTCCTTGACCAGGCGCGAGACCTCGGCGAAGGCCGGCTGCTTGTCCTTCGGATCGACCGGGACATGGAAGAACGGGATGCCGTGCCACTCCACCATGCTGCGCAGGTCGTCGTGGTTGGAGATCACGCACGGGATGTCGCAGTCCAGCTCGTTGCTGTGCCAGCGGTGCAGCAGGTCGGCCAGACAGTGCGACTCGCGGCTGGCCATCAGCACGACGCGCTTCTTCTGGTCGGTGTCGGTGATCCGCCAGGTCATGGAAAACTCTTCGGCGATCGGCGCGAACGCCTCGCGGAAGGCTTCGATGCCGAATGGCAGGGTATCGGCACGGATTTCGTGACGCATGAAGAACCAGCCGCTCAGGTCATCGGAGTGGTGGCTCGCTTCGGTGATCCAGCCGTTGTGGGCGGCCAGGAAATTACTGACCTTGGCGACGATGCCAACACGGTCGGGGCAGGCGATCACCAGCCGATAGGTACGCATGCAGGGGAGCTCCAGAACTTCGCAAAAAGGCGCACATTCTAACGATTGCCCGGCAAAACTACAGTAGCCGCGTGACAACCGGGAGCCGCCCCGCCGCGCGGGACGACTACCGACAACGCTAGCCGCGGCGGCGGGAGATCGTTTGAATAGTTGCGAATTTTGCCTATGTGCAGTTGTAAAGTACCCGCCGCACAATCCAGACCGGGAATAAAACATTGAAAGAGCACGGCACTTGAATGTTTACTTGAGCAAATAGTCTGACTATTATTGCCGCACTGTTATCCCGAACTCCCAATTTGCAAGGAACGTCTCATGTCCCTGATCAACGAATATCGCGCTACCGAAGAAGCCATCAAAGAACTGCAAGCCCGCCT
Source organism: Paucimonas sp. (assembly GCA_031253995.1). Classification (GTDB taxonomy): domain Bacteria; phylum Pseudomonadota; class Gammaproteobacteria; order Pseudomonadales; family Pseudomonadaceae; genus Aquipseudomonas. The sequence continues at coordinate 76,670 of JAIRVG010000093.1, read as the reverse complement.
GCAGAGTCTGTCCGCCGACGACAAGCTGCAGAAAGAACTGGAGTTCGAAAAGAAGCTGCGCGAGCTGATGGGCACCTACGGCAAATCGCTGAAAGACATCATTTCCCTGCTGGATCCGGATGCCAAACTGAACAAGATCCAACGCGGCGCACCGGTCAAGACTACCGGCACCAAGCGCGCGCGCAAGGTCAAGCAATACAAGAACCCGCACAACGGCGAAGTCATCGAAACCAAAGGTGGCAACCACAAGACTCTGAAAGAGTGGAAAGCCAAGTGGGGCGGCGACGTGGTTGAAGGCTGGGCTACCCTGCTGGATTAATTTGCGCCCATATCAAAAAAACGCCGGCATTTGCCGGCGTTTTTTATTAAACAATCTTTACATTTGTTGCAGGCCCAGACGCTGACGCAATTGCGCGGCATGCAGGCGCCACTCCTCCAGCAGCCCCCGCTGCGCACCCTCGGCCCCCGCCATGGCCTGTGCCAGGGCATCCTCGAAGGCTGCCAGGGTATGCGGCGCCCCCATCGCTTCATCAGTCAGGCGCTGTTGGCAGAATGTTCGCCACTGCACTTGCTCCATTTCAGTGAGGCTCGCCGGAAAGTTCCGAGCCCTATATCGGAACAACAAGTCCGTCAGGCGGGGGTCATCGAACATCCAGCGCCCCGTTGCCAATTGCTGCGGATCGGCCAGTCTCACTTGCTCGCACATACGCCGGTCGCGGTCACCGAAAAAGCCGTCATACAGTTGCTGTTCCGGGTCTTCGCTGGCAACAAAATCGGAGCCCGAATAAATTGACGCCAATTTGTCTTCCCACTGCTCGCGGGCCGCGATCATCTGATCTCCCCGGCGCAGCAACTCGGACATGTCCAGACCCAGTCGCTGCTGATCTTCCTTGCGCAACACCGCCAATGGTGCCACCACCGGGCAACGGTTGATGTGCAGCAACTTCAAGGGAACCGGCAATTGCCCTTCGGGCATTTCCTCGCGGCGCGTGTATAACCGCTGACGCAATACTTCAGAATCTTCTGTCAGCAACGGTGCAATATCCTGGTGCAGGTCGCAAACAATCAGGCCATTGCGATTGCTCGGGTGCCAGCCCAACGGCAGCACTACCCCAAGATAATTACGCGCCGCCGAGAAGCGTCCGGAAATATGCACCAGGGGCTGCAACAAGCGAACCTGGTCGAGGACTTTCTGTTTACTGCGCAACTCGAACAACCACTCATACAGCCTTGGTTGTTTCTCGCGAATCAGGCGAGCCAGGGCGATGGTGGCGCGAACATCGGACAGCGCCTCGTGGGCCTGGCCATGGTGGATGCCGTTGGCCGCGCTGAGTAGCTCCAGGCGCAGGCTGACCTGCCCGTCCACCCGCGGCCACTGGATGCCCTCGGGGCGCAGCGCGTAGGCGGTGCGAACGGTGTCGATCAGGTCCCAGCGGCTGTTACCGCCCTGCCATTCGCGGGCGTAGGGGTCGAAGAAGTTGCGGTACAGGCTGTAGCGGGTCACTTCGTCGTCGAAGCGCAGGGTGTTGTAGCCCGCGCCGCAGGTGCCGGGGCGCGCCAGCTCGGCGTGCACCCGGGTCATGAAGTCGGCCTCGGCCAGCCCGTCCCGGGCCAGCTGGGCCGGGCTGATCCCGGTAATCAGGCAGGCAGCCGGGTGCGGCAGGATATCGTCGCTGGGCTGGCAGAACAGGTTGACCGGCGCTTCGATCTCGTTGAGGTCCGCATCGGTGCGCACGCCAGCGACCTGCAAAGGCCGGTCGCAGCGCGGATTGATGCCGGTGGTTTCGTAGTCGTGCCAGAAAATGCTGGTGCTCACGGCGGGCGTCGTCCTGAACGATGAAATCGCCGGAGTCTACCTCATGCCGATGTGGGCAACGGTCGGAAACTGAAGTAGGTGCGCAAGTCATTCACCAACTGGTCGTACTCCCGCGGCGCCTGCAACAGCATGAAGCCGGAGTCGTAGAAGCCGGGACTTTCGTCCTCGTGGCACCACAGGCAGCTGGCGGTAAGACTGACGCGCTCCCAGGTACCGTCCTGGGCGGGAATGCGCAGCTGCAATTCGAAGTCGGGTCCGACCAGCAAAGGCAGGGTGCTGATCAACATCAGGCCGTCTTCCGATGCGTTGCCCAGGTAACCGAGGGGACGATCAGTGAAGCGGTTGTAGACCTTGAGGAAACAAGGGAGCAGGTGACGCTCGATTCGGCGCTCGTTATACATGGCAATGGATCGCAATGGATAACCCTTAGAGCAGGGTCGCGCTAGTGCCGTCTTGTACAGGTGCACGCTCTTTGTACACACTCTGTTGCATTCAGATTAGCGCACACCGGGGCAATGCTTCCAGCGGAAAATTGCCCCGGCGGTCAATCAGCGCAGCGGCGCCAGTGGTGCAGGACGGGCGACCGCCTCCTCGCCCTGGCGGTAATGCCCAAGCTGCTCAAGGGTTTGCAGGCGGGCGCGAGCACGGTAGGCGTACTCGTTCCGGGGGTACTGCTGGATGATGAATTGATAGGTCTGCGCGGCATCGACGAACAGCTTCTGCCGCTCCAGGCATTGCCCGCGCAGCAGCGCCGCTTCCGGCCAGATGAACGGGCGGGCGCGGCTGGTGCGATCGACCTGCGACAGCTCCAGGGTGACCCGCTCGCAATCGCCGCGATCGTAGGCGCGGTAGGCATTGTTCAGATGGTGGTCCATGGACCAGCGGGTGCAGCCGACGACACTGGTCGCCAGGGCCAAGACAATCAGGGCACGCATAGGGACTCTCCTTTGGTAGGCACTGTATCGGCGCCTGACCGGATTTCTTCAGCTGCAAGCTACAGGTTGCAAAGCGCAAGATGATACGCGATGCACCTCTTCTTGTAGCTTGCGACTTGTAGCTTGTAGCTGACCGTTCAAATGCCCCCTGTCCTACTCCCAAGGTAGTGCAAAGGAACAATGACTACAGCCTGTTTCCGGGGTAGCCTTTCGCAGCGCTTAACTGCAGGAGTCTGTGCATGACCATCCGCCGTACCAAAATCGTCGCCACCCTCGGCCCCGCCAGCAATTCACCGGAAGTGATCGAACAGCTGATCCTCGCCGGCCTGGATGTCGCCCGCCTGAACTTCTCCCACGGCACTCCGGACGAGCACAAGGCTCGTGCCCGCCTGATCCGCGAAATCGCCGCGCGCCACGGCCGTCACGTGGCACTGCTGGGCGACCTGCAGGGTCCGAAGATCCGCATCGCCAAGTTCACCAACAAGCGTATCGAACTGAAGGTCGGTGACCGCTTCACCTTCTCCACCGCCCACCCGCTGACCGACGGTACCCAGGAGATCGTCGGCATCGACTACCCGGACCTGGTCAAGGACTGCGGCGTCGGTGACGAACTGCTGCTCGACGACGGCCGCGTGGTGATGCGCGTCGAGACCGCCACCGATGATTCGCTGCATTGCGTGGTGCTGATCGGCGGCCCGCTGTCCGACCACAAGGGCATCAACCGCAAGGGTGGCGGCCTGACCGCGCCGGCCCTGACCGAAAAAGACAAGGCCGACATCAAGCTGGCCGCGGAAATGGACCTGGACTACCTGGCCGTGTCCTTCCCGCGTGACGCCAGCGACATGGAATACGCCCGTCGCCTGCGCGACGAAGCCGGCGGCACCGCCTGGCTGGTGTCCAAGATCGAGCGCGCCGAAGCCGTGGCCGACGACGAGACCCTCGACGGCCTGATCCGCGCCAGTGACGCGGTGATGGTTGCCCGTGGCGACCTCGGCGTGGAAATCGGCGATGCCGAGCTGGTGGGCATCCAGAAGAAGATCATCCTGCACGCCCGTCGCCACAACAAGGCGGTGATCGTCGCGACCCAGATGATGGAGTCGATGATCCAGAACCCGATGCCGACCCGCGCGGAAGTATCCGACGTGTCCAACGCCGTGCTGGACTACACCGACGCCGTCATGCTGTCGGCGGAAAGTGCTGCCGGTGCCTACCCGCTGGAAGCGGTGCAGGCCATGGCGCGGATCTGCCTGGGCGCGGAAAAGCACCCCACCAGCAAGACCTCCAGCCACCGCATGGGCACCCAGTTCAGCCGTTGCGACGAAAGCATCGCGCTGGCCGCCATGTACACCGCCAACCACTTCCCGGGCGTGAAGGCGATCATCGCCCTGACCGAGAGTGGCTACACCCCGCTGATCATGTCGCGGATCCGTTCCTCGATCCCGATCTTCGCCTTCTCCCCGCACCGCGAGACCCAGGCCCGCGTGGCCATGTTCCGCGGCGTCTACACCGTGCCGTTCGACCCGGCGGCGCTGCCACCGGAGCAGGTCAGCCAGGCGGCGGTCGACGAGTTGCTGAAACGCGGCGTGGTCGAGCAGGGCGACTGGGTCATCCTGACCAAGGGCGACAGCTACCACACCATCGGTGGCACCAATGGCATGAAGATCCTGCACGTCGGTGATCCGCTGGTCTGATCGCCTCTCGCGACACCCGGGCCCCGCCATGCAAATGGCGGGGCTTTTTCATGGGCGGGACGACAGACGAGAGCCAGATGAATCGTTTCTCTGATATTTCTGCCAGTAGTTCGGTCGCGCATTCCTTGCGAAGGTCAGCGAGCAGTTCCTGACCAACCCTCGTCGGAGTGCCCCCTCATGAACCCACGCCAATCCAACATTCTCGACCCCTCCTATGGCCAGGACGGGTTCGCCCGCCTGCGCGCCAGCGCCGCCTGGGTCCACGCGATCACGGCAGTCCCGGGAGGTGCCTTCTGCTGCGGGGCGTCCACGCCCAAGCGGTACACCTGCTTTCGCCTGACCGACCAGGGCGAACTCGATCCCACATGGGGTGCGGAGGGTGCCTACGACGGCCAGTTCATCCCCGGGCACCGTGCGGTGGGTACCGGGCTGCTGCCGCTGGTCGACGGCAAGTTGCTGATGCTCGCCCTGCACACCGAGCGGTACGGCAGCCGCCGCAAGGACATTCCCGCCCTCGTCCGCTTCAACGAACGCGGCCGGCCCGACAATACCTTCGGTGACAGCGGGCACATGATCCTGCACGGATTGCACACCGGGGACGCCGGTCCCGCGCAGGCCCGGATGGCCCTCATCGCCGGCCAGGACCGCCGCCCTCGGGAGTCCGGCGGTGAGCGGATCTACCTGGTCATCAACTACCCCGTGGGCACCGGTATCGTCGTCAGGATCAACGTCGACGGCAGCCTCGACACCACCTTCAACGGCAACGGAATCAAGTACATGACCTCGCCGAGCGGCGCGCCGATCCGCGCCACCGCCCTGCTCCATGACGCCGGCAGTGATCGCTTGCTCATCTGCGGCGAGATCCTCGAAGGCGTCAGCCGCCCCTGCGTCATGCGCCTGACCGCCGACGGCCAGGAAGACCCTTCGTTCGGCGACGGTGGCCATGCGGTACTCAGGGATATCGAGGGGCGTTTCAACGGCCTGGCGCTTCGCGATGGCCACGAGATCATCTGTGTCGGCTCGACCGGTCGCTCGCAACAACTGGCCATGGTGCATGGGTTCGACGAGACGGGAGCGGACCTGCCCGGATTCTTCCCCGGCTCGACGGATTTCGCCGGGGTCGGCGGCTGGTGGAGCCACGTCGCCATCGATTCCGCCAGCAACGCGCTGGTCACCCTGGGTTTGTACGCGTCTCCCGATGCCGACGTCGTTGTCGGCCGCTTCCTTGCGGATGGTCGGATCGACAGCGGATTCGCCGGGGGTCAGGGCTGGGCCAACGTGCCCATGGCAAACGGCGTGGAAATCGAGGGCGGCCTGGCGCTGCAGGAGGATGGCAATGCACTGGTCGGTGGCGTCGACGTGGGGAGCGGCGACGTTGATTCCCGGGGATTCGTGCTGCGCTGCCTGACTGGCAGGCCGTAAGCGCACCACATGACTCATTGATTTAGCAGGGACCTTGTGGGAGCGGGTGAACCCGCTCCCACAAGGTCCGCGATCGCTTTCATGATCTAGGCATGCCCTACGAACAGATCGGAATACACCTGGTTCCTCGGCACCCCCGCCAGGAACAACCGTCGCGAAAACTCCTCGACACTCCCCGGCGCCCCGCACACCAGCGCCACCGTCTGCCGCGACTGCACCCGCAACGCCGCCAGCGCCGCCGGCAATTCAGCCGGCGTCACCAGCTCCACCTGCACCTGCGGATAACGCGCCGCCCACTCCCCCAGCTCATCCGCCAGGTAATGCCCCACACTGTCCCGCGCCAGGTGCAGCAGCCGAATCGGTCCCCGATGCCCCTGCCTCAACGCCTCCCGCAGAATGCCCCACAACGGCGCCAGCCCGGTGCCCGCCGCCAGCAACCAGAGCGGCCGATCCTGCCACTCCGGGTCGTACTGCAAGGCGCCGGCACGCAGTTCGCCAAGGCGCAACTCCGCCCCAACCGTGAGCTGCCGTGCCGGGGTACAGAACGCCCCCGGCTGCCGGCAATCGATGTGGAACTCCAGCCACGGATCCTCTCCCGGCACGCTCGCCAGCGAGTACGGCCGCGCCACGCCCTCGGCATTCCACAGCACCAGGTGCTGCCCCGCCTGGTAGCGCAGGCCATTCAACGCCTGCACACGCAGGCGCAGCACCTCGCCACCCAGCCAGTCCGCCGCCACCACCCGTGCCGGCTGGCCATCCTGGCGCGGGTCGAACAGCGCCACGCGCAGGTCCGCGTCCACCCGGCACTGACAGGCCAGCCGCCAGCCGCGTTCGCGTTGTTCGGCCTTGAGCGCCTCGGGATGCTCGTCCGCCGGCTCGCCCTCCAGGCAACGCACCAGGCAGGCATGGCAACTCCCCGCCCGGCAGCTGTAGGGCACGCCACAACCCGCCGCATTCAGCGCGTCGAGCAGGTTGCAGCCAGGCGCGACCGACCACTGCTGGTCGCCGACACGCAGTTCGGGCATCGAGGTTCATCTCCGGAAAATATTCTTACGTCAATCTAGGCATGTTCTGTAGGACAGGCCAAGCGAAAACAGCAAGAACGATGCCGGGCGATCACCGACCATGGTTGGACCACTGGCGCGTGTACCAATGGCCGAGGCGCGCTATACTGCCGCGCCTTTTTTGCGTCGGACATTTTGTCGCGGCGCTTCTGAAAGGTCGTTTCGACAACTCGGCCTGTCCGCGTCGGAATACCTTATTGAATGTTCCCGTGTTTAAGAGGAGCGCGCTGCATGACCGTGATCAAGCAAGACGACCTGATTCAGAGCGTCGCCGATGCCCTGCAATTCATTTCGTACTACCACCCCGTCGATTTCATCCAGGCTATGCACGAGGCCTATCTGCGTGAAGAGTCGCCCGCCGCGCGCGACTCCATCGCCCAGATCCTGATCAACTCGCGCATGTGCGCCACCGGCCACCGCCCGATCTGCCAGGACACCGGTATCGTCACCGTGTTCGTCCGCGTCGGCATGGACGTGAGCTGGAACGGCGCCACCATGAGCGTCGACGACATGATCAACGAAGGCGTGCGTCGCGCCTACAACCTGCCGGACAACGTCCTGCGCGCCTCGATCCTGGCCGACCCGGCCGGTGCGCGTAAAAACACCAAGGACAACACCCCGGCGGTCATCCACTACTCCATCGTCCCGGGCAACACCGTGGAAGTGGACGTCGCGGCCAAGGGCGGCGGCTCCGAGAACAAGTCGAAGATGGCCATGCTCAACCCGTCCGACTCGATCGTCGACTGGGTGCTGAAGACCGTCCCGACCATGGGCGCCGGCTGGTGCCCACCAGGCATGCTCGGCATCGGCATCGGCGGTACCGCCGAGAAGGCCGCGGTGATGGCCAAGGAAGTGTTGATGGAATCCATCGACATCCATGAACTGAAAGCCCGTGGCCCGCAGAACCGCATCGAGGAACTGCGCCTGGAGCTGTTCGACAAGGTCAACCAGCTGGGTATAGGTGCCCAGGGCCTCGGCGGCCTGACCACCGTGCTCGACGTGAAGATCATGGACTACCCGACCCACGCCGCCTCGCTGCCGGTGTGCATGATCCCGAACTGCGCCGCCACCCGTCACGCCCACTTCGTCCTGGACGGCTCCGGCCCGGCCGAACTGGAAGCGCCGTCGCTGGACGCCTACCCGGAAATCGTCTGGGAAGCCGGTCCGTCGGCCCGCCGTGTCGACCTCGACACCCTGACCCCGGAAGACGTGCAGAGCTGGAAACCGGGCGAGACCATCCTGCTCAACGGCAAGATGCTCACCGGCCGCGACGCCGCGCACAAGCGCATGGTCGAGATGCTCAACCGTGGCGAAGAGCTGCCGGTGGACCTGAAAGGCCGCTTCATCTACTACGTCGGCCCGGTGGATCCGGTGCGTGAGGAAGTCGTTGGCCCGGCCGGTCCGACCACTGCCACCCGCATGGACAAGTTCACCCGCCAGATCCTCGAACAGACCGGTCTGCTGGGCATGATCGGCAAGTCCGAGCGTGGCCCTACCGCCATCGACGCGATCAAGGACAGCAAGGCCGTGTACCTGATGGCCGTCGGCGGCGCCGCCTACCTGGTGGCCCAGGCGATCAAGAAATCCAAGGTCCTGGCTTTCGCCGAGCTGGGCATGGAAGCGATCTACGAGTTCGAGGTCAAGGACATGCCGGTCACCGTCGCGGTGGACAGCAAGGGTGAGTCGGTTCACATCACCGGTCCTGCGATCTGGCAGAGCAAGATTGCCGAAAGCCTGGCGGTGGAAGTGAAGTAACAGCCCCAAGCTTCAAGCGGCAAGCTTCAAGTGAAAGGCAAAAGCGGCGTGGTTATCCACGCCGCTTTTTTATTGCCCGTACGCTCCCCGTAACAGATCAGTTGCGGCGATCCAGCAGGTTCACCACCAACCGGTCCAGCCAGCCCCAGACGCGCTGCTGCAAACGCCGCCACAAGGGACGGGCGCGCCAGTCATCCAGGCTGACCTCGGTGCTCTGGGCGAAATCACGGACGAAGCTTTCGGTCACGGCCTGATTCAAGCCCGGGTCGATGGCCTCGACATTGGCCTCAAGATTGAAACGCAGGTTCCAGTGGTCGAAGTTGCACGAGCCGATACTCACCCAGTCATCCACCAGCACCATCTTCAGGTGCAGGAAACACGGCTGGAACTCGAAGATCTTCACCCCGGCACGCAGCAGGCGCGGGTAATAGCGATGGCCGGCATAGCGCACCGAAGGGTGGTCGGTGCGCGGTCCGGTTAGCAGCAGGCGCACGTCGATGCCGCGGGCGGCCGCCCGGCGCAGGGAGCGGCGGACCTTCCAGGTCGGCAGGAAATACGGGGTCGCCAGCCAGATGCGACGCTGGCCGCTGTTCAGCGCACGGACCAGGGACTGCAGGATGTCACGGTGCTGGCGGGCGTCGGCGTAGGCCACCCGGCCCAGCCCTTCGCCGCTCACCGGTACCCGGGGCAGGCGCGGCAGGCCGAAGTGGGTCGGCGGGCGCCAGGCCACGCGGCGCGGGTTGGCCCGCCACTGGCGGTCGAAGAGCATCTGCCAGTCCGCCACCAGCGGGCCCTGGATCTGCACCATCACTTCGTGCCATTCGCTGGCGTTCTCGCCAGGGTGCCAGAACTCGTCGGTAACCCCGGTCCCGCCGACCCAGGCAACGGTCTGGTCCACCAGCAGGATCTTGCGGTGGTCGCGGTACAGGTTGCGCACACCACGGCGCCAGCGCAGGCGGTTGTACCAGCGCAGTTCCACGCCGGCGGCCTGCAGGCGCTGGCGCAAGCTGAGGGTGAAGGCCAGGGAGCCGTAGTCGTCGAACAGGCAGCGCACCTGCACACCGCGCTCGGCAGCGCTGACCAGGGCCTGGACCATGGCTTCGGCACAGGCGCCCGCCTCCACCAGGTACAGCTCCAGGTCGACCTGGAACTCGGCACGGGCAATGGCCGTGAGCATGGACGGAAAGAACGCCGGGCCATCGATCAGCAGTTCGAACTGGTTGCCGGAACGCCAGGGAAAGACCGGCCCGGCCATGTCAGCGCGCCGTGAAGATCAGCACCGCACCCACCGGCACCGAGAGGTTGATCGACTTGAGCCCGGCCGCCTTGCGCAGGGTCTCCAGGCCCGGCGCCAGGTCGAAGTGCTCGGCACGCAGCACCAGCGGTTCGAGGGTCACCACCTGGAAGCGGCGTTCGTCGAGGCGGGTCGCCAGCAGTTGCGCGTTGTAGCTGTGGGTCTTGCCGTGCAGCGTGACGTTGACCGGCAGGCGCAGCTCCAGCTGGGCGCCGTTGGCCAGGTCGTTGATCGGGCGCAGGTCGAGTTGGGCACGGATGGTCGCCTCGGGGAAGGTGTCGACGGCGAACAGGTCCCTGCGCATGCGTTCGTCGCGCAGGGGGATGCCGCTGCTCACCGACTCCATCTCGACTTCCAGCTCGGCCGCGCCCTTGCGGTCGACCTTGCCGTGCAGCACCAGGAAGCGGTGCACTTCGGACACGTCGCCGTTCTTGCTGCTGATGAAGGAAAGGCGTGATGACTCGTTGTCCAGGTACCAGTTGGCCTGGGCAGGAAGGCAGACGATCGCCAGCGCGGCGAGCAGGAGGCGGAGCGAGGTGGACATGCGAAATCCTGAAACACTTTGGCGCTCAACCTTACCCGCCCGCCCTCACGGCAGCAAGCCGCAGCCCTCCCGCGGCCCCCGCCATTGCGCGCTGGCGTCGCGGCCCAGACCACGGGCGTAGACCCGCTTGTGCTGGGCATCGTCGCGCAGCTCGCCGAGGGGCAGCCACTGCTTCACATAGCTCTGGCAGTAACCCGGATCGAAGCCCATCACATAGCGGCAGGAACAATATTCCTTGGCCGAGTAGGCGCTGAGGATGCCGGGGAAGGCGCTCAAGGCTTCGCGCTCGGACCAGCCCCAGACCAGCAGGCCCAGGAGGATCAACAGCAACAGTCGCTTCATGGCTGCTCTCCGGGGAATGCGGCAAGGACATGGCGCAGCAGGGTGTTGTGCTGGAAGCTGCCATCGCGGTCATCGGCGTAGCGCACGATCACCAGGCGCTGTTGCGGTACGACATAGAGCGCCTGGCCCCAGTGGCCGAGGGCGGCGAAGGTGTCCGTCGGCGCGTCCGGCCATGCGCCCGCGGAATTGAGCCACCAGTGGCCGCCGGGCATGGCCTCGCCGGGTTCGGCGGGAGTGTCGAAGGGTTGGCGGTTGAATTTCACCCAGTCGGCGGGCAACAGTTGCCGGCCCTGCCAGCGGCCGTCATCGAGCATCAACTGGCCGATACGCGCGAGGTCGCGGGCAGTCAGGTAGAGATAGGAAGAGCCGACGAAAGTGCCCTGGGCGTCACGCTCCCAGACCGCGTGCCGGATGCCCAGCGGCTCGAACAGGGCGCGCCAGGGATAGTCGGCGTAGGCGTCGCTACCGACCATCTGGCGCAGGGCGGCGGCCAGCACGTTGCTGTCGCCGCTGGAATAGAGGAAGCGCGTGCCCGGGGGCGCCGCTACGCCGTGCTCGGCGGTGAACCCGGCCATGTCCTGCCGGCCGCGGGTGTAGAGCATCGCCACCACCGAGGATTTCAGCGGGGCGTACTCGTAGTCTTCCTGCCAGTCGAGGCCGCTGGCCCAGTGCAGCAGGTCCTGCAGGCGCACCTGCGGGTGGGCCTGCATCGGCGGATGGAATTTCGCGGCCGGGTCGTCCAGCTTGAAGCGGCCTTCGCCATAGGCGACGCCGAGGACGGTGGCCAGGACGCTCTTGCTGATGGACCAGGTGAGGTGCGGGGTGTCGGCGTTGGTGGGGCTGGCGTAGTGCTCGAAGAGCACCTTGCCATCACGGATGACCAGCAGCGCATCGGTGCGCACGCCCTCGCGGGTCTGCTCGTTGCGGGGCGGGAAGGCATAGGCTGCGAGGGCCGACGACTCGCTGGCCGAGGCGGGGCCGATGATTGCCCAGAGCAGGAATCCGATGACCGCGATGCGCATGTGGCCTGTACCTGAGATCGTGATCGGCCAAGGCTAGCAGGGGTTCATGACAACATGATTGGCCAGCTACAGGGGGGAGCCCACCGCTCTCAAGTCAATCCGGCTGCCAGCCAGGCCTTCTCCAGCCGCTTCGCCCGCGCCGCACTGGCGATCTCCAGGATCCCCTGGTCACGCATCCACAAATCCGACCACTGCCCTTCCGTGCCCGCCAGCGCCGCGTTGATCTCATTCCGCATGGCGCCGAACTGGGCGAACAGACCACCCAGCAACAAATGACTGGCCGACGCCTCGGCACTCTGCCGGCTACCCTCGGCACAGCCGCCCAGCAGCGCGAGCAAGCGCAGCATCAGGCCCTGCGACCAGCCGTGACGACGCCCGATGCCATACAGCCAGGCACACAGGGCACTCAGCACATACAAGTCTTCGAGGGAACGGAACGGCTTCACATAGGCATCCCAGCCATCCCCCGCCAGGCGCTCGCACAGCGCCTGTTCCAGGTGCAGGCGGGCGTGCCCCACTTCCGGCATCAGCGGCAGTGCAGGCAGCGGTTCCAGCCGCACCCCCGGCTCGCCGGGATAGACCACCGCCAGGCTCATCTGCGGCGCTTCCCCCGGCGCCTCGCTGCGCGCCGCTACCAGCAGCCAGTCGGCATCGGGGCCGCAGGTGACGAAATCCTTGCTGCCGTCCAGGCGCAATGCCGAAAGGTCCAGGCGCATCGCCATGTCCGCCGGCCGCACGCTGCGCTTCTCGCTGGCGCACAGCGCGCCGAGGCTGTCCGGCGCGCTGGGCCAGAGCACCCGCAGCGCCGCCTGGTAGCCGGCGAGGAAAGCCAGCCCCGGGGTCGGCATGGCCTGGCCGCCGAGCACCGCCAGCTCGAACGGCGACACCGGGCCCAGACGGTCCAGCAGGCTGGCCCAGGTGTCCCCCAGGTTGTCCAGCAGGGGTTGCGCGTGTGGTCGATTCAGACGTTCCAGCCAGCTCATGAAAGGCTCCTCGGGGGCTGTCATACAAGCATCACCAAACATTCACGGGCGTTTCACCCCGTCTACCTAGTCTGAGCTTGCACAACAAAGTCGACCGGCCGCAACCCCATGGCTGGCTTATGGAGACTCGCAATGACTCAGATCGCTCGCTCTGGCGACAACAGCACTGAACGCCGTCTGCAAGCCGAACGCCTGGTGGGCCCGGCTGCCTTGCGCGAGGCCCAGGCCCTGCGTTTCAGTGTCTTCAGTGGTGAATTCAAGGCCAAGCTCAAGGGAGCCGAGCAAGGCCTGGACATGGACGACTACGACGCGCACTGCATGCACATCGGCGTGCGCGACCTGAACAGCGGTCGCCTGGTGGCCACCACCCGCCTGCTCGACCATCGCGCCGCCAGCAGCCTGGGGCGCTTCTACAGCGAAGAAGAATTCAGCCTGCATGGCCTCGGCCACCTGCAAGGCCCGATCCTCGAACTCGGCCGCACCTGCGTGGATGCCGCCTACCGCAACGGCGGCACCATCGCCGTGCTGTGGAGCGAGCTGGCGGAGATCCTCAACGAAGGCCGCTACAGCTACCTGATGGGCTGCGCCAGCATCCCGATGCAGGACGGCGGCGTGCAGGCCCACGCGATCATGCAGCGCCTGCGCGAACAGCACCTGTGCACCGAGCACCTGCGTGCCGAACCGAAGAACCCGCTGCCGAACCTGGCCCTGCCGGGCAACGTCATCGCGCAGATGCCACCGCTGCTCAAGGCCTACATGCGCCTGGGCGCGAAGATCTGCGGCGAGCCGTGCTGGGACGAGGATTTCCAGGTCGCCGACGTGTTCATCCTGCTCAAGCGCGACGAACTCTGCCCGCGTTACGCCCGTCACTTCAAGGCGGCGGTGTGATGCAGCGCCTGCGGGTGTTCGCCCGCATCGTCCGGGTGTTGCTGGTGGTGCTGCTGGGCCTGGGCATGGCCTCGCTGTTCGGCCTGTTCGAGCGCCTCGGCATCAACGCCTCGGCACAACGCCGGCAGCGCTGGTCGCGGATCTTCATGCAGCGCCTGATCAACGCCCTGCCGTTCCGGGTCAAGGTGATCGGCCAGTTGCCGCAACAACCGATGCTGTGGGTCAGCAACCATGTGTCGTGGACCGACATCCCGCTGCTGGGCATGCTCGCCCCGCTGTCCTTCCTGTCCAAGGCCGAAGTGCGCACCTGGCCGGTGGCCGGCTGGCTGGCGCACAAGGCCGGGACCCTGTTCATCCGCCGTGGCAGTGGCGACAGCCAGTTGCTGCGCCGGCAGATCAGCCAGCACCTGCAACAGCACTGCGCCCTGCTGATCTTCCCCGAAGGCACCACCACCGATGGCCGCAGCCTGCGCACCTTCCATGGTCGCCTGCTGGCCAGCGCCATCGACAGCGAAGTGCCGCTGCAACCCATCGCCCTGCGTTACCTGCGTGATGGCCAGCCGGATCCGATCGCTCCGTTCATCGGTGATGACGACCTGCTCTCCCACCTGATGCGCCTGTTCGCCCAGCCTTGCGGCGACGTCGAGGTGCATCTGCTGGAGCCCATCCCGAGCAAGGGTGTGGAGCGTGCCGCCCTGGCCTTCCAGGCCCAGCAGGCGGTGAGCCTCGCGTTGTTCGGCGAGACCGCCGAGCAAGTCTTGCCTCAGCGTCGCGCCAAGGCGGCCTGAGGGTCCTGCAAGGCTGCGGCCGCAAAGGCCTGCAGTTGCGGATAGAACTGGCGGAAGTCCTCCAGCAGCAAGGGATACAGGACTTCCACCTCCGCCATCGCGCCGGCCATGCCTTCCGGCCGCGACAGGCGCCGGGCGATCCCCCTGAAGACCTGCTCCAGGATCGCGAACTCACGGTACGAACCCAGCCAGTCGTCCGCGGCCATCAGCGGCGCGATATGCGCCAGTCGCCCCGGCAATTCCTGTTCCGCCATCAGCACCTGGTAGACCCGCGCGGTGAACTGCGGCAAGGGCTGGCTGGAATAGTCCTGCCAGTGCAGGGCCAGGCAGTGGTCGAAGAACACATCGAGGATGATCCCGGCGAAGCGCCGGCGCTCGGCGGGGAAGCGCGCCAGCGCGGCGAGCACCACGGGGTGGCTGTCGGTGAACGTGTCGATATGCCGGTGCAGGCGGATCGCCTGTTCCAGGGGCAGGGGGAAGCGACCTTCGAGCGGTCCCTTGACGAAGTCGCCATAGAGGCTACCGAGCAGTTGCTCGGGCCGGGAGCCGCCGAGGTGGAGGTGGGCCAGGTAGTTCATGGGGTGTGAGTCTAAGGCATTTGCGGGGGACTTACCGGTCTCGGCGCGGGCACAGGCCTGCATAGATCAGTTTTTTCTACCCCCCAAACCTTTTCATATTTGTATATCGCGAAATACCGATTTATATTTCGCCCCATCGCGATATACCGCTACACACCCCACGAGCCCGACCATGCCCCTTGATCTCGACGAAATAATAAAAGCCCTCGCCCACCCCGTGCGGCGCGACATCCTCGGCTGGCTGAAAGACCCGCACACCTGCTTCCCCGACCAGCACCACAGCCTCGACAACGGCGTGTGCGCGGGGCAGATCGACCAGCGTTGCGGCCTCTCGCAGTCCACCGTCTCGGCGCACCTGGCCACCCTGCAACGGGCCGGCCTGATCAGCAGCCAGAAGGTCGGGCAGTGGCACTTCTTCAAACGCAACGAGGACACCATCCAGGCGTTCCTCGCGCAATTGAGCCAAGAGCTCTGAACAGGAATCCCATGCCCCTTTCCCTCTTGATCCTGGCGCTCAGCGCCTTCGCCATCGGCACCACCGAGTTCGTCATCATGGGCCTGCTGCCGGACGTGGCCGCCGACCTCGGCGTGTCGATCCCCGGCGCCGGCTGGCTGGTCACCGGCTATGCCCTGGGCGTCGCCATCGGTGCGCCGTTCATGGCCATGGCCACCTCGCGCCTGCCGCGCAAGCTGGCGCTGGTCTCGCTGATGGGCGTGTTCATCGTCGGCAACCTGCTCTGCGCGGTGGCCAGCGACTACAACCTGCTGATGTTCGCCCGGGTAGTCACGGCGCTCTGCCACGGTGCCTTCTTCGGCATCGGCTCGGTGGTCGCCGCCAGCCTGGTGCCGGCCAACCGCCGGGCCTCGGCCGTGGCGCTGATGTTCACCGGCCTGACCCTGGCCAACGTCCTCGGCGTGCCACTGGGCACCGCCCTGGGCCAGGTCGCCGGCTGGCGCTCGACCTTCTGGGCCGTGACCGGCATCGGCATCGTCGCCCTGATCGGCCTGATCCGCTTCCTGCCGCTGCGCCATGACGAGGAACAGCTCGACATGCGCGCCGAACTGGCCGCGCTCAAGGGCGCCGGCATCTGGCTGTCGCTGTCGATGACCGTGCTGTTCTCGGCCTCGATGTTCGCCCTGTTCACCTACGTCGCACCGCTGCTGGGCGATGTCACCGGCGTCTCGCCTCGCGGCGTGACCTGGACCCTGCTGCTGATCGGCCTGGGCCTGACCCTGGGCAACATCCTCGGCGGCAAGATGGCCGACCGCCGCCTGGGCGCGACCCTGGTGGGCGTGTTCGCCGCCATGGCGGTGGTCTCCACCGTATTGAGCTGGACCAGCGTGGCCCTGGTGCCCGCCGAGATCACCCTGTTCCTCTGGGCCACCGCCGCCTTCGCCGCGGTCCCGGCCCTGCAGGTCAACGTGGTGATGTTCGGCAAGGCCGCGCCGAACCTGGTCTCGACCCTGAACATCGGCGCCTTCAACCTGGGCAACGCCCTGGGTGCCTGGGTCGGCGGCGTGGTCATCGAGCAAGGCCTGGGCCTGACCCGCGTGCCCCTGGCTGCTGCGGCGCTGGCCGTGCTGGCGCTGATCGTCACCCTCATCACTTTCCGCCAGGGCGGCCAAAAGGCCGAACTGGCTCCGGCAACCCACTGAGGTTTGTGCAATGACGACCCTGTTTGATCCGATCACCCTCGGCGACCTCGAACTGCCGAACCGCATCATCATGGCCCCGCTGACCCGCTGCCGCGCCGACGACGGCCGGGTGCCCAACGCGCTGATGGCCGAGTACTACGTGCAGCGCGCCAGCGCCGGCCTGATCATCAGCGAAGCCACCTCGGTGACGCCGATGGGCGTTGGCTATCCGGACACCCCTGGCATCTGGTCCAACGACCAGGTGCGCGGCTGGACCAACGTGACCAAGGCCGTCCACGCTGCTGGCGGGCGGATCGTCCTGCAGCTGTGGCACGTGGGGCGGATTTCCCACCCGAGCTACCTGAATGGCGAGCTGCCGGTGGCGCCGAGCGCGATCCAGCCCAAGGGCCATGTCAGCCTGGTCCGGCCGATCACCGACTACCCGACGCCGCGCGCCCTGGAAAGCGCCGAGCTGGAGGACATCGTCGACGCCTACCGCACGGCTGCGGAAAACGCCAAGGCTGCCGGGTTCGACGGGGTCGAGGTGCATGCGGCCAACGGCTACCTGATCGACCAGTTCCTGCAGAGCAGCACCAACCAGCGCACGGACCGCTACGGCGGCACCCTGGAGAACCGCGCGCGCCTGCTGCTGGAAGTGACCGATGCGGTGATCGAGGTGTGGGGTGCCGGGCGGGTCGGCGTGCACCTGGCGCCGCGGGCCGATGCCCATGACATGGGCGACGCCAACCGCGCCGAGACCTTCACCCATGTAGCCCGGGAGCTGGGCAAGCGCGGCATCGCGTTCATCTGCTCGCGGGAGAAGGAAGCGGACGACAGCCTCGGCACGCAGATCAAGGCGGCGTTCGGTGGTCCTTACATCGTCAACGAAGGCTTCGACAAGCAGCATGCCAATGCTGCGCTGGCGCAAGGTCGTGCCGATGCGGTGGCCTTCGGCGTTCCGTTCATCGCCAACCCGGACCTGCCGGCGCGCCTGGCGGCGGATGCGCCGCTGAACCCGCCACGGCCGGAAACCTTCCACGGCAAGGGGCCGGTGGGCTATATCGATTATCCGCGGCTGTGATCGAGAGGCCGACACGGTCCCTGTGGGAGCTGGCTTGCCAGCGATGCGGTAGTGAATTCACCGACGCTATCGCGGGTAAACCCGCTCCCACACGGATCGTGTCAGGCCTCAGTTGCGGGCATTGATCTGCTGCTGCAGGTTCTGCACCTGGCTCTGCAGGGTATTGATGTTGCGGGTCATCTGCCCGCGGAAGGCATCGAACTCCGCCGTCGACGTGCCACCACCGCTGGCTGCGGCCACCGGACGGTTTTCCTGCTCGCTCTTGAGCACGATCAGGTCCTGCTCCAGGCGCTGGGTCGCCGCCGCCTGGCTCTTCAGTTGCGCATCGATCTTGCTGCCGTCCACACCGGCCTTCTTCAGCACCGCCACCTCGTCGGCCACCGCCTTGATCTGCCCGTCGATCTTGCCGCCATCCAGCTGCGCCGACTTCAGCGCAGTCAACTCCTGCGCCACCGCCTTCAGCTGGGTCTGCAACTCCGCCTGCAACTGGGCATTGGCCGCCTGCTGCTGGCTGACCTGGGTCATCGCCGCTTCCAGGCGCTTGCCCAGCTCCCCGGCCTGACCGGCGACACCTTCCTGCTGCTTGCCCTGCTCGCTCAGGCTGGCCTGCAACTGGCGCACCTGGAGTTTAAGCGCTTCGTTCTCGGTATTGGCCGAACTCTCGCTGGCGCTGACCTTGCCGGAAATCACCTGCAGGCGCCCCGCCGCTTCCTCGCTGATGCGAGCAAAGCTCTCCTGGGTGGCCACCAGTTGCTGCTCCATCAGCGAGATCTGCTGGAAGCTCCACCAGGCCACCCCGCCCAGGGCAATGAACGACGCACCAAGCAAGGCCCACAGCGGCCCGACCATCGGTGCCTTCGCGGCACGCTTGCGCGCAGTCCGCGGATGAGCGGCCGGCGCGAAGTCATCATCATCGCGCTCCACCGCCTTGAGGGTGGGCACGTTATCGAAATCGTCTCTAGCATCGTTGCGCATGGGCAGTTTTCAACCACGGTGATAGCAAAATGGGGCCAGTATAAACCGCTGGCGCGGTGCCCTCATCGACCATGAACGAAGATTCAGGTTCAGTGACCGCCGTGCTGGGCCTGCCACCAGGTGCAGAATTCATCCAGCGCGGCCCAGATGCTCACCTGCGGGCGGTAGTCCAGGTAGTGCCGGGCGCGGCTGATGTCCAGGCTGAAGTCCTTGCTCATCACCTGCACGCCAAGGCGGCTCAGGGTCGGCTGCGGACGCCCGGGCCAGAGCAGGCAGGCCCCTTCGTTGAGCGTGGCGGCAGTGTAGGCCAGGCCGACCGAACGGTAGCGGGTGACCGGCGGCAGCGACATGCGCCGCATCACGTAGTTGACCACGTCCCACACCGGCAGCGGCTGGCCGTTGCTGATGTTGTAGGCCTGGCCCAGCGCCTCGGGGCCGGCGTTGATCGCGCTGAGCAGGGCCTCGTTGAGGTTCTGCACGCTGGTGAAGTCGACCTTGTTCAGGCCGTTGCCGATGATCGCCAGGCGCTTCTTGCGCTGCATCTGCATCAGCCGCGGGAAGATGCTCATGTCACCGGCGCCGGTGACGAAGCGCGGGCGCAGGGCCAGCACTTCGAGGCCGAACTCCTGGGCGCCGAAGACTTTCTGCTCGGCCAGGTGCTTGGTCGCCCCGTAGTGGTCATAGAAGCGCCGCGGCACCTGGTCCTCGGTGATGCCGGTGCGCGAGCGGCCGTTGAAGTAGATCGATGGCGAAGACAGGTGCACCAGGCGTTGCACATGTTCCTTGAGGCAGGCTTCGACCACGTTTTCGGTGAGCACCACGTTGCCCTGGTAGAAGTCCTGGTAACGCCCCCAGTTGCCCACCGCGCCAGCGCAGTGCACCACGGTGTCGATGCCCTGGCACAGGCGCCGCGCCACTTCCGGGTCGCCCAGGTCGCCGGGAATGAACTGCGCGCCGCGCCGCACCAGATGCTCGACGCCCTCGGGCCGGCGGCCGTTGACCCGTACCTCCAGGCCCTGCTCCAGGGCAAAGCGTGCGAAACGCCCGCCGATGAAGCCGCTTGCGCCGGTGACCAGTATTCCCATGAAGCACTCCGCTAACTATTTTTTTCCCGAGGGTGCAGACGCCGCCGAGGCGTCCCACGGCACCAGCCATTGGCCGGCACTGCGCCGCAGATGATCGGTGAGCTGGCCGAGCAATTGCCCGCCATTGCGCCAGTGATGCCAGTACAACGGCACGTCGATGGGCCGCTCCGGGACGATTTCCACCAGGCGCCCGCTCGCCAGTTGCTCGCGGGCCTGCAGCTCCGGCACCAGGCCCCAGCCCAGGCCGGCTTCGGTCAGGCGCAGGAAGCCTTCGGATGAAGGACACAGATGATGCAGGAATCCATCGCTGATGCCTAATGAAGCGAGGTAGCGGTGCTGCAGGAAGTCGTCCGGTCCGAAGACGATGGCCGGGGTACGCGCCAGCCGCTGTGGCTCGACGCCGTCGGCAAAATGCCGGGCCATGAACGCCGGGCTGGCCAGCGCACGATAGCGCATGGCCCCGAGCAGCACGCTGCGTGCCCCGGCCACCGGGCGTTCGCTGGCACACAGGCAGCCGGCCACTTCGCCGGCACGCATGCGCTTGAGGCCGACTTCCTGGTCTTCCACCACCAGGTCCAGGAGTACCTGGGTCTCGGCGCAGAACGCCTGCACCGCCTTGGCCCACCAGGTCGCCAGGCTGTCGGCGTTGAGGGCGATCCGCAGGCGTTCGGGCAGGCCCTCCTCGTCCAGCGCCGGGACCTGGCCCTGCAGGTCGCGTTCGAGCAGGCGCACCTGCTGCACATGGTTGAGCAGGCGCCGGCCGATCTCGGTGGGGGTGGGCGGCGTGGCGCGCACCAGCACCGGCTGGCCGACACGCGCTTCGAGCAGCTTGATGCGCTGGGAAATCGCCGACTGCGACAGCCCGAGCAGTTGCGCGGCACGCTCGAAGCCGGCCTGTTCGATGACGGCGGCGAGGGCTGAGAGCAGTTTGTAGTCGAACATCACTTTTCCTAATGCGGGATGAAGCCTATTTGTTTTTCTTATAAACCTCATTTCCCCAGAATTGAAGTCCGCGCCATCCAACGATCTGCTGTCCGGAGTCATCCCCATGTGGCAAAGCTACCTCAACGGCCTCCTCGTCGCCTTCGGCCTGATCATGGCCATCGGCACCCAGAACGCCTTCGTCCTCGCCCAGAGCCTGCGCCGTGAACACCATCTGCCGGTGGCCGCCTTGTGCGTGTTGTGCGACGCGATCCTGGTCGCCCTCGGTGTATTCGGCCTGGCCACGGTGCTGGCGCAGAACCCGACCCTGCTGGCCGTGGCCCGCTGGGGCGGTGCGGTGTTCCTCATTTGGTACGGCAGCAAGGCGCTGATGCGCGCCTGCTCCAGCCAAAGCCTGCAACAAGGCGAAGGCCAGGGCCTACGCTCGCGCCGCGCGGTGTTGCTCAGCGCCCTGGCGGTGACCTTGCTCAACCCCCACGTGTACCTCGACACCGTCCTCCTGATCGGCTCCCTCGGCGCCCAGCAAACCGTGCCCGGCGCCTATGTCGCCGGGGCCGCCAGCGCCTCGCTGCTGTGGTTCTTCACCCTGGCCCTGGGCGCTGCCTGGCTCGCCCCGTGGCTGGCCCGGCCGAGCACCTGGCGCCTGCTCGACCTGATGGTCGCGGTGATGATGTTCGCGGTGGCGGCGCAACTGATCTTCAGCTGACGGCCACTCATCTGCGGGCTGAAACGGCTCTGGAACCTCTTGTCCATACACTTGTTGCGTGGTTTAGACGTGGGCCCGGTGCTATGATCCCGAGCCTGCGTCGCAAAGAGTACAAACTCGCCGATGCATCCCGGCCGCCCGTGATCGGCCTTGCGTTCACCGCACCAGACCTGATTAGGAGAATTCACCATGGCTTTTGAATTGCCGCCGCTGCCTTACGCCCACGACGCCCTGCAGCCGCACATTTCCAAGGAAACCCTGGAATACCACCACGACAAGCACCACAACACCTACGTCGTGAACCTGAACAACCTGGTTCCAGGTACCGAATTCGAAGGCAAGACCCTGGAAGAGATCGTCAAGACCTCCTCGGGTGGCATCTTCAACAACGCCGCCCAGGTCTGGAACCACACCTTCTACTGGAACTGCCTGGCCCCGAACGCCGGTGGCCAACCGACCGGCGCCCTGGCCGAAGCCATCAACGCCGCCTTCGGTTCCTTCGACAAGTTCAAGGAAGAGTTCACCAAGACTTCCGTCGGCACCTTCGGTTCCGGCTGGGGCTGGCTGGTGAAGAAGGCTGACGGTTCCCTGGCCCTGGCCAGCACCATCGGCGCCGGCTGCCCGCTGACCAGCGGCGACACCCCGCTGCTGACCTGCGACGTCTGGGAACACGCCTACTACATCGACTACCGCAACGTCCGTCCGAAGTACGTCGAGGCGTTCTGGAACCTGGTCAACTGGAAGTTCGTCGCCGAGCAGTTCGAAGGCAAGACCTTCACTGCCTGAGTCGCACGCTCCTGAAAAAACCCGGCCTCGCCGGGTTTTTTTTCGCCCTCGGGAAGGGGCCGTTGCCTTGCCGCCAGCCCAAGGCGCGCTAACATCAAAAATCTTGGGAAACTCGTCGAGCGGTACTCAAGTCCCATGACAGGTCAACCGATACAGTGCCCAAGGGTCCGCCGGAAAAGACGGACCAGGCAGCGGGAAAACGAAAAACACCACTACACACATCCTGCTCAAAGGCCGATAGTGGATTGCCATAATTGATGGCAAAATGATGCCGCGCGCATGGATTAAGGAAACCCCATTGAAGCTGGAATTCAAGAACAGCTTATCGGTCAAGTTGCTCAGGGTTGTCCTGCTTTCGGCGCTGATCGTCGGAGTGGTGCTCAGCTGTGCGCAGATCGTCTTCGACGCCTACAAGACCCGTCAGGCCGTGGCCAGCGATGCCCAGCGCATCCTCGACATGTTCCGCGACCCGTCGACCCAGGCGGTGTACAGCCTCGACCGGGAAATGGGCATGCAGGTCATCGAGGGCCTGTTCCAGGACCAGGCGGTGCGCATGGCCTCCATCGGCCATCCCAATGAAACCATGCTCGCGGAAAAATCCCGTCCGCTGCAGGAAACCCGCACGCGCTGGCTGACCGACCCGATCCTGGGCCAGGAACGCTCCTTCACCACCCAACTGGTCGGCCGCGGCGCCTACAGCGAGTACTACGGCGACCTGAACATCACCCTCGACACCGCCAGCTATGGCGAAAGCTTCATCTTCAGTTCGGTGATCATCTTCATCTCCGGTGTGCTGCGCGCCCTGGCCATGGGCCTGGTGCTGTACCTGGTCTATCACTGGCTGCTGACCAAGCCGCTATCGCGGATCATCGAGCACCTCACCCAGATCAATCCCGACCGTCCCAGCCAGCATCAACTGCCGCTGCTCAAGGGCCACGAGAAAAACGAGCTGGGCCTGTGGATCAACACCGCCAACCAGTTGCTGTCCTCGATCGAGCGCAATACCCACCTGCGCCACGAGGCGGAAAACAGCCTGCTGCGCATGGCCCAGTACGACTTCCTCACCGGCCTGCCGAACCGCCAGCAGTTGCAGCAACAGCTGGACAAGATCCTCGTCGACGCCGGTCGCCTGCAGCGCCGGGTGGCGGTGATCTGCGTCGGACTCGACGACTTCAAGGGCATCAACGAACAGTTCAGCTACCAGGCCGGCGACCAGTTGCTGCTGGCCCTGGCCGACCGCCTGCGGGCCCACAGTGGCCGTCTCGGCGCCCTCGCCCGCCTCGGCGGCGACCAGTTCGCCCTGGTCCAGGCCGACATCGAGCAACCTTACGAAGCCGCGGAACTGGCGCAGAGCATCCTCGACGACCTGGAAGCGCCGTTCGCCCTCGACCTCCAGGAAATCCGCCTGCGCGCCACCATCGGCATCACTCTGTTCCCGGAAGACGGCGACAGCACCGAGAAGCTGCTGCAGAAAGCCGAACAGACCATGACCCTGGCCAAGTCGCGCTCGCGCAACCGCTACCAGTTCTACATCGCCAGCGTCGACAGCGAGATGCGCCGTCGCCGCGAGCTGGAAAAGGACCTGCGCGAAGCCCTGCCGCGCAACCAGCTGTACCTCGTCTACCAGCCGCAGATCAGCTACCGCGACCAGCGCGTGGTCGGCGTCGAGGCGCTGCTGCGCTGGCAGCACCCGGAACTGGGCATGGTCCCGCCGGACCAGTTCATCCCGCTGGCCGAGCAGAACGGCAATATCGTGGTGATCGGCGAATGGGTGCTCGACCAGGCCTGCCGCCAGCTGCGCGAATGGCACGACCAGGGCTTCAGCGAGCTGCGCATGGCGGTCAACCTGTCCACCGTGCAGCTGCACCACAGCGAGCTGCCGCGGGTGGTCAACAACCTCCTGCAGATCTACCGCCTGCCGCCCCGCAGCCTGGAACTGGAAGTGACCGAGACCGGCCTGATGGAAGACATCAGCACCGCCGCCCAGCACCTGCTGAGCCTGCGCCGCTCCGGCGCGCTGATCGCCATCGACGACTTCGGTACCGGCTATTCCTCCCTCAGCTACCTGAAGTCGCTGCCGCTGGACAAGATCAAGATCGACAAGAGCTTCGTCCAGGACCTGCTGGAAGACGACGACGATGCCACCATCGTCCGGGCCATCATCCAGCTGGCAAGAGCCTCGGCATGCAGGTCATCGCCGAGGGCGTGGAAACCGCGGAGCAGGAGGCCTACATCGTTGCCCAGGGCTGCCACGAGGGTCAGGGCTATCACTACAGCAAGCCCTTGCCGGCCCGCGAACTCACCGCCTTCCTCAAGCAGGCCCAGCGCAACCAGGTGTCGATACTCTGAGGCGACACCACGGTTGTCCACGCACGACAAGCCCGCACTATTTGCGTGATGGCCTCTTTACATAAAATGCAAATCTTTCGCATTATGTCGCAGCTTTTTTTCGCGTGTGGCCTTCTGCACGCCTGTTCAACCCTTCGACGCAGGAATTCGCCATGATTCGTATGCCTCTGGCCACCGCCAGTCTGTTGGCCATTGCCATCTCCCTCGCCGGCTGCGGTGACGACAAGGACAAGGCTGCCGCGCCAGCCCAGGCACCGGCTCCGGCAGCTGCCGCCACCCCGGCCGCGCCAGCCGCCGCCGGCGCGGTTGACGAGGCTGCCGCCCAGGCCGTGGTCAAGCACTACGCCGAGATCGTCTACGCCACCTACAGCGACTCGCTGAGCACCGCGAAAACCCTGCAGACCGCCATCGACGCCTTCCTCGCCACCCCGAACGACGACACCCTGAAAGCCGCCAAGGCCGCCTGGGCTGCCGCTCGCGTTCCATACCTGCAGAGCGAGGCGTTCCGCTTCGGCAACACCATCATCGACGACTGGGAAGGTCAGGTGAACGCCTGGCCGCTGGACGAAGGCCTGATCGACTACGTCGACAAGAGCTACGAGCACGCCCTGGGCAACCCTGGCGCCAGCGCCAACATCATCGCCAACACCGAGATCCAGGTGGGCGAAGACAAGGTCGACGTGAAGGACATCACCGCCGAGAAACTGGCCAGCCTGAACGAGCTGGGCGGTTCCGAGGCCAACGTCGCCACCGGCTACCACGCCATCGAATTCCTGCTCTGGGGCCAGGACCTGAACGGCACCGGCCCAGGTGCTGGCAACCGTCCGGCGTCGGACTACCTGGAAGGCCAGGGCGCTACCGGCGGCCACAACGACCGTCGTCGCGCCTACCTGAAAGCGGTCACCGAGCTGCTGGTCAGCGACCTGGAAGAAATGGTCAAGAACTGGGCGCCGAACGTCACCGACAACTACCGCGCCAGCCTGGAGGCCGAGCCGGTCGCCAACGGCCTGCGCAAGATGCTGTTCGGCATGGGCAGCCTGTCGCTGGGCGAACTGGCGGGCGAGCGCATGAAGGTGTCCCTGGAAGCCAACTCGCCGGAAGACGAGCAGGACTGCTTCAGCGACAACACTCACTACTCGCACTTCTACGACGCCAAGGGCATCCGCAACGTCTACCTGGGCGAGTACACCCGTGTCGACGGCAGCAAGCTGACCGGCCCGAGCCTGTCGTCGCTGGTGGCCAAGGTCGATCCGGCTACCGACAAGACCCTGCAGGACGACCTGGCCGCCACCGAGGCGAAAATCCAGGTCATGGTCGACCACGCGCTCAAGGGCGAGCACTACGACCAGCTGATCGCTGCCGACAACGCTGCCGGCAACCAGATCGTGCGTGACGCCATCGCTTCGCTGGTCAAGCAGACCGGCGCGATCGAACAGGCTGCCAGCAAGCTGGGCATCACCGACCTGAACCCGGATACCGCTGATCACGAATTCTGATTCGGCGCAGGTTCGGAACATAGAGAGGCGACCTTCGGGTCGCCTTTTTCATTTCAGCCTCAACGCGGACGAATTGATCCCGCACAAGCCTGACAGCAATTTCATCCGGCAAACGCAAATCCCTCTTATTCACTCGGTCCGCTCCTGTTAAGCTTGCGGGCTCGTTTTTCGCACACCGTCCGGGACCCCGAATGCCCTCGCCGCTTCGCCTTTGCCTGCCTTTCCTGCTGGCCTTGCCCCTGGCCGCCTGCGACGAAGCCCCGCGCTTCACCCAGGCCGAGCCGGGCGAAGCCCGTGCCGGTGGCGATACCACGGTGAACCGCGGCGACCGCGGGGCCTACCAGATGCCCTCGGCCAACCTGACCCCGGCCCGGCGCCTGGACTTCAACGTCGGCAACAGCTTCTTCCGCAGCCCCTGGGTCATCGCCCCCTCCACCACCACCGCCCGCGACGGCCTCGGCCCGCTGTTCAACACCAACGCCTGCCAGAACTGCCATGTCCGCGACGGCCGCGGCCATCCGCCAGAGCCGGGCGACAGCAACGCGGTGTCGATGCTGGTGCGCCTGTCGATTCCCGACCAGCCGGAATACGCCAAGGTGATCGAGCGCATGGGCATCGTCCCGGAGCCGGTCTACGGCGGTCAGTTGCAGGACATGGCGATCCCCGGCGTCGCCCCGGAAGGCAAGGTGCGGGTCGACTACGAACCGCTGACCGTGGCCTTCAAGGACGGCACGACCGTCGAGCTGCGCAAGCCGACACTGCAGATCACCCAGCTCGGCTATGGCCCGATGCACCCGGACACGCGTTTCTCCGCCCGCATCGCCCCGCCGATGATCGGCCTCGGCCTGCTCGAAGCCATTCCCGAGGACGCCATCCTGGCCAACGCCGACCCGGACGATCGCAACGGCGACGGCATCCGCGGCCGGCCCAACCGGGTCTGGGACGACGCCGAGAACCGCACCGTGCTCGGCCGCTTCGGCTGGAAGGCCGGACAACCGAACATCATCCAGCAGAACGTCCACGCCCTGTCCGGCGACATGGGCCTGACCTCGACCCTGCGTCCGTTCGACGACTGCACCGCGGCCCAGGTCGACTGCCTGAACGCCCCCAGCGGCAAAGGCGAAGACGGCGAACAGGAAGTCAGCGACAACATCCTGCGCCTGATCACCTACTACACTCGCAACCTCGCGGTACCGCTGCGCCGGGACGTCGATTCGGCCGAGGTGCTGGCGGGCAAGAACCTGTTCTACCAGGCCGGCTGCCAGGGCTGTCACGTGCCGAAGTTCGTCACCTCGGCCAACGCGTCCGAGCCGGAGCTGGCCAACCAGACCATCTGGCCCTACAGCGACCTGCTCCTGCACGACATGGGCCCGGGCCTCGCCGACCAGCGCACGGAATTCGCCGCCAGCGGCCAGGACTGGCGCACCCCGCCCCTGTGGGGCATCGGCAAGAACGAAGCCGTCAGCGGCCACACCCAGTTTCTCCACGATGGCCGGGCACGCAACCTGCTCGAAGCCGTGCTCTGGCATGGCGGCGAGGCAGAAGCGGCCCGGCAACACGTCTTGACCTTCGATGCCACGCAGCGCAGCGCGCTGCTGGCGTTCCTGAACTCACTCTAAAGAGAAGGAGCCGGACATGTTCCGTCCCAAGCTGTTGTTCACCAGCCTTGCCGCCCTCGCCCTGGGCGCCTGCTCGCCGCAAGACCCGCAGGCGGTGACCTCCGCCGCCATCGCCAAGCAGGTGATCATGCCGACCTACAGCCGCTGGGTCGAAGCCGACCGCCAGTTGGCCGTCAGCGCCCTGGCCTACTGCGAAGGCAAGGCCAGCCTGGACACCGCCCGCGCCGACTTCCTGCACGCACAGAAGGCCTGGGCCGAACTGCAACCGCTGCTGATCGGCCCGCTGGCCGAGGGCAACCGCGCCTGGCAGGTCCAGTTCTGGCCGGACAAGAAGAACCTGGTCGGCCGCCAGGTCGAGCAACTGGTGAGCGGCGACAAGCCGGTGGACGCCGCCGCCGTGGCCAAGTCCAGCGTCGTGGTCCGCGGCCTGTCCGCCTACGAATACATCCTCTTCGACAGCAAGCCGGAAATCGCCAACGACGCGCAGAAAGCCCGCTACTGCCCGCTGCTGGTGGCCATCGCCGACTACCAGAAGAGCCTTGCCGAAGACATCCTGACGAACTGGAACAGCACCGACGGCATGCTCGCCCAGATGACCAAGTTCCCCAACCAGCGCTACGCCGACTCGCACGAGGCCATCGCCGACCTGCTGCGCGCCCAGGTCACCGCCCTGGACACCCTGAAGAAGAAGCTCGGCACGCCGATGGGCCGCATGAGCAAGGGCATTCCGCAGCCGTTGCAGGCCGAAGCCTGGCGCAGCCAGTCGTCGCTCAAGAGCCTCGCGGCCAGCCTGGCCGCCGCCCAGACCGTCTGGGCCGGTGTCGACAACCAGGGCGTGCGCGGCCTGCTGGGCAAGGACCAGAAGGCCCTGGCCGACAAGATCGATGCAGCCTACGCCGACGCCCGGCAGAAGCTGGAAAGCAACCAGCGCTCGCTGAGCGAACTGCTCGAAGACGAAGCCGGCCGCCAGCAGCTCAACGCGATCTACGACAGCCTGAACGTGGTCCATCGCCTGCACGAAGGCGAGCTGGCCAAGGCCCTGAACATCCAGCTCGGCTTCAATGCCAACGACGGTGACTGATCATGTTGCGACGCCAGGCCCTGAAACTCGGTAGTGTTCTGCTCAGCGCCCTGACCCTGGGCGGCTGGACCCTGCTGCGGCGAAAGGACCAGCCGCCCCTCCTGCTCTCCGCCCGCGACGACGCGGACGGCCAGCACTACGCGGTCGGCTATCGCCTGGATGGCACCCAGGTGTTCGCCACCCGGGTCGGCCAGCGTTGCCACGACATCATCAACCACCCGGAACAGCCGATCGCCCTGTTCGTCGCCCGCCGTCCCGGCACCGAGAGCTACCTGATCGACCTGCGTGACGGGCGTCTGCTGCAGACCATCGCCTCGCAGCCGAACCGGCACTTCTACGGTCACGCGGTGATCCACAAGAGCGGCGAATGGCTGTACGCCACCGAGAACGACACCACCGATCCGGGACGTGGCGTGCTCGGCGTGTACCGCTTCGAGGGCGAGCGCCTGGTACACAGCGGCGAGCTGTCGACCCACGGCGTCGGCCCGCACCAGGTGTCCTGGCTGCCCGACGGGGAAACCCTGGTGGTGGCCAACGGCGGCATCCGCACCGAGGCCGAAAGCCGTGTCGAGATGAACCTCGATGCAATGGAACCGAGCCTGGTGCTGATGCACCGCGACGGCAGCCTGATCAGCAAGGAAACCCTCGGCCAGCAGATGAACAGCGTGCGTCACCTGGCAATCGCCGACGACGGTACCGTGGTGGCCTGCCAGCAGTTCATGGGCGATGCCCACGAGACTGCCGAGCTGCTGGCGATCAAGCGCCCGGGCCAGCCGTTCGAGGCCTTCCCGGTACCGGAGCACCAGTTGCAGTCCATGGCCCAGTACACCGCCAGCGTCGCCGTGCACAACGAGCTGCGCCTGGTGGCGATGACCGCGCCGCGGGCCAACCGCCTGTTCATCTGGAACCTCGACGACGCCAGCGTGCGTCTCGATGCGCCGATGCCGGATTGCGCCGGGGTGGGCGCGGTGGCCGACGGTTTCGTGGTCACCTCGGGACAGGGCCGCTGCCGGCTCTACGACTGCCGCCAGGACAGTCTGGTCGGCCAGCCGCTGCAGCTGCCCTCGGGGTTGTGGGACAACCATTTGCATCTCGTTTGAAGCCGCATCGCCGGGCGTAGGGTAAACGGACTAAACTTCGCCAATTCGACTCCAGGGAAATGGACTTATGCTGCGCCGTCGCATGCTGATCATGTTGGGCATCGTGCTGTTGATCGTGCTGGTTCTGGGAGGCTACAAGGCCTTTTCCATCTACCAGCAGGTCCAGATGTTCTCCGCACCGAAACCGCCTGTCAGCGTGGCGGCGACGCAGGCGCGGACATTGTCCTGGCAAAGCCGCCTGCCGGCAGTGGGCAGCCTCAAGGCCCTGCAGGGCGTCGACCTGAGCCTGGAAACCGATGGCACGGTGACCCGGCTGATGTTCGAGTCCGGACAGAAAGTCAGTCAGGGCCAGCCGCTGCTGGAACTCGACAGCAAGGTCGAGACTGCCCTGCTCGGCACCGCCCAGGCGGACCTCAAGCTGGCCGAAGTGGACTACGGCCGCGGCAGCCAGCTGGTGGGCAGCCAGGCCATCTCCAGGGGCGAATACGATCGCCTGACCTCGCAGTTCCGCCGCAACAAGGCGGTGGTCGACCAGCTCAAGGCCTCCCTGGCCAAGAAAAGCATCGCCGCGCCGTTCAGCGGCACCATCGGCATCCGCCAGGTGGACGTCGGTGAGTACCTGCCCAGTGGCACGGTGATCGCCACCCTGCAGGACCTGAGCAGCCTGTACGTCGACTTCTCCATCCCTGAACAGAGCCTGCCCCGGGTCAGCCTCGGCCAGGAAGCGCTGATCGGCGTTGCCGCCTTCCCGGGCGAGTCCTTCGCCGCCCGTGTCAGTGCCATCAACCCCAAGGTCGAGGACGCCACCCGCAACGTGCTGGTCCGCGCCACCCTGGCCAATCCGGACGGCAAGCTGCTGCCTGGGATGTTCGCCAACGTCGAGGTGCTGCTGCCCAACCCCCGCGACGAAGTGGTGGTGCCGCAGAATGCGGTGACCTACACCCTGTACGGCAACTCGGTCTACGTCGCCGTGCCGAAGAAGGCCGAGAACGGCGAAGAGGAAAAAGACGCCGAGGGCAAGCCGATGCTGATGGCCGAACGGCGCTTCATCACCACCGGCGAGCACCGCGACGGCCTGGTGGTCGTAAGCAAGGGCCTCAAGGCCGGCGAACAGGTGGTCACCGCCGGCCAGCTCAAGCTGACCCAGGGCGCGCACATCACCATCAGCCCGGACAAGACCCTCGAAGACCAACCGAACGGCCAGCCTGGCGCCAACTGACAAGGAGGCACCATGGCATTTACCGATCCGTTCATCCGCCGCCCGGTGCTGGCCAGCGTGGTCAGCCTGCTGATCGTGCTGCTCGGCTTCCAGGCCTGGAGCAAACTGCCCATCCGCCAGTACCCGCAGATGGAAAACGCCCTGATCACGGTGACCACCGCCTACCCCGGGGCCAACGCCGAGACCATCCAGGGCTACATCACCCAGCCGATGCAACAGAGCCTGGCCAGTGCCGAGGGCATCGACTACATGACCTCGGTGAGCCGGCAGAACTTCTCGGTGATCTCGATCTACGCCCGCATCGGCTCGGACAGCGACCGCCTGTTCACCGAACTGCTGGCCAAGGCCAACGAGGTCAAGAACAAGTTGCCGCAGGACGCCGAGGACCCGGTGTTGAGCAAGGAGGCCGCCGACGCCTCGGCGCTGATGTACATCAGCTTCTACAGCAAGGAACTGAGCAACCCGCAGATCACCGACTACCTGTCGCGGGTGATCCAGCCCAAGCTGGCGACCCTGCCGGGCATGGCCGAGGCGGAGATCCTCGGCAACCAGGTGTTCGCCATGCGCCTGTGGCTCGACCCGGTGCGCCTGGCCGGTTACGGCCTCGCCGCCAGCGACGTGACCGACGCGGTGCGCCGCTACAACTTCCTCTCCGCCGCCGGCGAGGTGAAGGGCGGGTATGTGGTCACCAGCATCAACGCCAGCACCGAGCTGAAGTCTGCCGAGGCCTTCGCCAACATCCCGCTGAAGACCAGCGGCACCAGCCGGGTCCTGCTCGGCGACGTGGCGCGGGTGGAAATGGGCGCGGAGAACTACGACACCGTCAGTTCCTTCGACGGCACGCCCTCGGTCTACATCGGCATCAAGGCCACGCCAGGGGCCAACCCGCTGGATGTGATCAAGGAAGTGCGCCAGCTGATGCCAGAGCTGGAAGCCCAGCTGCCGCCCAACCTCAAGGCCTCCATCGCCTATGACGCCACCCTGTTCATCCAGGCCTCCATCGACGAGGTGGTGAAGACCCTGGTGGAAGCGGTGCTCATCGTCATCGTCGTGGTCTTCCTGTTCCTCGGTGCCTTCCGCTCGGTGCTGATCCCGGTGGTCACCATCCCGCTGTCGATGATCGGCGTGCTGTTCTTCATGCAGCTCATGGGCTACTCGCTGAATCTGCTGACCCTGCTGGCGATGGTCCTGGCCATCGGCCTGGTGGTGGACGATGCCATCGTCGTGGTGGAGAACATCCACCGCCATATCGAAGAGGGCAAGACGCCCTTCGAGGCGGCCCTGGAAGGCGCGCGGGAAATCGCCATGCCGGTGGTGTCGATGACCATCACCCTGGCCGCGGTGTATGCGCCCATCGGCTTCCTCGAAGGCCTGACCGGGGCGCTGTTCAAGGAATTCGCCCTGACCCTGGCCGGCGCGGTGATCATTTCCGGCATCGTCGCCCTGACCCTGTCGCCGATGATGTGTGCCTTCCTCCTGCGCCACGAGGAAAACCCCAGCGGCCTGGCCCACCGCCTCGACCTGATCTTCGAACGCCTGAAACTCCGCTACCAGAAGATCCTCCACGCCACCCTGGATACCCGGCCGGTGGTGATAGTGTTCGGCATCATCGTGCTGTGCCTGATCCCGGTGTTCCTCAAGTTCAGCACCTCGGAGCTGGCGCCGGACGAGGACCAGGGCGTGATCTTCATGATGGCCACCGCTCCGCAGCCGGCCAACCTCGACTACCTCAACGCCTACACCGACGAGTTCACGAAGATCTTCAAGGAATTCCCGGAGTACTACTCGTCGTTCCAGATCAACGGTTTCAACGGCGTGCAGTCGGGCATCGGCGGCTTCCTGCTCAAGCCCTGGGGCGATCGCGAGCGCACCCAGATGCAGCTGCTGCCGGAGGTCCAGGCCAGGCTCAACGACATCGCCGGCCTGCAGATCTTCGGTTTCAACCTGCCGTCGCTGCCGGGTACCGGCGAGGGCCTGCCGTTCGCCTTCGTGATCAACACGCCGAACGACTACGAGTCGCTGCTGGACGTGGCCCAGCGGGTCAAGGAGCGGGCCGAAGCCTCGGGCAAGTTCGCCTTCCTCGATCTCGACCTGGCCTTCGACAAGCCAGAGGTGGTGGTGGACATCGACCGCGCCAAGGCGGCGCAGATGGGCGTGTCCATGGACGTGCTCGGCAGCACCCTGGCGACCCTGCTGGGCGAGGCCGAGATCAACCGCTTCACCATCGACGGGCGCAGCTACAAGGTGATCGCCCAGGTCGAGCGGGCCTACCGCGACAACCCGGACTGGCTGAACAACTACTACGTGAAGAACCAGGACGGGCAGATGCTGCCGCTGTCGACCCTGATCACCGTCACCGACCGAGCCCGTCCGCGCCAGCTCAACCAGTTCCAGCAGCTCAACTCGGCGATCATCTCCGGTTTCCCCATCGTCAGCATGGGCGAGGCGCTGGACACGGTACGCACCATCGCCCAGGAAGAGGCGCCAGCCGGCTTCGCCTTCGACTACGGCGGCGCGGCGCGCCAGTATGTGCAGGAAGGCAGTGCGCTGTGGGTGACCTTCGGCCTGGCCCTGGCGATCATCTTCCTGGTGCTGGCGGCGCAGTTCGAAAGCTTCCGCGACCCGCTGGTGATCCTGGTGACGGTGCCGATGTCGATCTGCGGCGCGCTGATCCCGCTGTTCCTCGGGCTGTCGAGCCTGAACATCTACACCCAGGTCGGCCTGGTGACGCTGATCGGCCTGATCAGCAAGCACGGCATCCTGATCGTCGAGTTCGCCAACCAGTTGCGTGAGCAGAAGGGCCTGTCGGTGCGCGAGGCGATCGAGGAAGCCGCGGCGATCCGCCTGCGGCCGGTGCTGATGACCACGGCGGCGATGGTGTTCGGCATGGTGCCGCTGATCATCGCCACGGGGGCGGGGGCGGTGAGCCGGTTCGACATCGGGACGGTGATTGCCACGGGGATGTCGGTGGGGACGCTGTTTACCCTGTTCGTGTTGCCGTGCGTGTATACCTTGCTGGCGCGCAAGGATGAGGTGAAGGCCGTCGAACAGCCTGCGATCTGATCAGCCTCGCACATCCGTAGGAGCTGGCTTGCCAGCCTACAAAGCGCAAAAGGCCCCATCCATGGATGGGGCCTTTCTGGTTGCAACTCACCCTATTCAGCCCTGGGCGCGCAACCCCTGGCTCATGCCAAACAGAAACAGCAGCAGGTCATGGTCGGGCTTCACGTCGACCTGCGGTTTCACCACCCGCGGCAATGGGCAATGCGCCGACGTCGCGGAAGCATTTATCACGCCGGGGCGAGGCTCTTCCCAGGCGGCCACCGCAGCAGTCGCGGTAGCCAGGGCAGCCAACAGAAACAAACTTCGAGCTATTTCTAGTTTCATCACTCTAAACCTTTGACAGCGCTGCCAAACGCCATGCGGTAAAAGTAGAGCAGTTTTTCCCAGTCGGCGTCGCTGAACGACGAATGGCGGCGCAGCTGGCGCAGGTCGTTGGCCGCAGCCTTGTGCTTGCTGATGCGCCGACGGCATTTCTCCAGGTCCAGCAGCGCCACTTCGGCACGGGCCGCATCCCCCTCGCCCACCACCTTGACGAAAACATGCTTGGCGTACAGGCAGCCATGCTGCCAATGCCCCTGGTGCATGCGCGCCAGGTTGCGCGCCAGGTCTTCGAGGATGCGGTCGTGCAAGGCTTCGCCGTAGTGCTCGCGACCGCCCTTGGTGTACCAGTTGTCGATTTCCTCGAAGCCGTCCAGCGCCTCGCTGACCAGCAACGCCCGCCATTGGCGATCGGCATCACGCTCGACGCCGCAGTAGACGATATGCGGCACCCGCACGCCGAGTTGCTCGAAACTGTGCAGCGCCTCGTATTCACGCAACACGGTGGGGCGCCCGAACGGATGCAGCACACTGCGGTAGATATGGCCCACCTGGCGCTTGGCATAGAGCAGGTGGCCGCGATCGTCACGCAGGCGCTGTACGCCACTTTCGCCACCGCGACGCTGGTTGGGCTCTTCTACCCACTCGCCCCGCTGCTGCCAGAAATACTCGAATTGATCAGTGCCAGGTGCCCGTTCCGCGCTTACCACATCCATATTTTTCAACCTTTTCGCAATACATAGACTCGCCACATCGCATAGAACGGCAGGAAGTCCATTCGTTCCTGAATGCGGAAGCCGGCAGCCTTGAATTCTTCTTCGACCGTAGCCGCCGGTAACACAAAGCGGTTCTGGTAACTCCCGGTTTCACCACGAGCGATACGTTTATCTTCGAGTTTTTTCCGGCGCCACGCCTTGAAATTGCCATCCACCCACAACGACAGGATCACGCTATCACGTGTAACCCGTTGAAATTCCTTGAGAATTTTCATTCTGTGAGGCGCTTCGCCGATATGGTGGAAAAGGCGCATGCAGAAAATGCTGTCGACCGCGTTATCGGGCAGATCGATATCAAACGCAGAAGTTTGCAAGGGACGTACCCGTTTCACGATTTCCGCCGGTTGCGAGCGGCAGGCGGTCTCCAGCATGGCCGCGGAATTGTCGGCACCAATGATCACGCGGTTGGGCTTCTCGGCCAGCAACGGCCAGAAGCGACCGGCGCCACACGGCAGGTCGAGGACCAGGCCTGGCTCGCCGGCGAGGGTCAGGGCACGCCTGGCCAGTTGCTCGTCGCGCTGATGGGACATGCGCCGGGCAAAGCTGCCGTGGTGCTTCTCGAAGTACTGCTGCGCGTGCTGCTGGTCGTACTTGTCGGAAAATTCGAGTTTGGTAGGACTGGACATGAAGCATCTCCTGACTGCAATGAGCGCCACGTTACGTGGGCCAACGTCGCCGTCAGGTCATGCCTGTGTGAAAAAAATGTCAGCCAAAAGCGGAGGCATTACAAGGTATTGCAGCGGCTGCGCCGGACTCACAGGTCCGGCGACATGCCTTTGTCGCCCAGGCTGACATGGAAGCGGCAGCCGTGGGGGTGGGTTTCGCTGAGGGTGACCACCCAGCCCTGGTCGTCGCAGATCCGCTGCACCAGGGAGAGACCGAGGCCCAGTCCTTCTCCCCGCTTCTCACCCCCGCGGACGAACGGTCGGAACATCGCCTCGCGCTGTTCCTCAGGGATGCCGACACCGCTGTCCTCGACGGTGAAGCTGCTGGCTTCGAGGGTCAGGCGGATAAACCCATGGTCGGTGTAGTGGGCGGCGTTGCGCAGCAGGTTGCCCATGACCGACTGCAGGAAGGTCGCGTTGTAGAGCGTGGAGGATGTCTCGTTGACCACGAAGCTGAGCTTCAGGCCCTTCTGCTCGATGGTATCGCGCCAGACCCCGATCAGTTCGTCACCGACTTCCTTGAGGGTGGTCCGCGACGCGACCGCGCCTTCATCGCGCTGGGCGCGGGCGAGCATCAGGAAGGTTTTCACCAGCTCCTGCATTTCCTCGGTGGCACGGGCAATGCGCTCCACCTGGGCACGGGCCCGGCCCTCGATGCCGGGATACTCCAGCAGCAGCTCGCAGGAGCTGGCCAGCACCATCAGGGGCGTGCGCAGTTCATGGCTGACATCGCTGGTGAACAGGCGCTCGCGGTTCAGTGCGTCGCGCAGGCGGCCGAGGGTGGCGTCGAACGCGACGGCCAGCTGGCCCACTTCGTCGGCGGCATAATCCGGGGCCAGCGGCGGGGCCAGGCCGAGCAACTGGTCGCGATGACGAACCTGGCGGGCGAGGCGGATCACCGGCGCCATCACCCGTCGGGCGAGGATCCAGCCGAGGAACACCGCCAGCGCCAGGCTCAGCACGAAGCCCACCACGACCACGGCGAACAGCACCCGCTCGCGCTCTTCGAAATCGCTCTGGTCCTGCAGCAGCACATAGCGCCGGCCATCCACCACCTCGACCATGGCGTGGTACGACAGGTGCTCGCGGAACACTTCGTGGAATCCGGGATTGAGATGCTTGAGGTCGGAAGGCAGGGCGAAATCGTCACGCCCGCCACTGTAGTAGAACAGCTGGTCCGGCCGTGGCCGGTGGCTCCATTCGCTGACGTTGTCCATCAGCAGCAGGCGTTGCAGGTCGCCGCCCAGCACCGAGGAAATCAGCCGTTCCTCCACCAGGTGCACGGTGGCGACGATACCGAAGGCGAACGCACCGGCCACCAGTGCGCTCATCAGGGCGAAGGCGATGATGATCCGTTGCGCGAGGCTCTGCTTAAACTCCATCTCGGCCCTCGGCCAGGCGATAGCCGACGCCATGGACGGTGTGCAGTAACGGTTTGTCGAACGGCTTGTCGATCACCTGGCGCAGTTGGTGAACGTGGCTGCGCAGGCTGTCGCTGTCCGGGCAGTCGTCGCCCCACAGGGCGTCTTCCAGCACTTCGCGGCGCAGGACATGGGGGCTTTTCTGCATCAGCACCGCCAGCAGCTTCAGGCCGACCGGGTTGAGCTTGAGGTGGCGGCCCTGGCGGGTGACTTCGAGAGTGTCGAGGTCGTAGCTCAGGTCGCCCACCTGCAGGCTGCGGCGCCCGCCGCCCTGGGCCCGACGCAGCACCGCCTCGATACGCGCAGCCAGTTCGGACAGGGCGAACGGCTTGAGCAGGTAGTCGTCGGCACCGGAGCGGAAGCCCTGCAGGCGATCGTCGAGCTGGTCGCGGGCGGTGAGCATGATCACCGGCGTGTCGCGGCGGGCGTCTTCGCGCAGGCGCTTGCACAGGGTGTAGCCGTCGATACCGGGCAACATGATGTCGAGGACGATCAGGTCGTAGTGCTCGGTCGCGGCCAGGTGCAGCCCGGACAGGCCGTCCTGGGCGCAATCCACGGTATAGCCCTTGAGCCCCAGGTAATCGGCCAGGTTGGCCAGGATATCGCGGTTGTCTTCAACCAGTAGAATGCGCATGGCTCCCTCTCGTCTGCTTCTGCTATGGCCTTCAGGTGGCGCAGCTTACGGTCATAGTAGACAACCCGCTAGGGCATTCGGGCGATATTGTCACCTGACGTTTTTTTCACGACGGATTCACGAACGGCCCATGTGGCGAGGGGGAGAATCGCCGGTCGTCTCCCCGTCCAAGCAGGATCGCCCATGCCTGAAGCCAACGATTTCCGCCCTTCCCGCCCGCTCAATCCCTGGATCGTGCTGGGCATTCCGCTCCTCACCGCCGTGATCCTGATTCTGCTGGAACTGACCGACCTGGACATGATCCTGGCCAACCTGTTCTTCGACCACGGCGCCGGCCAGTTCATCGGGCGCCACAGCTATTTCCTCGAAGACATCCTGCATGACCGGGCCAAGCAGGTGGTCATCGGCTTCAGCCTGTTGGCCATCCTCGGTTTCGCGGGAAGTTTCGTCCTGCAACGCCTGAAGCCGATCCGCCGGGAGCTGGGTTGCCTGGTGCTGTCCCTGGGCCTGGCGACCGCGTTCGTCACCCCGCTCAAGGCGGTGACCGCGGTGCAATGCCCGTGGAGCCTGAGCGAATTCGGTGGCAAGGAAACCTACAGCAAGCTGCTGGAAGCCCGTCCGCAGACCGACAAGCCTGGCCGCTGCTGGCCGGGGGGACATGCCGCGACCGGGTTCACCCTGTTCGCCCTGTTCTTCGTATTGCGTGATCGCCGTCCGCGCCTGGCCAAGGCCGCGCTGGCGTTCGCCTTTGCCTTGGGCACGGTGTTTTCGGTCGGGCGCATGCTGCAGGGTGCGCATTTCTTCTCGCACAATGTGTGGACGGCGGTGTTCTGCTGGCTGATCGGGTTGGGGTGCTATTACCTGATGCTGTACCGCAGGAAGGCGCCAGTGGAAAGCGCCGCGGCCAGCAAGGTGGCGCAGGCAGGATAGTGGAGCGGCGCTTCCACAGCGTCCGCATCCAGACATAAAAAAGCCCCGCATCTAGCGGGGCTCTTTCTTGCAGCAGGGTGAGGCTGGCTTACATCATGCCGCCCATGCCACCCATACCGCCCATGCCGCCCATGTCAGGCATGCCGCCAGCAGCCTTGTCTTCCGGCAGGTCGGCAACCATGGCTTCGGTGGTGATCATCAGACCGCCGATCGAAGCAGCAGCTTGCAGAGCCGAACGGGTGACTTTGGCCGGGTCCAGGATGCCCATCTCGATCATGTCGCCGTACTCGCCGGTAGCAGCGTTGTAACCGAAGTTGCCCGAACCTTGCTTGACCTTGTCGACCACGACGCTTGGCTCGTCGCCGGCGTTGGCAACGATCTGGCGCAGTGGCGCTTCGACAGCGCGACGCAGCAGGGCGATACCGACGTTCTGGTCTTCGTTGTCGCCACGCAGGTCAGCGATCGCTTGCAGCGAACGAACCAGGGCAACACCACCGCCAGGGACCACGCCTTCTTCGACGGCTGCGCGGGTAGCGTGCAGGGCGTCTTCAACGCGGGCTTTCTTCTCTTTCATTTCAACTTCGGTACCGGCACCGACCTTGATCACGGCAACACCGCCAGCCAGCTTGGCCAGACGCTCTTGCAGTTTTTCACGGTCGTAGTCGGACGAAGTTTCTTCGATCTGGGCACGGATCTGCTTGACGCGTGCTTCGATGTCGGCCTCGGCACCAGCGCCATCGATGATGGTGGTGTTTTCCTTGGACAGGGTGACGCGCTTGGCGTTGCCCAGGTGCTCCAGGGTAGCCGATTCCAGGCTCAGGCCGATTTCTTCGGAGATCACGGTACCGCCGGTCAGGACGGCGATGTCCTGCAGCATGGCCTTGCGGCGGTCGCCGAAGCCAGGTGCCTTGACCGCAGCAACCTTGACGATGCCGCGCATGTTGTTGACCACCAGGGTCGCCAGCGCTTCGCCTTCGACGTCTTCAGCCACGATCAGCAGAGGACGGCCGGACTTGGCAACGGCTTCCAGGACTGGCAGCAGTTCGCGGATGTTGGAGATCTTCTTGTCGACCAGCAGCAGCAGCGGGCCTTCCAGCTCGGCAACCATGGTGTCCGGCTTGTTGACGAAGTACGGGGACAGGTAGCCACGGTCGAACTGCATGCCTTCGACGACCGACAGTTCGTTTTCCAGGCCCGAGCCTTCTTCGACGGTGATCACGCCTTCTTTACCGACTTTTTCCATGGCTTCGGCGATGATGTCACCGATGGAGTTGTCGGAGTTGGCGGAGATGGTGCCTACCTGGGCGATGGCCTTGGAGTCGGCGCATGGCTTGGACAGGGCTTTCAGTTCCTTGACGATGGCCAGGGTGGCCTTGTCGATGCCGCGCTTCAGGTCCATCGGGTTCATGCCGGCGGCAACCGATTTCAGACCTTCCGCAACGATGGCCTGGGCCAGAACGGTAGCGGTGGTGGTGCCGTCACCGGCTTCGTCGTTGGCCTTGGAGGCAACGTCTTTCAGCAGCTGGGCGCCCATGTTTTCGAAGGCGTCCTTGAGCTCGATTTCCTTGGCGACGGAAACGCCGTCCTTGGTGATGGTCGGAGCGCCGAAGCTCTTGGCCAGGACCACGTTGCGGCCTTTCGGGCCCAGGGTCGCTTTTACCGCGTCAGCCAGTACGTTGACACCAACGAGCATTTTCTTGCGGGCGGAATCGCCGAATTTTACGTCTTTAGCAGCCATGATCGTTTAATCCTTGAATACTTTGGAGTAACGGGAA
Source organism: Paucimonas sp. (assembly GCA_031253995.1). Taxonomy (GTDB): domain Bacteria; phylum Pseudomonadota; class Gammaproteobacteria; order Pseudomonadales; family Pseudomonadaceae; genus Aquipseudomonas. The sequence continues at coordinate 35,892 of JAIRVG010000093.1, read as the reverse complement.
ACCAGCGGAATCAAGCTTCGACAACGGCGAGGATTTCGTTCTCGCTCATTACCAGCAGGTCTTCGCCGTCAACTTTCACAGTGTTGCTGCCCGAGTAAGGGCCGAAAACCACTTTGTCACCCACTTTCACGGCCAGCGCGCGCACTTCACCGTTGTCCAGGATGCGACCGGTGCCGACGGCGACGACTTCGCCACGGTTTGGCTTTTCGGCAGCCGAGCCTGGCAGAACGATACCGCCAGCGGTTTTCGATTCTTCTTCGCTGCGGCGGATAACGACGCGGTCATGCAGAGGACGAAGCTTCATTGTCGATCTCTCCTGATTGTGGTTTTCATCGGCCGGTTTCGGTACCGGCGGGTGGATATCTTTCCGGCGTTGCCGGTCGTGGCCTGCGGGGCGGGCCACGCGTGTCTTGTCTGGTGCGGATGCCCAGAAACCTTGCGGTGACCCATACATAGGGGCGGCCAAGGGGATTACAAGGCTCGCAAATGATTTTTTTTGAAATGATCCCGCAAGAATGAAAAACGGCCCGCGAAGGGCCGTTGTCCAGAGCGATGGAATCAGGAATCGCGCCGCTCGTAATCACCTTCGATCACGTTCGGCTGGCGTGGCGTACGCCCCGGTGCGCCCGGCTGGCCACTGAACGCCTCTTCGGCGAACGCCCGCTGGCGCATGGCCTGGGCTTCGGCGCGGGCACGCAGCTTGCGGCCCAGCAGGCGACGGACGAACGGCAGCAGCAGAACCAGGCCGAACACATCGCTGATGAAGCCAGGGATCAACAACAGGCCACCACCCAGCGCCAGCATCAGGCCATGGAACATCTCCTCCGCCGGCATTTCGCCGCGTTGCAGACTGTCACGGGTACGCAGTGCCGTGGCCAGGCCGGCGACGCGCACCACCAGCAGACCCAGGGCGGAGCCGGCGAAGATCAGCAGCAACGCCGGAAAGAAGCCGATGGCGCTGCTTACCTTGAAGAAGGCATACAGCTCCAGGATCGGGAAAACCAGAAACAGCAGTAGAAAAGCACGCATCGAGGGTTCCTCAGCGGAAGACAGCTTCCAATAGACCTCAAATGGTAACTTTAGCTGCCAATTTCAAGCCTCGGCAGCCTGCGATTGTGGCCATTGTTCGGCGTGAGCCAGCAAAACCAAGGCTTCGCGGACTTGTGTCGGCGTGTTGCAAGGTTCCGGGAAGGCCAGCCAATACAGCGCCTGGCCGATGCGCAGGTGCATGCCCTCGCTGTCGATCCCGGCCAGTTGCGCCGGTTGTGTATCCGGCAGGCCGCTCAGGGTGACGTAGTGGGCGATGGCCTTGGCATGGTCGCTGTTCATGTGCTCGACCATGCTCAGCTCGGCCTTGCCGGCGAACGGATTGGCCAGGGTCAGGTGGTCGATCCAGTGGATCGCGCCGAAGCCGCCGATGTAGCGATGGCGCACCGGCTGCAGCACCCAGAAGTCGAAGTCGTGGGCACTGTGATAATTGCGCGAGTCGGGGAAGTAGCGGTAGTAGCGCTCGGCCGCCGCCTCGATGGCCGCCGCGTCTTCCAGCTTGCGCGCCTCGGCCAGCACGGTCAGGCGACCCACCGCCTGTACGTCCTCGGCGCCCCGCTCGCCTACCAGCAGGGAGCACTTCGGGTCTTTCTGCAGGTTGTGGGTGTGCTGGGCGATGCGGCTGATCAGGATCAGCGGATTGCCGTCGGCATCCAGGCAATACGGCACCACGGAGCCGAACGGAAAGCCGGGCATCGACTTGGAGTGGGTCGAGAGTACCCCGCGGTACTCCTTGAGCAGCAATTCTCGGGCTTGCCTGGCAACGGTGGCGCTCACGTCTGGACTCCTGGAAAAGGCAGGCCGCCCGGCATGGGCGGTGATAGCGACAAGCTAATCATTATCACTGCCACTGCCAAGCGTCGCTTTACCAGGTCACGCCGAAGCCTGCGGTGTAGCGGGTCTTGTCGAGATCGCTGCCATTGGTGCCGCTGATGATGTCTTTCTCGGCCTTCAGGTTGAGCGATGCCCACTCGGTGACCTTGTAGCGCAGGCCAAGCTCGGCATCCAGGCTGTAGTCGGCCACGTTGCCGAGGGGCTTGCCGACTTCGCCGTTGGTGAAGACCTCGATGGTCTTGCCGATCAGGTAGCGGTTGTAGGCCCACTTCATGCCGACCGAGTAGAAGTCGTCCTTGCCGCCGTCGGCATATTCGTAGTCGGTACGGTTGAGCAGCGAGCCCAGGGAGAACGCCCCCAGTTCGTCGTCCCAGAACTGATAGCCCGGACCGGTACCCACGGTGCGCTGGCGGGCCAGGTCCTCGATATGGTCACGTTTGTATTCCAGGCGACCCTGCCAGAACCACTTGTCGGTGATGAAGCGGTCCAGTGCGTACTCGGCACTCCAGTTATTGGTGGTGGTGACGTCGTCCTTGCTGTCGCGGTTGTATTCGCCTTCGGCGTTGTGCCGCCAGCGACCGTGGCGCGCGGTGGTCTTGAAGTCGACGTCGTAGTCGTCGGTATTGGTCTCGGCACGCTTGTAGTCCAGGGCCAGGTCGACGTTGCCCTTCCACATCAGGTCCTCGACCACCGGCTTGGGCTTCATGATCTGCTGGATGCTGGCCAGTTCGACAGTCTTCGGCGCCTCGCCATTGGCCAGGATCACCTTGCCCTGCTCGGCCGCCTGCAGCGATTTGGCCCGTTCGCCGCTGTATTCGTCCTGCTTGACCAGCAGTTCCTGATCGCTCTCCAGGGTCTTGACCTGCTTCCAGTCCAGCGGGATGGAGCCACCATAGGGTGTTTCCAGCAACAGCTTGCCGCCATCGAAGACCTTAATCTTGCCGCTCAGGCGGTCACCGTTCTTCATCCACACGGTATCGGCGAGGGCCGACGCGCTCACGCCGACCAGTGCAAGGCACAACAGGGTTCTAGAATACATAAGCAATACTGAGGTTAAGGTTGGCGAAAAAAGTCGGGCATTATCCAGATGCCCAGCACCAGAGCAAGGACAGACCCACCCCATGCCAATGAGTTCAAATCCCACATGTAACAGAGAAACATCTGTAGTCCCGGAACGCCGCGCATGACGGGCGCTGCAGACATGACCCAGGAAGACGTCGAAGCCCGACGAACGGCGCTCTACCTGGTGCTGAATCAGATTCCACCCGGCAAGGTCACCAGCTATGGCGAGCTGGCGCAGATGGCCGGCCTTGGCCGCGCCGCCCGTTGGGTCGGGCGCACGCTGAGCCAGTTGCCGCCGGATACCCGCCTGCCCTGGCACCGGGTGCTGGGTGCCGGGGGTCGGCTCAGCCTTCAGCAAGGCACGCCTTCGGGCGATGAACAAAGGGCGCGCCTGCGCGCCGAAGGGGTCAGCCTGCGCAATAATCGCGTCGATATGTCGCGCCATGGCTGGCGTCCGATGGATCACAACAGTTAGAGTGCGCGCTTTGTGTTCGTACTCTTGAGGCAGATGTTGGCCCATGCCCCGTAAAACCTGGCGCGCTGCGCTCGCTGCCTATGCCAGCCCGTCGACCGTGGTGCTCCTGCTGCTCGGCTTCGCCGCCGGCCTGCCTTACATGTTGGTGTTCTCGACCCTGTCGGTGTGGCTGCGCGAGGCTGGCGTAGCCCGCGAGACGATCGGCTACGCGAGCCTTATCGGCCTTGCGTATGCATTCAAGTGGGTCTGGTCACCGCTGCTCGACCAATGGCGCCTGCCCCTGCTCGGCAAGCTCGGCCGGCGCCGCTCGTGGCTGGTGCTGTCGCAGTTGCTGGTGGTCATCGGCCTGATCGGCATGGGCTTCTGCGATCCCCAGAAACACCTTTCCTGGCTGATCGCCCTGGCGGTACTGGTGGCCTTCGCCTCCGCCACCCAGGACATCGCCGTCGACGCCTACCGCCTGGAAATCGCCGACGACCAGCGCCAGGCCGCCCTCGCCGCCAGCTACATGGCCGGCTACCGGGTCGCCGCCCTGCTCGCCACCGCCGGTGCGCTGTTCTTCGCCGAGTGGTTCGGCTCCACCGGTTTCAACTACATGCACAAGGCCTGGACCGGCACCTACGTGCTGTTCGGCGTGATGATGCTGCCCGCCCTGATCACCACCTTGCTGATGCGCGAACCACCGGTGTCCCTGCGCACCCAGCTGCAGGCCGCGCGCTACGGCTTCAGCCACCAGCTGATCTCGGTGTTCGTGCTGATCGTGCTGCTGGTCTCGGTACCGGCGATGTTCACCCAGCTGTACAACACCGACTTCGCCAGCGTGCTGTTCGAAGGCGTGAGCCTGCTCGACCTGCTCCTGGAAGACCGCGCCTTCCTCCGTGCCATCCTCTACACCACCCTGACCTGCCTGTGCCTGTCGACCATGGGCCGCCGCGGCCTGGCGCCGGTGCTGACGCCGGTCAACGACTTCATCCACCGCTACCGCTGGCAGGCCCTGCTGCTGCTCGGCCTGATCGCCACCTACCGGATGTCCGACACGGTAATGGGGGTGATGGCCAACGTGTTCTACATCGACCAGGGCTTCACCAAGGATCAGATCGCCAGTATCAGCAAGATCTTCGGCCTGGTCATGACCCTGCTCGGCGCCGGCATCGGCGGCCTGCTGATCGTGCGCTTCGGCATCCTGCCGATCCTGTTCATCGGCGGCGTGGCTTCGGCGGCCACCAACATCCTGTTCCTGATGCTGGCCGACATGGGCCCGAACGTGGAAATGCTGGTGGTGACCATCTCCCTCGACAACTTCAGCTCGGGCCTGGCCACCTCGGCGTTCGTCGCCTACCTGTCGAGCCTGACCAACCTGAAGTTCTCCGCCACGCAGTACGCCTTGCTCAGTTCGATCATGCTGCTATTGCCGCGCCTGATCGGCGGCTACTCCGGGGTGCTGGTGGAGAAGTTCGGCTACCACGACTTCTTCCTGATCACCGCGCTGCTCGGCGTGCCGACCCTGATCCTGATCGCCCTGCACTGGCACCAGGAAATCAATCGCGACAAGGAGCCGGCAGCCCCGGCGGAACAACCTGCCGCAGCGCCTGCCAGCGAACAGCGCCAGCCCTGAATCAGGGCTGCGCTGCCCCCTCCTGCAACACCGTCCGCAACGGCCACAACGCCAGCACGCCAGCCACCCCTGAGGCCACGGCGAAGGCCAGCAGGCTGGCACCCGCGCCGACCATCGCCATCACCGCTCCGCCCAGGCCCAGCAGGGCGATGGTGATCATCCCCAGCATCGCCGAGACCAGGCCCTTGCTCTGCTCGCTGCTGAACAGCGTCATGCGGTACAGCACGGCGTTGGCGATGCCCAGCCCCAAGGCGTAGATCGACAGCCCGGCCACCAGGCTCGGGACGCTCGGGTAGAGCCAGGTCGCCAGCAACGCCACCAGCAGTCCCGCCAGGTACGGCCACAATGCGCCGCGGACCAAGGATGTCAGCGGATAGCGGTCGGCGATCCGGTTGATGATCAGGTTGCCCAGGATCAGCCCGCCGAACACCGGCAGTTGCCACATGGCATAGGCCAGGGTACTGAGCCCTTCGTCATGGATCAGCAGCACCGGCGACAGGCCGATCCAGCCGATCAGCGGCAGGCCGATCAGGCCCAGCGCCGCGCTGCCGGCCACGAAGCGCCGGTTGCCGAGCAGTTGCGCATAGCCCGAGAGCAGCGGCAGCAGGTGGATCGGCTGGAAGTCCAGGCGCGAGCCATCGCGGCGCTCGACGCCCAGGGTTTCCGGCATGAAGCGGTACAAGGCGCCCCAGGTAACCACGGCGGTGATACCGAACAGCACGAACAGCCAGCGCCACGACACCCATTCCAGCAGCAGCGTGCCCACCAGCGGGCCGAGCAATGGCGACAGCAGGGCGATGTTCGCCAGCAGCGCCATCATGCGCACGGCATCCGCCTCGCTGAACGCCTCGTTCAGCGCCGGATAGCTGACCGTGACCACGAAGCCGAGGCCGATGCCCTGCAGCAGGCGCAGCAGGTTGAACACCTCGATGCCGTCGACCCAGAAGGCGGCCAGGCACATCAAGCAGAAGAACGCACAACCGCCGAGCAGCAACGGGCGCCGGCCATAGCGGTCGGCCAGCGGGCCGATCAGCCATTGCAGGAGCACGCCGCCGAGCAGGTACAGGTTCAGCGCATGGGGAATGTACTCGGGGCTGGCATTCAGGTCGGTCACCACCTGCGGCATGGCCGGCATCACCACGTCACTGGCGAGGTAGGTAAGCAGTTCGAAAAGGGCCAGGGTCAGGGCGAAGCACAGGGCCCTGAACGGGGTGATGGGGATAAGCGGGGTCATGGGTCGGCCGGCAGAGGGAAACGAGACCGGCTTGTATGCCAGAAAAGCCCTGCGGGTCGATAGGGGGAAGAGGTGAAGAAGTGTAATGGGTGCCTGTGGGAGCGGGTGAGCCCGCTCCCACAAGTTCCGTGTCGAACCAGCCGGCGCTGGACTACTGCGTTGCCGCGTCCTGCACCACCCGAATCACTCGCTGCGGAAAGGGAATGTCGATCCCTTCGCTCTTCAGGCGGTCACGGGCATGCTCGTTGAGCATGAACATCACGTCCCAGTAGTCCGCGGTATTCACCCAGATGCGCAGGGAAACGGTGATGGCGCTGTCGCCCAGGGTCGCGACCACGGCCTGTGGCGCCGGGTCCTTGTGCACCCGCGGGTCGTTTTTGGCCAGGTCGAGCAGGACGTTGCGCGCCTTCTGCAGGTCGGCCTCGTAGTCGACACCGACATCGAACACCACCTTGCGGGTCGGCTGGCGGTTGTAGTTGGTGATGATGCCGTTGGACAGGTTGCCGTTGGGCACGATCACCGTCTTGTTGTCGCCGGTGCGCAGCACGGTGTGGAAGATCTGGATGCTGTCCACGGTACCGCTGACGCCCTGCGCCTCGATCCAGTCGCCCAGGCGGAACGGACGGAACAGCAGGATCAGCACGCCACCGGCGAAGTTCGCCAGGCTGCCTTGCAGGGCCAGGCCGATGGCCAGGCCGGCGGCACCGATGGCGGCGACGAACGAGGTGGTTTCCACGCCGATCATCGAGGCCACGCTGACGAACAGCAGGACCTTCATGATGATGTTGGCCAGGGTGCTGATGAAGCCTTGCAGCGCCAGGTCGGCATTGCGCAGGGACAGCAGCTTGCCCAGTTTCGCGGTGACCTTGTTGATCAGCCACCAGCCGATGGCCAGGGTGATCAGCGCCAGGGCCAGGCGACTGCCGTATTCCATGATCAACGGGATCCAGGTCTGCGAAGTCCTGACCAGTTGATCGACCTCTGCATTCAAATCCATATGCCCTCCAAAGTGCGGCAAAAAGCAGAAAAAAACGGGGCCGCAAACGGTTCAGCGACTCCAGGAACCTCGGACGCCATCAAAACGCCAAGGTTCCCGGACCAACGCCGTCAGTCGCGGAAATTGTTGAACTGCAGCGGCAGGTCGAATTCCTTGGCACGCAGGGCGGCGATGCATTCCTGCAGGTCGTCGCGCTTCTTGCCGGTAACGCGGATCTGCTCACCCTGGATGGCCGCCTGGACCTTGAGCTTGGCGTCCTTGATATGGGCGACGATCTTCTTCGCCAGTTCTTTATCGATACCTTCCTTGAAGGTGGCTTCCTGCTTCATTTCCTTGCCGGAAGCGTAGGCATCCTTCACCTCCAGGCTCTTCACGTCGATCTTGCGCTTGACCAGGGCCAGGCGCAGGATCTCCAGCATCGCTTCGAGCTGGAATTCCGCCTCGGCGGTCATCAGCACGGTCTGTTCCTTTTCCTTGAACTCGAAGCTGCCCTTGCCCTTCAGGTCGTAGCGGCGATCCAGTTCCTTGACGGCGTTTTCCACGGCGTTGGTGACTTCGTGCTTGTCCAGTTCCGATACCACGTCGAACGACGGCATACCTTTCTCCAAAAATAAAAGGCGCGCTGGCGCTTCTGTACAGGGAAGCGCGATGGAGCGCACCGGGGTTTGACGGTTAAAATGCGGGCTCATTATAAACGGTTGCGAAACGCTGATGAGCAGCACCTGGCATATTCTCGGCGCCGGAAGCCTCGGCAGCCTCTGGGCCTGCCGCCTGGCCCGCGCGGGCAAGACGGTCCGCCTGATCCTGCGCGACGAACAGCGCCTGCGTGATTACCAGGCCGCCGGTGGCCTGACCCTGGTGGAACAGGGCCGTCCACAGACCTTCGCCATCGAGGCGCAGACCGTCGCCGACCCGGCGCCGATCCGCCGCCTGCTGCTGGCCTGCAAGGCCTACGACGCGGAAAAGGCGGTTGCCAGTATCGCCCATCGCCTGAGCCCCGATGCCGAGCTGATCCTGCTGCAGAACGGCCTGGGCAGCCAGGACGACGTCGCCAACTGCGTGCCCCTGGCCCGTTGCATCTTCGCCTCCAGCACCGAAGGCGCCTTTCGCGAGCGCGACTGGCAGGTGAATTTCGCCGGCCACGGTTTCAACTGGCTGGGCGACCCGGCCAATCCCCTGGCCCCCACCTGGCTCGACGACCTCGCCGACGCCGGCATTCCCCATGAGTGGACCCCGGATATCCTCACCCGCCTGTGGCGCAAGCTGGCCCTGAACTGCGCGATCAACCCCCTGACCGTGCTCTACGACTGCCGCAACGGCGGCCTGGCCGAGCACCACTGCGAGGTCGCCACGCTGTGCGCCGAACTCGCCGAGCTGCTCCAGACCTGTGGCCAGCCGCAAGCCGCCGAAGACCTGGAAAGCGAAGTACAACGGGTGATCCACGCCACCGCGGCCAACTACTCTTCCATGTACCAGGACGTGCGCAACGGCCGACGCACCGAGATCCACTACCTGCTCGGCCATGCCTGCCGCAGCGCGACCCGCCACGGTCACCCGCTGCCGCACCTGGAACGGCTCTATCGACGCCTGGTCGAACACCTGGACGGCCACGGATTGCCCAGCGACTGAGGGCAGCGTTACCCTGCCCCTTCACCCACAGGACCATGCCTTCACCATGCCCTTGCGCGAACGCCTGGAAAACCTGCCGGTCGGCCAGAAACTGCTGGCTGCCCTGCTGGTACTGCTGATCACCATCCTGCTGGTGGCCAACCTCACCTTCATCAGCGCCGCCTACTGGATTTCCCAGGAGGCCATGGCCCCGCAAGCCCTGCAGACCATCGGCCGGCTGGTGTCCAACCCGCAGATGGCGCAAGAGGCCACCGACTCGCCGGAAGCGGCGAACCGCCTGCTTGACGAACTCGACACCTACTCTCCCCTGCGCGCCGCCGCGCTGTACGGTTCGGACGGCAAGCTGCTGGCGCAACTGCAGCACGGCGAGCCGATCGCCCTGCCCAAGCGCTTGCGCAATATCGAAAGCTGGCGGCTCACCGAATTCCGCAGCACCCAGCTGGTGCGCCTGCCGCGACCCGGCAGCCCGCCCGGGCACCTGCTGCTGGTGGCCAGCAGCGAGCTGCCCACCGCCTTCTACACCGGCACCCTCACCGCCAGCCTGGGCATCCTGGTGTTCAGCGTGCTGTTGTGGATGATCATCGCCCGGCAGATCAAGCGCCTGATCACCCAGCCGATCTACCAACTGGAACAGCTGACCCGCCAGGTCACCCGGGAAGAGAACTACGCCCTGCGCGCCGGCCCCGGCAATAACGACGAGATCGGCAGCCTGGCCGAGGCCTTCAACACCATGCTGTCGCGCATCGAGGCCCGCGAGCAGCAGCTCAAGCGCGCCCGCGACGAGTTCCAGCACGCCTTCGACCAGGCCCAGGGCCTGGCCGAGGAAACCCGTCACACCAACCGCAAGCTGGAGCTGGAAGTGCAGGTGCGGAGCAAGATCGAGCGCAAGCTCACCGGCTTCCAGAACTACCTCAACAGCATCATCGATTCCATGCCTTCGGCGCTGATCGCCCTCGACGAACAGCTCTACGTCACCCAGTGGAACCAGGAAGCCAGCGCTCTCTCCGGCACACCGCTGGACGAAGCGCTGAACCAGCCGATCTTCCTCGCCTTCGAACCGCTCAAGCCGTTCCTGCCGCAACTCAAGGAGAGCGTGGAGAAACACCGGGTGGCGAAGATCGAACGGGTGACCTGGACCCGCGGCGACGACACCCGCCACTATGCCCTGACCTTCTACCCGCTGATGGGCGGTGGCGGCCGTGGCGTGGTGATCCGCATCGACGACATCACCCAGCGCCTGTCGCTGGAGGAAATGATGGTGCAGTCGGAAAAGATGCTCTCCGTCGGCGGCCTCGCCGCGGGCATGGCCCACGAGATCAACAACCCGCTGGGGGCGATCCTGCACAACGTGCAGAACATCCGCCGGCGCCTGTCGCCGGACCTGCCGAAGAACCTGGAGAGCGCCAGCGAGACCGGCGTCGACCTGGCCACGGTCAACCAGTACCTGGACACCCGCCAGGTCCCGCAGTTGCTCGACGGCATCCAGCAGGCCGGGGCGCGGGCGGCGAAGATCGTCACCCACATGCTCAGCTTCAGCCGGCGCAGCAACCGGCAGATGGCGCCGTGCGACCTGCCGGCGCTGATCGACCAGGCGGTGGAGATCGCCGGCAACGACTTCGACCTGGCCATCGGCTTCGACTTCAAGGGCCAGGCCATCGTCCGCCAGTTCGACCCCGAGCTGGGCCCGGTGCCGGGCACCGCCAACGAGCTGGAACAGGTGCTGCTCAACCTGCTGAAGAACGCCGCCCAGGCCATCCACCTGCGCGAGGATGACCGCGAGCCGGGTCGTATCACCCTGCGTACCCGGCTGAACCCGCCGTGGGCGGAGATCCAGGTGGAGGACAACGGCGTCGGCATGCCCGAGACGGTACGCAAGCGCACCTTCGAGCCGTTCTTCACCACCAAGGAGATCGGCCAGGGCACCGGCCTTGGCCTGTCCGTGTCGTATTTCATCATCACCAACAACCACAAGGGCCAGATGGAAGTGCAGTCGACCCCGGGCCAGGGCACCTGCTTCACCCTGCGCCTGCCGCTGGTCGCCGCGCCGCTGCCGGGCCCGCGCAAACTGGAGTCTTGAACCATGGGCTTTCGCCTGTCGAAGATCTACACCCGCACCGGCGACAAGGGCGAGACCGGCCTCGGCGACGGCCGCCGGGTGCCCAAGGACCACCCGCGCATCGAGGCCATCGGCGAGGTGGATACGCTGAACAGTCAGTTGGGGGTGTTGCTGGCGGGGCTGGCCGAGCAAGGGCTCGGGGAAGTGATCGAGGTGCTGGCGCCTTGTCAGCATCGTCTGTTCGACCTGGGTGGCGAGCTGGCGATGCCCAGCTACCAGGCGTTGAACACCGCGGAGGTAGAGCGGCTGGAAGCGGCCATCGACCGCTGGAACGAAGAGCTGGGGCCGCTGGAGAACTTCATCCTGCCCGGTGGCTCGATGCTGGTGGCCCAGGCCCATGTGTGCCGCAGCCTGGCGCGGAGCGCGGAGCGGCGGTGCCAGCAGTTGAATGCGCTGGAGCCGTTGGCGGGGGTGGGACTGGCTTATATCAACCGATTGTCCGACCTGCTGTTCGTGGCGGCGCGGTTGATTGCGCGGCGCCAGGGGATCGGTGAGATCCTCTGGCAGGCCGCCGCAAAACCCTGAAACGAAACGCGGACCCACAGGGTCCGCGTCGTGCTTTCAGAGCTCGGGCCAGAACGCCCGGATGCCCGCCACGCCCTGCGCACCGATCTGCCAGGCACGCTCGCGTTCGGTCGCACCGACACCACCCAGCAGGAACACCGGCTGGTTGAAGCCATCGATCAACTGCTCAGCCACCTCCCAACCCAGCGGTTGCGCCTCGGGGTGGGTCTGGGTGGCCTGCACCGGCGACAGGGTGACGAAATCCACCCCCATCTGCTCGGCCAGGGCCAGCTCTTCAACGCTGTGACAGGACGCTGCCAACCAGCGTTCCTTCGGGAACGGACGGCCATTGGCGGCGTACTTGCGCAGTTGCTCCGAGGTCAGGTGCCAGCCGGCGGACGGGAAATCTCCCAGCCACTCCAGCGGGCCCTTGAGCATCAGTTGCGCCTTGCCCGCGCACAGCCCGACCGCGTCCACCGCGACATCGCGGTACTTGGGGTCGTACATGTTCGGCGCACGCAGTTGCACCAGCTTGATCCCGCTGGCGATGGCCTTCTGGATGCCGCGCAACAGTTGCGGGGTTTCCAGCCCATCCGGGGTGATCAGGTATTCGCCCGGCAGGCGCGCCGCCGCGACGATCGGCCGGTTGGCCTCGGGGAATTCGTACTGCGGCAGCTCCCTGGGCAGCACCCAGGCCAATGGCTGGCCTTCGGCACCGTGGGGCTCGCCGGTGAAACCGCTGACGTCCCAGACATCCAGCAGGATCTGCTTGTCCGGGTAATCATGGGTGATCTTGATCAGTGGCCGCGCTGCGGTCACCTCGATGCCCAGCTCTTCGCGCAACTCGCGCGCCAAGGCGACTTCGACGGCTTCACCGTCCTCGACCTTGCCCCCGGGAAACTCCCAGAGACCGCCCTGGTGCTGGCTCTCGCCACGCCGGGCGATGAGAATCCGGCCATCCGCGCCACGAATGACGGCGGCGGCGACATGAATCCGTTTCAACTTTGAACTCCGCTGATAAGAAGGATGCCGCCGTCCAGCCAGGCCGGACGGCGGCGTTCGATCAGGTGCGGTATTCCGCGTTGATCTTCACGTACTCGTGGGACAGGTCGGTGGTCCAGATGGTTTCGCTGCACTGGCCACGGCCCAGCTCGATACGGATGGTGATCTCTTCCTGGGCCATGACGGCCGCGCCCTGGTCTTCGGTGTAGGTGGCGCTGCGGCCGCCCTTGCTGGCGATGCAGACGTCGCCGAGGAACACGTCGATCAGGCTGACGTCGAGGTCCGGAACACCGGCGCGACCGACGGCGGCGAGGATGCGGCCCCAGTTCGGGTCGGAGGCGAACAGCGCGGTCTTGATCAGCGGCGAGTGGGCCACGGCGTAGCCGACGTCCAGGCATTCCTGGTGGTTGCCGCCGCCGTTGACCTGCACGGTAACGAACTTGGTGGCGCCTTCGCCGTCACGGACGATGGCCTGGGCCACTTCCATGCACACTTCGAACACGGCTTTCTTCAGAGCGTCGAACAGCGGGCCGCTGGCCTCGGTGATCTCGGCGACGTCGGCCTTGCCGGTGGCGATCAGCATGCAGCAGTCGTTGGTCGAGGTGTCGCCATCGATGGTGATGCGGTTGAACGACTTGTTGGCGCCGTCCAGCATCAGGTCCTTGAGCACCGCCGGGGCGACCTTGGCGTCGGTGGCGATGTAGCCGAGCATGGTGGCCATGTTCGGACGGATCATGCCCGCGCCCTTGCTGATGCCGGTGACGGTGATGGTCACGCCTTCGTGCTGGAACTGACGGCTGGCGCCCTTGGGCAGGGTGTCGGTGGTCATGATGCCGGTGGCGGCTTCGGCCCAGTGGTTCTCGGACAGGTTGTCCAGGGCGGCCTGCAGCGCGCCTTCGATCTTCTCGACCGGCAGCGGCTCGCCGATCACACCGGTGGAGAACGGCAGCACGGCGCTGGCGTCGACGCCGGTCAGCTCGGCCAGCTTGGCGCAGGTGCGCTCGGCGGCGGCCAGGCCAGGGGCGCCGGTACCGGCGTTGGCATTACCGGTGTTGGTCAGCAGGTAGCGCACGGTGCCCTGCACGCGCTGCTTGGCGAGGATCACCGGGGCGGCGCAGAAGGCGTTCAGGGTGAACACGCCAGCGACGCTGGAGCCTTCGGCACAGCGCATCACCACCACATCCTTGCGCCCCGGGCGCTTGATGCCCGCAGAGGCGATACCGAGTTCGAAACCGGGAACCGGGTGCAACGTTGGCAAAGGACCAAGACCAACAGCCATGAAAGCGCTCCTAGAAAAAAATACGCCGTCTTCTCGTCAACGGCGCTTGGAATGGAACAACGCCGCGACGGGATGACCCGGTCGCGGCGCGGTGTTCATGTTTCAGCGTGGCACGGCTGGATCAGTTGATCTGTCCGTGGCAGTGCTTGAACTTCTTGCCGGAGCCGCACCAGCAGACTTCGTTGCGGCCCAGTTTCATGTCGTTGCGGGCCGGAGTGGCGACGGCCACTTCAGCGCCCTCTTCCTGCGGCTCACCGGCTTCCAGACCCGGTGCGGCAGCGTGCTGGAACTGCATGCGCTGGGCCAGTTCCTCGGCTTCGCGGCGCAGACGGGCTTCTTCCTCGACCGGGTCTTCGCGGCGGACCTGGACGTGGGACAGCACGCGGATGGTGTCGCGCTTGATGGAATCCAGCAGTTCCTGGAACAGGGTGAACGACTCGCGCTTGTACTCCTGCTTCGGGTTCTTCTGCGCATAGCCGCGCAGGTGGATACCGTGGCGCAGGTGGTCCATGGTCGACAGGTGGTCTTTCCACAGGTCGTCGAGGACGCGCAGCAGGATCTGCTTCTCGAAGGTACGCAGGGCTTCGGCGCCGGCGCTGTCTTCCTTCTCGTTGTAGGCGTTGACCAGCTCCTGCAGGACGCGCTCGCGCAGCGGCTCCTCGTAGAGTTTCTCGTCGTCGTCGAGCCATTGCTGGATCGGCAGCTTCACGCCGAAATCGCTGGCCAGCGAGGCTTCCAGGCCGGCCACGTCCCACTGCTCCGGCAGGGATTGCGGCGGAATGTGCTGGCTGAAGGTAGCGTCGAGGGTTTCCTGGCGGAACTCGACGATGGTGTCGCCGATGTTCTCCGCGGCCAGCAGGCTGTTGCGCATGTGGTAGATCACCTTGCGCTGCTCGTTGGCCACGTCGTCGAATTCGAGAAGCTGTTTACGGATGTCGAAGTTGCGGCCTTCGACCTTGCGCTGCGCCTTCTCGATGGCGTTGGTCACCATGCGATGCTCGATGGCCTCGCCGGACTGCATGCCCAGGGCCTTCATGAAGTTCTTCACCCGGTCGGAGGCGAAGATGCGCATCAGGCTGTCTTCCAGCGACAGATAGAAGCGGCTGGAGCCCGGGTCGCCCTGGCGGCCGGAACGACCACGCAGCTGGTTGTCGATACGGCGGGATTCATGGCGCTCGGAAGCGATCACGTGCAGGCCACCGGACTCGATCACCTGCTGGTGGCGCTTCTGCCAGTCGGCCTTGATCTGGGCGATCTGTTCGGGGGTCGGGTTGTCCATGGAAGCCACTTCGACTTCCCAGTTGCCGCCCAGCAGGATGTCGGTACCGCGACCGGCCATGTTGGTGGCGATGGTCAGCGCGCCCGGACGACCGGCCTGGGCGATGATCTCGGCTTCCTTCTCGTGGTACTTGGCGTTGAGGACCTTGTGGTCGATGCCTTCCTTCTTGAGCAGGTTGGACATGTGCTCGGAGGTTTCGATGGTCGCCGTACCCACCAGCACCGGACGGCCCTGGGTCATGCTTTCCTTGATGTCGGCGATGATCGCGGCGTACTTCTCGTCGGCGGTCAGGTACACCAGGTCGTTGAAGTCTTTGCGCGCCAGTGGCTTGTTCGGCGGGATGACCATCACGTTCAGGGCGTAGATCTGGGCGAACTCGAACGCTTCGGTGTCGGCGGTACCGGTCATGCCGGACAGCTTGGTGTAGAGACGGAAGTAGTTCTGGAAGGTGGTCGAGGCCAGGGTCTGGCTTTCGGCCTGGATGTTCAGGTTTTCCTTGGCCTCGATGGCCTGGTGCAGGCCCTCGGAGAGGCGGCGGCCCGGCATGGTGCGGCCGGTGTGCTCGTCGATCAGGAGGACCTGGCCTTCCTGGACGATGTACTCGACGTTGCGGTGGAACAGCTTGTGCGCACGCAGGCCGGCGTAGACGTGGGTCAGCAGGCCCAGGTTGTGCGCGGAGTAGAGGCTCTCGCCCTCGGCCAGCAGGCCGACCTGGGTGAGCATCTCCTCGATGAACTGGTGACCGGCTTCGTTGAGCTCGACCTGGCGGCTCTTCTCGTCGATCTTGTAGTGGCCTTCCTGGGTGACCTCGCCTTCCACTTCCTCGATGTGCTGGGTCAGGCGCGGGATCAGCTTGTTGATCTCGATGTACAGCTTGGAGCTGTCTTCGGCCTGGCCGGAAATGATCAGCGGGGTACGGGCTTCGTCGATCAGGATGGAGTCGACTTCGTCGATCACGGCGAAATTCAGCTCGCGCTGGAATTTCTCGTCCATGCTGAACGCCATGTTGTCGCGCAGGTAGTCGAAACCGAATTCGTTGTTGGTGCCGTAGGTGATGTCGGCGGCGTAGGCGGCGCGCTTCTCTTCAGGCGGCTGGAACGGGGTGACCACGCCGACGGTGAGGCCGAGGAATTCGTACAGCGGACGCATCCAGTTGGCGTCGCGGCGGGCCAGGTAGTCGTTGACCGTGACCACGTGCACGCCCTTGCCGGACAGCGCGTTGAGGTACACGCCGAGGGTCGCCACCAGGGTCTTGCCCTCACCGGTACGCATTTCCGCGATCATGCCTTCGTGCAAGGTCATGCCGCCGATCAGCTGCACGTCGAAGTGGCGCATGCCCATGATCCGCTTGCCGGCCTCACGCGCGACGGCGAAGGCTTCGGGCAGGAGCTGGTCGAGGGTCTCGCCTTTGGCCAGGCGCTCTTTGAACTCGGCGGTCTTGCCGCGCAGTTGTTCATCGGAGAGGGCCACCATCTGCTCTTCGAAGCCGTTGACGATCTGGACCGTCTTGAGCATGCGTTTGACTTCACGCTCGTTCTTGCTTCCAAAGAGTTTCTTTAACAAAGGCGCAAACATATCGGCAGGATCTTCCACACGTAGGGATGGAGGGCGGCCCCGTGAGTCGCCCGTGCAGCGCTTATAGGCCGCATGCGAACGAGCATTCTACCCGGAAACGATGGTGAGGAAAGTGGTGGAGTTCCACGATGCTGGCACAGCGCTGTGACGGGGCTTTTTTACAATAAGGGCTTTTTCGTCAACTTCAACCCGGGTGGATCAAGATTCACGTGGATAGCGGCTCTCCAGCCCCTCGCGGGTGATCTGTTAAGATGCCGGGATCGTCTTTCCAGGTGTCACCATGGCCTATCGCCCCTCCCCCGCCCGCGCACCCGGCACGCTGTTGCGCGAAGCCCGTCCGCTGAAGGCACTGTTCAACCAGGCACAACGCCTGGCGCAGTTGCAGCGCCTGGTGGAAAGCCAGTTGCAACCGGCTGCGCGGGAACATTGCCATGTGGCGTCGTGGCGCGAGGGGACCTTGCTGCTGATCGTCACCGACGGACATTGGGCAACCCGCCTGCGCTACCAGCAGAAGCGCCTGCAGCGGCAGTTGCAACAGATGGATGCGTTCGTGAACCTGAGCCGGATCCTGTTCAAGGTACAGCCGGTGGCCACGACGGTACGCGGGCCGAGCCATGTGATCGATATCTCCGACAAGTCGGCGGAGAACATCCAGGCCACGGCGGAAGGGATCAGTGATCCGAACCTGCGTGCGGCGCTGGAGCGGCTGGCTAGCCACCGCAAGAGCAACAAGGAAAATTCTTGAAAGCCACGCGGACCCTGTGGGAGCTGGCTTGCCAGCGATGAGGCCGGCTTGAGCAATGATGTTGCCAGGCCGGGCCCTATCGCTGGCAAGCCAGCTCCCACAGGGTTCTCCACTGCTCTTGAGAGAAATAAAAAAGGCCACCCGAAGGTGGCCTTTCAAACTAGAGAGAGGATTCGAGCTTATACAGCGGCAACCGGACGCATATAGGAGATCGGTGCAGTGCTCGCATCTTCGAAGGTCACCACTTCCCAGGCGTCCTTCTCCTCGATCAGCTTGCGCAGCAGCTGGTTGTTCAGCGCGTGACCCGACTTGAAGCCACGGAATTCGCCGATCAGGCTGTTGCCCAGCAGGTAGAGGTCACCGATGGCGTCGAGGATCTTGTGCTTGACGAACTCGTCTTCATAGCGAAGACCGTCTTCGTTCAGTACACCGTCCTTGTCCACCACGATAGCGTTTTCCACGCTGCCGCCGAGGGCGAGGTTGTGCTTGCGCAGGTACTCGATGTCGCTCATGAACCCGAAGGTGCGGGCGCGACTGACTTCCTTCACGAACGAGGTGCTGGAAAAGTCGACGCTGGCGCTCTGGGTGCGGTTGCGGAACACCGGGTGGTCGAAATCGATCTCGAAACTCACCTTGAACCCGTCGAAGGGCAGGAAAGTGGCGCGCTTGTCGCCGTCTTCCACAGTCACTTCACGCAGGATGCGGATGAATTTCTTCGGCGCGTCCTGTTCTTCCAGGCCGGCGGATTGAATCAGGAATACGAAGGGGCCCGCGCTGCCGTCCATGATCGGCACTTCGGAGGCGGAGAGCTCGACGTAGGCGTTATCGATGCCCAGGCCAGCCATGGCCGAGAGCAGGTGCTCTACCGTGTCTACCTTGGTATCGCCGTTGACCAGCGTGGTCGACATGGTGGTCTCGCCGACGTTTTCCGCACGGGCAGGGATATGCACCACGGGATCGAGGTCGGCTCGGCAAAATACGATGCCGGTATCCACAGGCGCGGGTTTCAGGGTCAGGTAAACCTTTTCCCCGGAGTGCAGACCGACACCTGTGGCACGGATGATATTTTTCAGGGTGCGTTGTTTAATCATGGCATTGGCCGCTTCAGCACAGATTGCGAACTGGTATCAACAAAGGCTGGGGATGATAACAGACCCCGCCTTTGCTGAACACCAATCACCCTAATACCCCTGATAAATTCCATCAATCGGCCTGACGACGCAGGAAAGCCGGGATGTCCAGGTAATCCAGATCGTCCTGCGGGTTGAGCTTGGCAGCCGCTGCCGCACCGGCGTGGGTCTGGTTGCGCATCACGGTCGGACGCTCCAGGTCACGGTAGTTGACGGCCGGTTGCTCGTTGCGCACAGGCGCCGGAGCCGGGGTCGACACTTGCGCGGCCGCAGCCTGCAGGGTGTTGTCGATGACCTTGACCGGTTTCTCGATCTTGGCACCCAGACCGGTGGCGACCACGGTGACGTGCAGCTCGTCGCGCATGTCGGGATCGATCACGGTACCGACCTTGACCATCGCGTGGTCGGAAGCGAACGCCTCGATGATGCTACCCACGTCGGAGTATTCACCCAGCGACAGGTCCGGACCTGCGGTGATGTTGACCAGGATGCCGCGGGCGCCCTGCAGGTTGACGTCTTCGAGCAGCGGGTTGCGGATTGCCGCCTCGGTCGCTTCGCGCGCACGGTTCGGACCGCTGGCGCAGCCAGTGCCCATCATCGCCATGCCCATCTCGCTCATCACGGTGCGCACGTCGGCGAAGTCGACGTTGATCATGCCCGGACGCTTGATGATGTCGGAGATACCGCGAACGGCACCGGCCAGCACGTCGTCCGCCTTGGCGAAGGCCGACAGCAGGCTCGCGTCCTTGCCCAGGATGGTCAGCAGCTTCTCGTTCGGGATGGTGATCAGCGAGTCGACGCTGTCAGCCAGCGCGCGGATGCCTTCGTCGGCGATCTGCATGCGCTTGCGGCCTTCGAACGGGAACGGACGGGTCACCACCGCAACGGTGAGGATGCCCAGTTCCTTGGCCACTTCGGCGATGATCGGCGCGGCACCGGTACCGGTACCACCACCCATGCCGGTGGTGATGAAGACCATGTTGGTGCCCTGCAGCACCTCGGCGATACGCTCGCGGTCTTCCAGCGCGGCCTGGCGGCCGATTTCCGGATTGGCGCCCGCGCCCAGGCCCTTGGTCACGCCGGTACCCAGTTGCAGGATGGTGCGCGCACCGATGTTTTTCAGGGCCTGAGCATCGGTGTTGGCGCAGATGAACTCGACGCCTTCAATGCTGCTCTTGACCATGTGGTTGACGGCGTTGCCACCGCCGCCACCGACGCCGATCACCTTGATGACCGGACTTTGCGGGACGTTGTCTACGAGCTCGAACATTTTCCCTCTCCTTTCATTTCTCTAGTTTTTGCGCCTACCACTACTGCTTTGAAACTTAAAAGTTGCCCTGGACCCAACGCTTGAAACGCTCAAGCACAGGAGCCTTTGGTTCATCGCCATAGCTGTCGTTTCGAATACCTGGCACGGGCACACCGTCGGACTGCTTCTGCAGGCCGTAGGTCAGCAGGCCCACGCCAGTGGAATAAATCGGGTTGCGCACCACGTCGCTCAGGCCGCGCACGCTATGCGGCACGCCGAGGCGTACCGGCATGTGGAAGATTTCCTCGGCCAGTTCCACCGCGCCTTCCATCTTCGAGGTACCGCCGGTGAGGACGATGCCGGCCGGCACCAGGTCCTCGTAGCCGCTGCGACGCAGCTCCGCCTGGATCAGGGTGAACAGCTCGTCGTAGCGCGGCTCGACCACTTCGGCCAGGGCCTGGCGCGACAGCTCGCGCGGCGGACGGTCGCCGACGCTCGGCACCTTGATGGTTTCGCCGGCACCGGCCAGCTTGGCCAGGGCGCAGGCGTAGCGGATCTTGATTTCCTCGGCGTACTGGGTCGGGGTACGCAGGGCCATGGCGATGTCGTTGGTCACCTGGTCGCCGGCGATCGGGATCACCGCGGTGTGGCGGATCGCGCCTTCGGTGAAGATGGCGATGTCGGTGGTGCCGCCACCGATGTCCACCAGGCACACGCCCAGCTCTTTCTCATCGTCGGTCAGGACCGAATAGGCCGAGGCCAGCTGTTCGAGGATGATGTCGTCGATTTCCAGGCCGCAGCGGCGCACGCACTTCTCGATGTTCTGCGCAGCGTTGACGGCACAGGTCACCACGTGGACCTTGGCTTCCAGGCGTACGCCCGACATGCCCAGGGGCTCGCGCACGCCTTCCTGGTTGTCGATCACGTAGTCCTGCGGCAGGGTGTGCAGCACCCGCTGGTCGGCCGGGATGGCCACGGCCTGGGCGGCATCCAGCACCCGTTCAAGGTCGGCGGCGCTGACTTCGCGGTCGCGGATGGCGACGATGCCGTGGGAGTTCAGGCTGCGGATGTGGTTGCCGGCCACGCCGACGAACGCCGAGTGGATCCGGCAGCCGGCCATCAGCTGGGCTTCCTCGACGGCGCGCTGGATCGACTGCACGGTGGACTCGATATTGACCACCACGCCTTTCTTCAACCCGCGCGATGGATGGGTACCGATACCGACGATTTCCAGGGTGCCGTCGGCGGCGACTTCGCCGACCAGTGCCACCACCTTGGACGTGCCGATATCCAGCCCGACGATCATTTTGCCGCTATGCGCATTTGCCATGGGTCCTGCCTCTCTCTAATTCTTCGCCACGGCGGGTTGGGCCGCGGGCTGTGCAATCGGTTCCCGCCAGCCAACGGCAAGACCGTTGGCGTAACGCAGATCGATGCGGGCGATGTTCGTGATCTGTTCTTTGAGCGTCTTGTTGTAGATGGCAATGAAGCGGCGCATTTTTTCCACCAGGTGGTCGCGCCCCAGCAGCAGCTCGATCCCGGGACCGGCACTGCCGGCGCCGGTGGTCAGGAACCAGCTGCCACGCTCGCGCAGTTCCAGGCGGGCGATCGAGAAGCCCAGGGGGCGCAGCATCTGGTTCAGTACCTGATATTGCTGCATCACTTGTTGCTGAGCCCGCTGCGGCCCGAACAGCTGCGGCAGGTGCTCGTAGTTGGCCAGTTCGCGCGGGGTGAAGGCCTGGCCCTGGTTGTTGAGCAAGGCATCCTCGCCCCAGCGCGCCACTGGCAACTGTTCTTCCAGGCGGATCACCACCTCGTCCGGCCACACCCGACGGACCTCGGCATGGGCGATCCAGGGCATCTGCTCCAGTTCCGTACGCATGCTCGCCAGGTCGACGGTGAAGAAGCTCGCCGCCACATAGGGCGCGATACGCTGCTGCACCGCCTGCTGGCTGATGTAGCTGAGGTCGCCCTGCACGGCGATCTTGGTGATCGGCCGGTCGGCGTACGGCATCAGGCGCTGCGCGCCCTCGTAGGCACCGAAGCCGGCGGCGACCAGCAGGACCGGCCACAACAGTCGCTTGAAGATGCTGAAGCTAGGCTTGGGCAGGCGCGCCGCCAGTGGCTCCTTGGCCACCATCCGGCTGGCACCACGCGGCACCGGCTTGTTACGGCCGGGGGCGGGTTGCTGATGACGTAACATCGCGCCTTGCATGGGCTTAACCTCGCGCCTCGACACTGGCCGCCAGGATCGCCAGCACCAACTGCTGGAAATCGAGGCCGGCCGCACGTGCCGCCATGGGCACCAGGCTATGGTCGGTCATGCCTGGAGCGGTGTTGACTTCGAGCAGCCAGAAACGGCCCTGCTCGTCCTGCATCACGTCCACACGGCCCCAGCCGGCGATGCCGATGGCGTCGCAGGCACGGGCGGTGAGGTCGATCAGTTCCTGTTCCTTGGCGGCGTCGAGGCCACACGGGATGCGGTACTGGGTATCGGACGCCAGGTACTTGGCGTCGTAGTCGTAGAAGGAGTGCGGGGTGCCCAGGGCAATTGGCGGCAGGACCTGGTCGCGCAGCACCGCGACGGTGAACTCCGGACCCTTGATCCACTGCTCGACCAGGACTTGCGAATCGTACTGCGCGGCGTCTTTCCAGGCCGCGATCAATTCCTCGACACTGGTCACTTTCGCCATACCGATACTTGAACCCTCATGGGCCGGTTTGACGATCAAAGGGAAGCCCAGTTCCGCGCCCGCGGAAATACAGTCGGCCTCGCTGGCCAGCACCGCGTGCAGCGGGGTGGAAATGCCCAGGCTGTGCCACACCTGCTTGGTGCGCAGCTTGTCCATGGCCAGGGCGGACGCGAGGATGCCGCTGCCGGTGTAGGGAATGCCCAGGCACTCCAGCAGGCCCTGCATGCTGCCGTCTTCGCCGCCACGGCCGTGGAGGATGATGAAGGCACGGTCGATCTTCTCGCGCTGCAGGCGATCGAGCAGGTCGTCACCGACGTCGATGGCCACCACGTCGACACCGGCGCTGGTCAGCGCCTCGATCACCGCGGCGCCGGACTTCAGCGACACCTCGCGCTCGGCGCTCTTGCCACCGTAGAGCACGGCGACGCGGCCGAAGTCCTTCGGCGCGATGGTGGAGTGCAGCTTGGCGTAGGCTTCGGCAGTCATTTCGATTTCCCCTGACTGGCAACCGCACCAGCGAACAACGGACTCTTCAACAATTGTGGCGCGAGGCCACCGATATCACCCGCGCCCTGGCACAGCAGGATGTCGCCGGCGCGCAACAGCGGCTTGACCAGCGGCGCCAGTTCGATGCCGCGCTCGATGTAGATCGGGTCGAGCTGGCCGCGCTGGCGGATGCTGTGGCACAACTGGCGGCTGTCGGCGCCCGGGATCGGCTCTTCGCCGGCCGGATAGACTTCCATCAGCAGCAGCACGTTGGCATCGGCCAGGACCTGGACGAAATCGTCGTACAGATCGCGGGTGCGGCTGTAGCGGTGCGGCTGGTAGACCATCACCAGGCGGCGCTCCGGCCAGCCACCGCGCACGGCCTTGATCACTGCGGCGACTTCGGTCGGGTGGTGGCCGTAGTCGTCCACCAGCATCACGTTGCCGCCTTCCACCGGCAGTTCGCCGTAGACCTGGAAGCGTCGGCCGACGCCCTGGAAGCCGGACAGGCCCTGGACGATGGCTTCATCGCTGATGCCTTCGTCGGTGGCGATGGCGATGGTCGCCAGGGCGTTCAGCACGTTGTGGTTGCCTGGCATGTTGACCGACACGTCCAGCGGCGCGCGGTCGCGGCGCAGCACGGTGAAGTGGGTCTGCATGCCCGACTGGCGCACGTTGATCGCGCGCACGTCGGCTTCCTCGCTGAAGCCATAGGTGGTCACCGGACGCTTGACCAGCGGCAGGATCTCGCGAACCACCGGGTCGTCCAGGCAGACCACGGCCAGCCCGTAGAACGGCAGGTTGTGGAGGAATTCGACGAAGGTCTTCTTCAGCTTGTTGAAGTCGCCTTCGTAGGTCGCCATGTGGTCGGCGTCGATGTTGGTGACCACGGCCACCAGCGGCTGCAGGTGCAGGAAGCTGGCGTCGCTTTCATCGGCTTCGGCGATCAGGTAGCGGCTGGTGCCGAGCTGGGCATTGGTGCCCGCGGCGTTCAGGCGGCCACCGATGACGAAGGTCGGGTCCAGGCCGCCGGCGGCGAATACCGAGGCCAGCAGGCTGGTGGTGGTGGTCTTGCCGTGGGTACCGGCGACGGCGATGCCGTGGCGGTAGCGCATCAGCTCGGCGAGCATCTCGGCGCGCGGCACCACCGGGATACGGCGTTCCAGGGCGGTGGCGACTTCCGGGTTGGCGGTGTTGATGGCGCTGGACACCACCAGCACGTCGGCGCTGGCGGCGTTCTCGGCGCGGTGGCCGATGAAGATCTGCGCACCGAAGGATTCCAGGCGCTCGGTCACCGCCGAGGCCTTGAGGTCGGAACCGGAGACCTGGTAGCCCAGGTTCAGCAGGACCTCGGCGATACCGCACATGCCGACGCCGCCGATACCGACGAAGTGGATGCGGCGGATACGGCGCATTTCCGGTTGGGGCATGGCTTTCTGGTTCTCAACCATGGGCCACCTCCAGGCAGATATCGACCACGGTGCGGGTAGCGGCGGGTTTGGCCAGGCGACGCGCGGTGGTCGCCATGGTGTCGAGTTTTTCCGGTTGCATCAGCACCTCGTTCAGGCGTTCAGCGAGCTGCGCTGCGCCAGTTGTCGCTTGTGGCATCAGGAAGGCGGCGCCTTCACGTGCCAGATAATGGGCGTTGTGGGTCTGGTGGTCGTCGATCGCGTGGGGCAGCGGCACCAGCAGCGATGGCAGGCCGGCGGCGGCCAGCTCGCTGACGGTCAGCGCGCCGGCACGGCACACCACCAGGTCGGCCCAGCCATAGGCCTTGGCCATGTCCTTGATGAACGGCTCTACCTGAGCCTCGACCCCCGCCTCGCGATAGCGCTCGGCGGTAATCTGGTCGTGATTCCTGCCGGCCTGGTGGAACACCTCGGGCCGGATGTTTTCCGGCACCAGGGCCAGGGCCTGGGGCAACAGCTTGTTCAGCGGCTCGGCGCCGAGGCTTCCGCCCAGCACCAGCAGGCGCGCACGGCGGCCGCCCAGGGCTTCGCGCACTGGTTCCAGGAACAGCTCGGCACGCACCGGGTTGCCGGTGGTGCGACGCTTGGCGCTGGCGTCGAAGGTGTCCGGGAAGGCTTCGCAGACCCGTCCGGCCAGTGGCACCAGCATGCGGTTGGCGGTGCCGGCACGGGCGTTCTGCTCGTGGATCACCACCGGCACGCCGGCCAGTTTCGCCGCCACGCCGCCAGGACCGGTCACGTAGCCGCCAAAGCCGATCACGCAGACCGGGTTCAACTGGCGAATGATCCGGCGCGCCTGCAGCACGGCCTTGACCAGGGTGAACGGCGCCTTGAGCAACGACAGCTTGCTCTTGCCGCGCAGGCCGGTAACGTTGATCAGGTGCAGTTGCAGGCCGGCCTGCGGCACCAGTTCGTTCTCGATCCCGCGGGGCGTACCCAGCCAGTGCACGGTGAAGCCGCGCGCCTGGAACTCCCGCGCGCAAGCCAGCGCCGGGAACACATGGCCGCCGGTACCGCCGGCCATGATCAATACATTCTTGCCGTCAGCGGCCATGATGATTCGGCTCCTCGGCAAAATCGTTTTCGTCGAATTCGTGTTCTTCGCTGCCCAGGTGCGTGCGGCTCTCCCATTCGATGCGCAACAGCAACCCGACGCAGGCACAGCAGATCACCAGGGAGCTCCCGCCGTAGCTGAGGAATGGCAGGGTCAGGCCCTTGGTCGGCAGCAGGCCGACGTTCACCCCGATGTTGATGAGGAACTGGCCGATCCACAGGAACGCCAGGCCGAACGCCACGTAGGCGGCGAAGAACTGCTTGGCCTTCTCTGCCCACAGGCCGATGTACAGGGCGCGCACGGTGACGAAGACGAACAGCGCCACGGTCAGCAGCGAACCGACCATGCCCAGTTCCTCGGCGAGCACCGAGAACACGAAGTCGGTGTGTGCCTCCGGCAGGTAGAACTGCTTCTGCACGCTGTTGCCCAGGCCGACGCCGAACCATTCGCCACGACCGAAGGCGATCAGCGCCTGGGTCAGCTGGTAGCCGGAGCCGAACTGGTCGGACCAGGGGTCGGTGAAGGTGATCAGACGCGCCATCCGGTACGGCTGGGCCTGGACCAGGACGAACACCGCGCCCACCGCCAGCACCACCATCAAGCCGAAGCGGAACAGCCCCACCCCGCCGAGGAACAGCATCGCCGCGGCAGAGCCCATCATCACCACGGTGGCACCGAAGTCCGGCTCCATCAGCAGCAGGCCGGCCATGGGCAGGAGCACGATGAACGGCTTGAAGAAGCCCATCCAGCTCTCGCGCACTTCCTGCTGGCGGCGCACTAGGTAGCCGGCGAGGTAGACCACGACGAAGACCTTGGCGATTTCCGAGGGCTGCACGTTGAAGAAGCTGAAGCCGATCCAGCGCATCGAACCGTTCACTTCACGACCGATCCCGGGAATCAGCACCGCCACCAGCAGGCCGAAGGCACCGATCAGCATGAGGAAGCCCATGCGCTGCCAGGTGGCGATCGGCACCATCATGGTGACGATGCACGCACCGACGCCGATGGCCACGTAGATCAGGTGGCGGATCATGTGGTACAGCGGGTTGCCCGACTGTGCCGCGGCCACTTCCGAGGACGCGGAGGTGATCATCACCAGGCCCAGGCCGAGCAGGGCCAGGCAGCCGACCAGGAACGGGAAGTCCAGGTCGATGCCTCGGCCGCTGATGAGCGGCGATGGATAGGGCTTGATGGCGCCGAAGATCATGTCAGCGCTCCCACGGCCTGGGCGAACAGGCGCCCACGCTCTTCGAAGTTCTTGAACATGTCGAGGCTGGCGCAGGCTGGCGAGAGCAGCACGGCGTCGCCTGGCAGGGCGAGCTCGGCGCACCTGGCCACGGCTTCGTCCAGGGTCTGCACCCGGACCAGTGGCGCGCCGTCACCCAGGGCTTCGGCAAGACGCTCGGCATCGCGACCGAGCAGGACCACGGCGCGGCAATGCTTGGCCACCGGCGCACGCAGGCCGGAGAAGTCCGCCCCCTTGCCGTCGCCGCCGGCGATCAGCACCAGCTTGCCGTCGATATCGGCACCGAGGCCTTCGATGGCGGCCAGGGCGGCACCGACGTTGGTGGCCTTGGAGTCGTCGTAATAGTTGACGCCATTCAGCTCACGCACCCACTGGCAACGATGGGCCAGGCCGGCGAAGGCGCGCAGGCTTTCCAGCATGGCGTCGAACGGCAGGCCCACGGCGTGACCGAGGGCCAGCGCGGCCAGGGCGTTGGACTGGTTGTGCGCGCCACGGATCTTCAGTTCGCGGACCGGCATCAGGGTCTGGAACTCGAAGGCCAGGTATTTTTCGCCGTTCTCTTCACGCAGGCCGAAAGCCTTGAAGTCCGGGGTGTTCAGGCCGAAGGTCCAGCATGGCTGGCCTTCGATCGGCATCGGCCGGCTCAGGGCGTCCTGGCGGTTGACCACCACCTGGCGCGCGCCACGGAAGATCCGGTGCTTGGCCAGGTGATAGGCCGGCAGGCCGCTGTAGCGGTCCATGTGGTCTTCGCTGACGTTGAGCACGGTGGCTACTTCGGCGTTGAGCTGGTCGGTGGTCTCCAGCTGGAAGCTCGACAGTTCCAGGACGTACAGCTCGACATCGTCGTCGAGCAGGTCCAGCGCCGGGGTGCCGAGGTTGCCGCCCACCGCCACGCGCTTGCCCGCCGCGGCGGCCATCTCGCCGACCAGGGTGGTCACGGTGCTCTTGGCGTTGGAGCCGCTGATGGCGACGATCGGCGCCTTGGCGTTACGCGCGAACAGCTCGATATCGCCGGACAGCTTCACACCGCGTGCCGCAGCCTGCTGCAGCGCCGGGGTGGCCAGGGCCAGGCCGGGGCTGACGTACAGCTCGTCGGCACGGCAGAGGAAGTCCACGTCCAGCTCGCCGCAACGTACTTCCACCTGCGGGTAGTCGCGACGCAGGGTCGCCAGCTCCGGCGGGTTCTCGCGCGTGTCGGCGACCGCAAACGCAACGCCCCGGTTCGCCAGGAAGCGAACCAGGGACATGCCGCTCTTGCCGAGGCCGACAACGATGCGGAAGTGGTCAGATGCGATCAGGGACACGCGTTCTACCTCAGTTTCAGGGTTGCCAGGCCGATCAGCACGAGAATCACGGTGATGATCCAGAAACGGACGATCACGCGCGGCTCGGGCCAGCCCTTGAGTTCAAAGTGGTGGTGGATCGGCGCCATGCGGAACACGCGCTTGCCGGTCAGCTTGAACGACGCGACCTGGATGACCACCGACAGGGTCTCCATGACGAACACGCCACCCATGATGAACAGGACGATTTCCTGGCGCACGATCACGGCGATGGTGCCCAGCGCGGCACCCAGTGCCAGGGCGCCGACGTCACCCATGAAGACCTGGGCCGGATAGGTGTTGAACCACAGGAAACCGAGGCCGGCGCCGATCAGCGCGCCACAGAACACGATCAGCTCGCCCGCACCCGGTACGTACGGGATCAGCAGGTATTCGGCGAATTTCACGTTGCCCGACAGGTAGCAGAAGATGCCCAGGGCACCACCCACCAGCACGGTCGGCAGGATCGCCAGGCCGTCGAGGCCGTCGGTCAGGTTGACCGCGTTGCTCGAACCGACGATGACGAAGTAGGTGAGGACCACGAAGCCCACACCCAGGGGAATGGTGACGTCCTTGAGCATCGGCACGATCAGGGTGGTTTCCACGCTGGTCGGGGCGGTCATGTAGAGGAAGATCGCCGCGCCGAGGCCGAACACCGACTGCCAGAAGTACTTCCAGCGGCTCGGCAGGCCACGGGAGTTCTTCTCGATCACCTTGCGGTAGTCGTCGACCCAGCCGATGGCGCCGAACAGCAGGGTGACGATCAGCACCACCCAGACGTAGCGGTTGCTCAGGTCGGCCCAGAGCAGCGTGCTCACGCCGATGGCGGAGAGGATCAGCGCGCCACCCATGGTCGGGGTGCCGGACTTGGACAGGTGCGATTGCGGGCCGTCGTTGCGCACGGCCTGGCCGATCTGGCGGATCTGCAGGGTACGAATCATCCAGGGGCCCAGCCACAGGGCCAGCGACAGCGCGGTCAGCACACCCAGGATCCCGCGCAGGGTCAGGTACTGAAAGACCGCGAAGCCTTTGTGGAACTGTTGCAGATACTCAGCCAACAGCAGCAGCATTAATGTTTCTCCCCGCTGGAATCGCACAGAGCCACCACGACGTTCTCCATCGCAGCGCTACGCGAACCCTTGATCAAAATGGTGGTGTTGGTGGCCTGCTCGCCGCGAACAGCGTCGATCAGGTCAGCTTGATTGGTGAAATGGCGGGCATTCTGGCCAAAGGCCTGAACCGCATGGGCCATCATCGGACCTACGGCATACAGGGCGTCGACCTTGCCCTTGGCATAGTCCCCGACCTGGCGGTGGCCTTCTTCGGCCCACTGGCCCAACTCACCGATATCCCCGAGCACCAGGACGGTGCGACCGGAAAAGCCGGCGAGTATATCAACGGCCGCGCACATGGAGGTGGGGTTTGCGTTGTAGGTGTCGTCGATCACCCGGAGTCCGCTGGCGGTCATCTGCGCCACGCTGCGGCCCTTGACCGGTTGCACGGTGTTCAGGCCCTCGGCGATGCCTTGCAGCGAGACACCGAACACCTGCGCGGCAGCCGCAGCAGCCAGGGCATTGGCGATGTTGTGGGTACCGAGCAGGTTGAGCTGGATCGCCACGCTGCCTTGCGGCGCGTGCAGGACGAACGACGGGCAGCCGCGCGCGTCATGGGCGATGTCGCTGGCATGGAAATCGGCGGCGGTGTTGCCCAGGGCGAAGGTCAGCACGGCGTGTTTGCCGGCGCGCTGTTTCCATATGCCAAAGGCCTTGTCGTCCAGGTTCAATACCGCGACGCCACCTTCTCCCAGGCCTTCGAGGATCTCGCCCTTGGCTTCGACAATCTTTTCCGGCCCGCCGAACTCGCCGACATGAGCCGTGCCCGCATTGTTGATCAGGGCCACGTGGGGCTGGGTCAGGCCGACGGTGTAGCGGATCTCGCCGACATGGTTGGCGCCCAGCTCGATGACCGCGGCGGTGTGCTCCGGACCCAGTTCGAGCAGGGTCAGCGGTGCGCCGAGGTCGTTGTTCAGGTTGCCACGGGTCATCAGTACCGGGCCGCGGGTACCGAGGATGCTGGCGAGCATTTCCTTGACCGTGGTCTTGCCGCTGGAGCCGGTGATGGCAGCGACCGGGTGCTTGAATGCACGACGGTTCAGGGCACCCAGCTGGCCCAGGGCCAGGCGGGTATCGGTCACCAGCAGTTGCGGCAGGCTGGAACCCGGCACTTCACGTTCGACCAATGCAGCGACGGCGCCTTTGGCGGCGACTTCATCGAGGTAGTCATGACCGTCGAAACGCGGTCCCGCCAGGGCGACGAACAGCTGGCCAGGCGCGATCTTGCGGCTGTCGATGCTGACGCCGTCGAAACGCGCATCGGCGCCAACCAGGCGGCCCTGCAACGCTTCGGTCAACTGGCTGAGGGACAGGGGTTCAAGCATGAGAAGCCTCCCAGACTGCTAGCGCTTTTTCGGCTTCCACCAAATCGGAAAAATCGTGACGCTCACCGTTGATTTCCTGGTAATCCTCGTGCCCCTTGCCCGCCAGAATGATCACGTCGTCGACACCGGCATCGGCGATGACACGGGCGATCGCCTCGCCGCGACCGGCAATGAACTCGACCACGTCGGCCTGGGCGAAGCCGGGGCGGATATCGGCGAAGATCGCCTGCGGATCTTCGGTGCGCGGGTTGTCGTCGGTGACGATCACGCGGTCGGCAAGACGCTCCGCCACTTCCGCCATCAGCGGGCGCTTGCCGCGATCACGGTCGCCGCCACAGCCGAACAGGCATGTCATCTGCCCACGGGCGTGCGGGCGCAGGGCTTCGAGCACTTTTTCCAGGGCGTCCGGGGTGTGGGCGTAATCCACGACCACCAGCGGCTTGCTGCCACCACCAAGACGCTGCATGCGACCGACCGGCCCTTCCAGCTTGGCGGTGACCTTGAGAATTTCGTCGAGCGGATGATCCATCGCCAGCAGGGTAGCGACCGCCGCCAGCATGTTGCTCAGGTTGAAGCGACCGAGCAGGCGGCTGCGCAGCATGTGCTCGCCCTGCGGGGTCACCAGCACGGCGCGCACGCCGTCGTCATCGAAGGTCGCTTCACGGCAGAACAGGGTCGCCGAGGCATCCTTGAGGCTGTAGCTGATCAGGCGCGACTCGCGCGCCTCGGCGGCCAGTTCGCGACCGAAGTCATCGTCCAGGTTCACCACCCGGCAACGCAGGTTCGACCAGGCGAACAGCTTGGCCTTGGCCGCTTTGTAGGCCTCCATGCTGCCGTGGTAGTCGAGGTGGTCGCGGGACAGGTTGGTCATCACCACGATATCGAACGCCAGCGCGGCCACGCGGCCCTGCTCCAGCGCGTGGGACGACACTTCCATGGCCACGGCGCGGGCGCCGGCCTTCTTCAGGTCATTCAGGGTCGACTGTACGGCAAGCGGATCGGGGGTGGTCAGGCGGCCGCTTTGCAGCGCGCCGTAGAAACCGGTGCCGAGGGTGCCGATCAGGCCGCAATGCTGGCCGAGCAGGTCCAGGGCCTGGGCCACCAGCTGGGTGACGCTGGTCTTGCCGTTGGTGCCGGTGACACCCACCAGGTCCAGCAGCCGGCTCGGCTCGCCATAGAAGCGCCCGGCGATATCCGACAACTGGGCGATCAGGCCCTTCACCGGAATCAGCGGCGCATCGGTGATCGGCAGGACGGTAGCGCCCTGCACTTCATAGGCAACCGCCGCCGCGCCGCGCTTCAGCGCATCGGCGATATGGTCGCGACCGTCGACCTTGGCCCCAGGCACGGCCAGGAACAGGTCGCCAGGCCGCACGTTGCGGCTGTCCAGGGTCAGTTCGCGAATCAGCGGATCGCTGCTGGCATTGGCGAACAGTTTGCTCAGTGGCATCGTCATCAGCCGCGCCCTCCTTTGGCGAGCGCAGCATCGGCCTGCTGCTGTGGCGTGGGCAGGTTGTCCGGCGGCACGTTCATCAAGCGCAGGGTGCCCGACATGACCTTGCTGAATACCGGCGCCGAGACCAGGCCACCGAAGTAGCCGCCCTTGCTCGGTTCGTCGATCACCACGACGATGGCGTAGCGCGGATCGCTCATCGGGCCGAAGCCGGCGAACAGCGAACGGTAGGCGTTTTCGGTGTAGCCCTTGGAACCGATGGTGGCTTTACGCGCGGTACCCGACTTGCCGGCGACGTGATAGGACGGCACCTGGGCGCGGAACACACCACGTGGCGCTTCGATCACCTGTTGCAGCATCTGCTGGATGGTTTCCGCGGTTTCCTTCGGCACCACCTGGGTCGACTCGGGGGCCTTGTCCACCTTGAGGATGCTCAGCGGCACCATCTTGCCGTCGTTGGCCAGCGCGGCGTAGGCGTGCACCAGTTGCAACGCGGTGACCGACAGGCCGTAGCCATAGGACAGGGTCGCGGTCTCGGCCTTGCGCCACTCGCGGTGGTTCGGCAGGTTGCCGACGCGTTCGCCCGGGAAGCCCAGGCCGGTGTACTGGCCCAGGCCCAGCTGCGACATCACCCGGTAGATCGCCTCGCCGCCGATATCGAAGGCGACCTTCGACATGCCCACGTTACTGGAGTTGATCAGGATGCCGGTCAGGTCGAGGATCGGGCCTTCGCTCTTGGAGACGTCACGAATGGTATAGCGGCCAAGTTGCAGGGTGCCCGGATAGACCTCGACCTTGTCGGTCGGCTTCCAGCGCCCGCTCTGCAACGCGGCACTCATGGACAGCGGCTTGACCGTCGAACCCGGTTCGAACACATCGATGATCGCGCGGTTGCGCATCGCCGCCGGGAACATGCTGCGACGGTTGTTCGGGTTGTAGGTGGGCTGGTTGACCATGGCCAGTACTTCGCCGGTCTTCACGTCCATGATCACCAGGCTGCCGGCTTTCGCTTCCTGCTCGGCGATGGCATTGCGCAATTCGCGGGTGGCCAGGTATTGCAGGCGCAGGTCGATCGACAACGCCAAGGTCTTGCCGGCCTTGGCGTTCTTGGTAACCTGGACATCCTTGATCAAGCGGCCGCGCCGGTCCTTGATCACCTGCCGCTTGCCGGGCACGCCGGCCAGCCACTCATCGTAGGCCAGCTCGACCCCCTCGCGGCCATGGTCATCGAGGTCGGTGAAGCCGACCATGTGCGCCGCCACGTCGCCAGCGGGATAGAAACGACGAAATTCCTCGATGCCGTAGACACCAGGAATCTTGAGATCGAGTACCACCTGCCCCTGCTCCGGGGTCAGGCCGCGGACAAGGTAGATGAACTCCTTGTTCGCCTGTTGTTCCAGGCGCTCGGCCAGTTGCTTGGGATCCTGCTTGAGTGCCACGGCCAGCGCCGGCCAGCGCTCCTTGGACGCCTGCATTTCCTTGGGGTTGGCCCACAGGGTGGTGACCGGCGTACTGACGGCCAGGGGCTCGCCATTGCGGTCGGTGATCAGGCCACGGTGCGCGGGAATCGGGATGTGCCGCATGCTGCGGGCATCGCCCTGGCCCTTGAGGAAGTCACGGTCGATGACCTGCAGGTTGATGATCTGCCAGGAAATGGCCGCGACCATCAGGCCCAGCAAGCCGAGGACGACCCGGAAACGCCACGGGTAGAGGGCGCCTTCGAGCTTCATCATGGCGCCACCATCCGCACTTCGTCAGCGGCGGGAATGCGCATCTTCAACTGCTCGGTGGCAAGGATCTCGATGCGGCTGTGCGCGGTCCAGGTGCTCTGTTCGAGGATCAGCCGACCCCACTCGGCCTGCGCCTTGTCGCGCTCGTTGAGTTCGCCATACAGGGTGTTCAGCAACTGCCGGTTCCAGTGGGCGCTGTAGGACACCGCCACCGAGGAAACGAGCACGCCGATGAACAGCAGGAGCATCAGGAAGCTCCCGCCTGGCAAAGGCTTGGCATAGAGCCTGCTCACCTTAGCTTCTCCGCCACACGCAGGACGGCGCTACGGGAACGCGGGTTGGCCTTGAGCTCGGCATCGGAAGCGAACTGGGCCTTGCCGATCAGCTTGATCTTCGGTTCGAAAGGTTTGTGCTGGACCGGCAGGTTGCGCGGCAGGTTGTCCTGCTCGCCCTTGGCCAGCTTGCGCATGAACAGCTTGACGATACGGTCTTCGAGCGAGTGGAAGCTGATCACCGCCAGGCGGCCACCAACTTCCAGGGCCTCCAGCGCGGCGTCGAGACCGGTTTCGAGATCGCCCAGCTCATTGTTGACGTGGATACGCAGGCCCTGGAATGCACGGGTCGCCGGGTTCTTGCCCTTTTCCCAGGCCGGATTGGCGACCTTGAGCACTTCCGCCAGGTCGGCGGTGCGGGTGAACGGCTGCTCTTCGCGACGCAGGACCACGGCGCGGGCCATGCGCTTGGCGAAACGCTCTTCGCCGTATTCCTTGAAGACCCGGGCGATTTCTTCTTCCGGCGCGCTGGCGACGAACTCGGCGGCGCTGACGCCACGGCTCGGGTCCATGCGCATGTCCAGCGGGCCGTCGTTGAGGAAACTGAAGCCGCGCTCAGGATCGTCCAGCTGTGGCGACGACACGCCGAGGTCGAACAGCACGCCGCTGACCTTGCCGGCCAGGCCGCGCGCGGACACTTCATCGCCCAGCTCGGCAAAACTGCGCTGCACAATGACAAAGCGGCCGTCTTCGGCCGCCAGCGCTTGCCCGGTGGCAATCGCTTGAGGATCCTTGTCGAACCCCAGCAGGCGCCCCTCCGGACCAAGCCCCTGGAGAATCAGGCGACTGTGGCCGCCGCGTCCGAAGGTGCCATCCAGATAGCAGCCATCGGCGCGCACTGAAAGAGCCTCCACGGCTTCGTTCAGTAGCACGGTGATGTGGTTAAAGCCGCTATCGATAGTCACAGGATCAGATCACGCAGTTCATCGGGCATGGCGCCCGGTTGTTGAATGGCTGCCAGGTCAGCTGCAGAAACAGCGTTCCAGGCATCCTCGTCCCACAATTGGAATTTGTTCAGTTGCCCCACCAGCATCGCGCGCTTGTCGAGCTTGGCGTACTCGCGCAGACGCGGTGGAACCAGAAAACGCCCACTGCCGTCGAGCTCCAGATCCACCGCATTGCCGATCAGCAGACGCTGCAGGCGACGGTTCTCTTCGCGTAACGACGGCAAGGCGCGCAATTTGGCTTCGATCAGTTCCCACTCATCGAGCGGGTACACACACAAGCAAGGATCCACAGCGTCGATCGTCACGATCAATTGCCCCGAGCTGCGCGAATCAAGCTCGTCACGGTACCGGCTCGGCATGGCGAGACGGCCCTTGGCGTCGAGGTTGATTGCGTTTGCTCCGCGGAACACGGCTGCGCTTCCCTAAATGTTAGCTTTTTTGTGTCTGAAAACCCACTTCATGCCACTTTCTGCCACTTGCGCACACTATAGGAATCCGCCCACCGCACCGTCAAGGCGCGCATATAAGGAAAACCCTTACAGATCGGCGATTTAGCGTAACAAGGACAGACAATGGGCCACTTTGGCGGGGTTTTCGGAGGGGAAATGCGAATGCACTCAATCGAATAGAGTGTGAAGTTAAAGTGATTTATTAAGAGTAAGACTTTTTTGGTATTACCGAAGCGGCTTCTGCTATCGAATCAAGCAGAGAAAGGAAGGAGTGGAGAGTCGATCTGTAAGCCGGGTTCTGTCGAGGACAGTCATTCCTCTACGACGGCCATCACTGGACGCCTTTAGCAACCTACCCGGTTCCAACGCGGGCCGCGCCATGTGGAACCCTATTTGGTCTTGCTCCGAGTGGGGTTTACCTAGCCACGAACTGTTGCCAGTCGTGCGGTGCGCTCTTACCGCACCTTTTCACCCTTACCGGCACCGAAGTGCTTAGGCGGTT
>JAIRVG010000086.1 GCA_031253995.1 Paucimonas sp. | reverse complement strand
GCGCTGTCGCGCAGAGAACTAGACTGCAAGTGCGCCGCAGTCGGCGTGGGAGCGGATTCATCCGCGATCGGCGGCGAAGCCGTCGTAAAACCTGAGTCCCCAGCTCTCCTGACACACCGCGGACTCAGGTTTTATGGCCGCTTCGCGCCCAATCGCGGATGAATCCGCTCCCACGCCGTCCCTGCTAAATCAATGAGTTATGTGTTGTTCTATGAGAGCTGGCTTGCCTGCGAAGGCCTGTGCAGCGGGCCCGGTTCCCGATCTACAGCCGGAAGAATGCGATTGGCCTGCCTTTAGATCAGGAACCGGGACCGTTTCACGGTCCTTCGCAGGCAAGCCAGCTCCTACCGGATGCGCGAGGTCACGGAACCCCCTGCCACCTGACCAGCCACCTCGCTCTCCACCTGCAACACACACCCGGAATCCGGCGCACTGCCCAGCACCTCCAGCTTCAGATCCTGCCTGGCGCTGGTAATGAACAACGTCCGCAAGTCCGGCCCGCCAAAACACAGGTCCGTGGGGCAGGGCACCGGCAGTCCGATCATCCGCTCCAGATTCCCCTCGGCATCGAAGCGCGCCAGGCTCCAACCATCCCGCTGGGTGGTCCAGACGCCACCTTGCGCATCCAGCGCCAGCCCGCTGAGGCTGCCACCGCCCCGTGGCAAGGACGCCAACCGCCGCACCACCGTGCTCCCCGGCTGCAGCCGCAGGATATCGCCGGTCTCAGGCGCGATCGCATACACCGCGCTGCCACTGGCATCCCAGCGAAAGCCGCTGATCTGCTCGCTCAGCGCCCAGCCATGGCGCAACTCGCCCTCGCTGCTCATCTCGCCGATCAGGCAGCCACCGGCCGTCCGCGCACAGGCCCACAGGCTGCCCGAAGGATGACCGGCCAGCGCCAGCAGGCGGCTGCCGAGTACATCCTGCATCGGATGCTCGCGACCCTCCCAGTCCACCAGCGACCACCCGCCAGCCTGGGCCACCAGCAGACCGTCGCGGTGCAGTTCCATGGCCCGCACCGGCATGTCCAGGCGGGTCAGCAGGCGACTGGTCTTGCCATCCCAGGCGTGGATCGCCGGCGCCAGCGTGTCCGCCCAGTACAGCGTGCCGCTCGCCGCATGCCAGCGCGGAAAGGCCCCGTGAAACGACCAGGGCGCCGGCAACACCTGCAACGCCCCGGATGGCCGCTGTGCCGCTTCCGGACGCAATTGCTCGCCCACCCGCCGCGCTGCGTCGGCCAGCTCCGGGCCCAGCAGGGTCAGGCGCTCCAGGGTCAGGCGCCAGGCCGGTCCGGCCACGCTGAGCGCGCCGCGCACCACACCTTGCTTGTCGATGATCGGTGCCGCCACGCAGCGCACGCCCAGGCGGATTTCCTCGTCGTCCAGGGCGTAGCCGCGGGTGCGGGTGATCTGCAGCTCGGCCAGCAGGCGACGGCGGTCGGTGATGGTCAGCGGGGTCAGCGGTTCCAGCACCAGGCCCTTGAGGATTTCATCCCGCGCCACCGCCGACAGCGCCGACAGGATCGCCTTGCCCTGGCCCGTGCAATACACCGGCTTGCCCTGGCCGAGGCTGGCCGCCGAACGCAGGGTGTGGGCGCCGTCGCAGCGCTCCAGCGACAGCACCTGGTTGCCGTCCAGCACGGCCAGGTACGAGGTTTCCCCGGTGAGATCGCGCAAGGCCCGCAGCTCGGCGCTGGCAGCGGCCACAAGGTCCGGCTCCAGGTAGGCGTTGCGCACCATCTCCAGGTAGTTGAAGCCCAGGCGATAGACCTTGCGCGTCGGGTCGCGGCGGATCATCCCGCGCTCCACCAGGGTGGCGAGGATGCGGTATAGGGTGGTGCGCGGCAGTGGTACCTGTTCGGCCAGTTGCGCCTGGCTGATGCCACGGGGTTCGGCGCCCACGGCCTGGAGGACATCGAGGGCTTTTTCGAGGGCAGCGGTGCCTTCACCTGTTTTCATGGTTTTTCCCATCAGTTGGAACGGTATGGCCAGGGTATCGATTCTGCCCCTTTCGGGCGGGTTTTTCCCCCATAGAATCCAGGTCAACGGGGGTGGCACGTGGGCTTTGTTCCACATATTGGGAATCCGCACCCGCCACCCATCGGATGAACCCCGCCTGGAGAACCTACAAGAATGTCCGTCATCCACACCTACGCCGATGCCCACGAAAGCGCCTCGGGCAAGCGCGTCGAAGTCAGTGACGCCACCCTGGCCAAACTGGCCGCGTGCAGCAGCGGTTCGCTGACCACCCAGCTGTTCAAGCGCGGCTTCCGCCAGCCGGCGCTGGTGGGCCTGCGTGCCATGACCCGCGACACCAAGCCGTTCGCCGGCCGTGCCTTCACCATGCGCTTCATCCCCGCCCGTGAAGACATCGACACCTACCAGACCATGACCACCAAGCCCAACGACGACAACCTGCAATGGATCGGCGTGGAGCAGGTGCAGGCCGGCGACGTGCTGGTGATCGACAGCCGCAACGACCCCGCCGCGGCCTCCGCCGGCAATATCCTGGTGACCCGCCTGCTGGCCCGTGGCGCCAAGGCCATCGTCACCGACGGCGCCCTGCGCGACGGCAGCGAGATCGCCGCGATGAACCTGCCGGCCTATGCCCGCGAGATCACCGCCACCACCCGTATTTCCTACCACCACGTCGCCGACCTGCAGGTGCCGATCGGCTGCGCCGGTGTCGCCGTGTACCCGGGCGACATCATCGTCGGCGACGCCGATGGCCTGACCGTGGTCCCGGCCCACCTGGCCGAGGAACTGGCCGAGGTGTGCAGCGTCCAGGACGACATCGAGAACTACCTGGCCATGCGCATTGCCGCAGGCGAGCCACTGTGGGGCGTATACCCGCCAAGCCCGGCGTCGGTCTCCGACTACCACGCCTGGGCCGCCAACGGCCGTCCGGCCATTCCGTCGATCATCGACAAGAAAGAGGGCTGATCCATGGCCGAGCACAAGCACGCGCAACTGATCCGCCGCTACTTTGACGCCTGCAACGAGGGCGACTACGACAAGCTGGTGTCCTGCTTCACCCCCGACGCCGTGCATTACTTCCCCGCCGGCCTGCCGGAAGTGCCGTGGCGCACCGCCGACACCATCGCCCGCAAGTGGGTGTGGTGCGTGGAGAACCTGGGTTCGCAATGGACCATCGAGAAGATCCTGGTCAGCCACGACAGCAATGAAGCGGTGATCGAGTGGACCCACTGGAAAAGCAAGCTGGGCACCGCCCTGCGCGGTGACGAGTGGTACGTGTTCGACGAAGAGACCGGCCTGATCCGCGAGATCCGCGCCTACTACGCCTCGCCGGCGGACAAGGACGTGGCGATCAACGAGCTGGTGGACTTCGACTACACCGGCCGCGGCTACCACCTCGACCCCAAAGCCCGCTAAGGAATCCCTCATGACCGAGCAAAAAGATCCGTCCCTGGCGGCCATCGACCAGGTCGTCGCCAAGGCTGCTGCTGCCGCCGATTTCTGGGCCCAATCACCAGCCGCCGTACGTGCCACCTTGCTGAATGGCCTGGCCGATGCGCTGGAAGGCCAGCAGGCGGAACTGGTGGCCATCGCCGACCGCGAAAGCGGCCTGGGCGAAGCCCGCCTCAACGGCGAAGTGGCGCGCACCGCCTTCCAGCTGCGCGGTTTCGCCAGCGAAGTGCAGGCCGGCGTGCCGTACCGCCAGGTCGCCAGCGAAGCCGTGGCCGGCGCGCCGCCTGCCGGGCGTCCGGCACTGGTGCGGGTGCAGCGTGCCCTTGGCCCGGTGGCGATGTTCTCCGCCAGCAACTTCCCGTTTGCCTTCTCGGTGCTGGGCGGTGATACCGCCTCGGCCCTGGCCGCTGGCTGCCCGGTGGTGGTGAAGCCCCATTCCGGTCACCCGGAGCTGTCCCGCGCGGTATTCGAGCTGGCCGCTGGCGTGGTCCGTCAGCAGGGCCTGCCGGAAGGCGTGCTGACCCTGGTCGAAGCGGCGTCCCGCGTCGGTGGCACCTACCTGGTCCAGCACCCGGATATCGCCGCGGTGGCCTTCACCGGTTCCTATCAGGGCGGCAAGGCCCTGTGGCAGGCGGCCAATGACCGTCCGCGTCCGGTGCCGTTCTACGGTGAGCTGGGCTCGATCAACCCGCTGGTGGCGTTGCCTGCCGCGCTGGAGAGCGACAGCGAAGGCCTGGCCAGGACCCTGGCCGCCTCGATCACCCTGGGTTGCGGCCAGTTCTGCACCAGCCCCGGCCTGATCGTGCTGCTGGACTCGCCCCTCAGCGAGCGCTTCGTCGCCCAGCTGGCCGAGGCCATTGCGCCACTCGCCACGCACCGTATGCTCACGCCGGGCATGCGCCAGGGCTTCGAGGCGGCCGCTGCCACCGTCGCCAGCCATGCGGCGAAGGTCTTCGAACCGGCCGCCGATGGCGCGGGTCCCGCTCCGCGGCTGTTCGTCACCGGGGCGAGCGAGTTCATCGCCAACCCGCACCTGCGTGAAGAGATGTTCGGCCCGGCCGCGCTGGTGGTACGTGCCGCCTCGGTCGAACAGGTCATCGAAGTGCTGGAAGCGGTGGGCGGCAGCCTGACCACCACCCTGTGGGGCGCACAAGCCGCCAGCGACGAGAATCGCCAACTGGTCCGCGCGGCGGAAAAGATCTCCGGCCGCGTGCTGTTCGCCGGCGTGCCCACCGGTGTCGCCGTGTGCCACGCCCAGCAGCACGGCGGTCCCTGGCCGTCGTCGACCACCCCGCACACCACCTCGGTCGGCTATGCCGCGCTGGAGCGCTTCCTGCGCCCCGTCGCGCTGCAGGATGCGCCGGCCTGGGTCCTGGGCTGAGGGGAGGGCGCCGCGATGATGCGTCATGTCGTGATGTTCCGCCGCCTGGCTGATGTCGAGCGGCAGCCGGAACTGGAGCAACGCCTGGTCGCGCGCATGCGTGGCCTCGATCAGGAGATCGATTTCATCCGTGACTGGACCGTCGCCGCCAACGAGCTGGATCGCCCCATCTGCTGGGACTACATCCTCGACTCGGGCTTCGACGATGCGGCCGCGGTCGAGCGTTACCTGCCCCATCCCGCGCACCAGGCCCTGGTCGCGGACCTCAAGCAGTACTTCGAGTGGGTGGCAGTGGATTACAGCGTCTAGACCCGACAGGCAGCCGAACCCTGCCTGGGGTTCGGCGCTATAACAACAAGATCCGGTCTGCCACTGGCGCCGGACGGAGACGTACATGAACAAGAAAAAGAATTACCGCTGGACGATCCTGACGATGCTGTTCATCGCCATGATCATCAACTATGTCGACCGGGCCGCGCTGTCCATCGCCATGCCGTTCATTACCCAGGAGTACCACCTGACGCCTGCCGAGAAGGGCATGATCTTCAGCAGCTTCTTCTTCGGCTACGCACTGTTCTGCTTCGTCGGCGGCTACCTGGCCGACCGCTTCGGGCCGAAGAAGGTACTGACCTGGTCCATGAGCTTCTGGTCGGTGCTCTGCGGCTCCACCGCGCTGGCCTTCAACTTCTGGTCGCTGCTGATCGTCCGCGCCCTGTTCGGCGTGGGTGAAGGCCCGGTGTCGACCACCGCCAACAAGACCGTCAACAGCTGGTTCCCGATCAAGGAACGCGCCCGCGCCATCGGCATCAACCAGGCTGGTGGCCCGCTGGGCGGCGCCCTGGCCGGTCCCATCGTCGGCTTCCTCGCCCTGTGGCTGGGCTGGCGCGTGGCCTTTGTGGTGATCGCCGTGGTTGGCGTGCTCTGGGCCATCGCCTGGTACCGCCTGGCCACCTCGACGCCGCAGGAGCACTCGAAGGTGAGTGCCGAAGAACTGGCCGAGATCAACGAAGGCCGTGAAGCCCCGGTAATGACCGCCGAGCAGGCGCCACGCACCCCGGTGCTGGAGATCATCCTGCAACGCTCGGTGCTGGTCACCGGTGTCTCGCTGTTCTGTTACAACTACATCCTTTACTTCTTCATGACCTGGTTCCCCAGCTACCTGATCGACGCCAAGGGCATCGACCTCAAGTCCATGAGCATCGTTACCGCGCTGCCGTGGCTGGTGGGTACCGTCGGTTTCATCTGCGGCGGCCTGCTGATCGACTGGGTGTTCAAGCGCACCGGCAAGCAACTGTTCTCGCGCAAGGTGGTGCTGGTGTCCTGCCTGCTGGTAGCGGCGGTGTGCATCGCAATGACCGGGCGAGTGGAGTCGGTCACCAGTACCGTGGCGGTGATGACCGTCGCCATCGGCTTCCTGATGCTGACCGCGCCGGCCTACTGGTCGCTGATCCAGGACGCGGTGCCGGATCACCAGGTGGGCACCGCCGGCGGCTTCATGCACGGCCTGGCCAACCTGTCCGGGATCGTCGCGCCGACCGTCACCGGCTTCATCATCCAGGCCACCGGCACCTACAGCAGCGGCTTTGCCCTGGCCGGCGGGCTGGGTGTGCTGGGCGCGCTGATCGTGGCGTTCTTTGTCGGCCAGAAGCCGGCGAAGCAGGGCGCAGCGGTTGCCGCGGCCTGATACTCGACCACCGGCCTGCGGGCCGGTAACCGTGGCGCGGTCCGCCGTGCCAGGCCAGCCCCAACCAGGGCTGGCCAAACCCCAAGCTTTTCAGGAATTCGTCATGCCTACGCTTCTTGTCACCGGCGCCGCCGGTATCGTCGGGACCGCACTGCGGCCCTTCCTGCGCCAGCGCTTCGACCTGCGCCTGCTCGACCGCAAGCCCGTGCAAGGGCTGGTCGACGGCGAAAGCGCGCTGGTCGGCGACCTCACCGACCCGGACTGCGTGCGCCAGGCGGTGGAGGGCGTCGATGGCATCCTTCACCTGGCCTGTGCCCATGGCACCGACATCCAGTTCCAG
Source organism: Paucimonas sp. (assembly GCA_031253995.1). GTDB lineage: Bacteria > Pseudomonadota > Gammaproteobacteria > Pseudomonadales > Pseudomonadaceae > Aquipseudomonas. Next base: position 78,020 of record JAIRVG010000086.1, on the reverse strand, counting down.
GCCACTGTCGAAGCCAACTACCACGCCACCCTGTACTTGCTGGAGGCCGCGCAGCGTCTTGGCGTCAAGCGTTTCGTCTTCGCCAGCAGCCACCACGTGCTGGGCCAGTACCGCAGCGACCAGTCGGAGTACTTCGACGACATGCCCGTGGCCCCGGACAGCTACTACGCGATGAGCAAGGTGTTCGGCGAAGCCGCCTGCGCCACCTTCTCCCTGCGGGGCGAGCTGGCGACCTTCATCGTCCGTATCGGCAACGCCGACGCCAAGGTCTCCGACGCCCGGCGCCTGCGGATGTGGACCAGCGCCCGCGACCTGGCCCAGTTGCTGCTGATCGGCCTGGAGCACCCGGCGGTGCGCAACGAGATCGTCTATGGCGTCTCGGAAAGCCCGAATCCGCTGTTCCACAACCGCCGTGCCCGCGAACTGGGCTATGTGCCGCAGGACAACGCAGGCGACCACCTCGCCGCGGACTACCTGCCTTACGAAGCCATGGCCGCCGAAGGCTCGGGCCGTGACCATGTCGGCGGTGCCTACGCCGGCGTTCCCCTGGCCAGTGTGCTGGAGCGCGTATGAAGATCGTCCGTATCGACACCCAGGTCGTGGAAATCCCCTTCCACGACGGTGGCAAGGGCCTGGGGATCACCCCGACCACCTGGCACACCCTGGAAAACGTGCTGATCCGCCTGGAAGACGAGCAGGGCAATGTCGGCTGGGGCGAGGCCTTCGGCTACTTCGTCGCCGACGCCACCAAGGCCCTGGTCGACCGCCTGATCGCGCCACTGCTGCTGAACCGGGAAATCACCGACATCGCCGCCTTCAACCAGGAACTGCAGCTGCGCCTGCACTTGTTCGGCCGCTATGGCGTGACCATGTTCGCCATCTCCGGCGTGGACATCGCCCTCTGGGACCTGGCCGCGCGCCGCCGCAACCTGCCGCTGCACCGCCTGCTGGGCGAAGCGACCCGTGAGCAGGTGCCGGCCTATGCCAGCCTGGTGCGCTATGCCGACGACGAGGTGGCCCCGGCCATCTGCGAGAAGGCGCTGGCCATGGGCTTCAGCGATATCAAGCTGCATGAGGTGACCGTCGCCGAGATCGCCGCCTGCCGTCGCGCCATTGGTGACGACGTGCCGCTGGCCACCGACGTCAACTGCGGCTGGAAGGTCAGCGACACCCGCGAGTGGCTGCCGGCCCTGCGCGACCTGAAGCTGGCCTGGCTGGAAGAACCGATCTTCCCGCCGGAGGACTTCGCCACCCTGGCCAGCCTGCGCGGGCAGGGCGTCCCGCTGTCGGCGGGGGAGAACTGGTGCACCGCGATGCAGTTCGAGCAGGCGCTGGTGACTGGGGCCGTGGACTCGATCCAGCCCAGCGTGACCAAGGTCGGCGGCATCTCCGAATGCCTGCGCATCGCCGAGCTGGCGCGCCAGCATGACGCCGTGGTGCTGCCGCACTGCCCGTATTTCGGCCCCGGCCTGATCGCCACCCTGCACCTGGCGGCGGTACAGCCGACAGTGCCGCAGGTGGAGTACCTGTTCGTCGAGCCGGCGGACTGGCTGTATCCGGTGGAGGCGCTGCGCAGTGGCAACCAGTTGCAGGTGCCGCAGGGGCCGGGCCTTGGCCTGGATATCGACCTGCAGGTGATCGAGCGCTTCCGGCGTAGCTGAAGGGAGTGCAGGTGTCATGAAATCCATTGAACTGGGCAATTCGACCTGGCAACTGCGCCTGTTGCCGGAGTGGGGCGGGCGTATCGCCGCGCTGCGGGCTGGCGGGCTGGATCTGTTGTTGCCGATCACCGCGGATGCGTTCGATCCGCTCGACTGGCCGCGGGCCGGCGCTTATCCGCTGATGCCGTACTCCAATCGTCTGCGGGATGCGCGGTTGGCCTTCAACGGTGTCGAGCATCGCCTGCCGGCGCATCCGGCAGCGCGACCGCACACCTTGCATGGCGTGACCCATACCCGTCCGTGGGAAGTGGTGAGTGCCGATGCCGGGCAGGCGCTGATCCGCTGCGACTACGACGGTGAGCACTGGCCCTGGGCGTTTCGTGCCGAGCAGGCGTTCGCGCTGGACGGCGATCGGTTGGAGATCACCTTGCGCGTGACCAACCTTGGCGACACGCCGATGCCTGCGGGGCTTGGCCTGCATCCGTATTTCCAGCGGCATCCTGGGATGCGTGCCGAGTATCGGGTGGGTCGTGAGTGGGCCATCGACGAGGAATACCTTGTGACCGGCGACTACGAAGATGCGGTGAAGACGGTGCACCTGATCGCCGACAACGCCGCGCCGGTCGCCCATTACCAGTCGCACTGGGACGGCGAGTTGCACCTGAGCTATCCCGAGGGGCGGCTGTTGATGCGGGCGTCACTGCTGCTCAACCACTTCGTCGCCTTTGCCCCGCCGGGTTCGGCCTACCTGTGCCTGGAACCGGTGTCCCACGTCGCCGACGCCTTCAACGGCCCGCCTGCGGACTGGGCCGAGAGCGGCACCCATGAACTGGCCCCCGGGCAAAGCCTGGAGGCCACCTTGAGTTTCACCTGGCAACGCTGATCCACCCTCCATAACAAGAGAACAAAAACAATGAAATCATCCTCGTACGGGGCGGGCTTCGCTCGCTCGGCAAAACCTGTCGCACTGCTGCTGGGCCTGGCGCCGCTGGGCGCCCATGCGGCGTTCTTCGATGACGCCAAGGCCAATGTCACCCTGCGCAACTTCTACTACAACCACGACCTGCGCGACTCCACCAAGCCCGCGCAATCGAAGCTGGAGGAGTGGGCGCAGGGCTTCATTCTCAAGGGTGAGTCCGGCTATACCGAGGGCACTATCGGGGTTGGCGTGGACTTCTACGCCGGCCTGGGCCTGAAGCTGGATTCCTCGCCATCGCGCAGCGGCACCGCACTGCTGCCGGGCGCCTACAATCGTGCTGGCGGGCCGCGCAATGCCGATCCGCGCTCGGTGGACGAGTTCTCCGAGGCCACCGCTGCATTGAAGCTGCGCTATTCGAAAAGCGAGCTGAAGGTGGGCGGACTGTTCCCGAAGATCCCACTGGTCAGCTCGGGCGATGCGCGGCTGCTGCCGCAATTCTTCGAAGGCGCGATGCTCGATGTGAAGGAGATCGACAACCTCGACCTCAGCGTCGGCCAGATGCGCCAGGTCAACCAGCGTGAGTTCGCCGGGGCGCGGGATATCCAGGTGGGCAACTACTACAGCGTGTTCAGTGATCGCTTCAATTACCTCGGCGGTACCTGGCGCATTACCCCGCAATGGTCGGCGGGGCTGTGGGGCGGGCGGCTGGAGGATGTCTACCAGCAGAACCTGGCGACCGTGACCCATACGCGGAAGCTGGGTGACTGGAACCTGTCCGGCACCCTCAATTATCTGGACACCGGTGAGTCTGGCGCGGAGAAAGCCGGCAAGCTGGACAGCCGCATGACCTCCGGGATGGTCAGTGCCAACCTGGGGCCGCAGACGTTCCGCCTGGGTTACCAGTACAACGCTGGCGACAGTGCGCTGCCGTTCATTCACGACACAGACTTGCCGGCGGCGGCCAACGCCGTGCAGGTGCTGCGCTTCGACCGGGCGCAGGAGCGCTCCTGGCAGGCGCGCTACGACCTGGATTTCGCGCCGTTGGGCGTGCCGGGGTTGAGTGCCTTCGCCCGCTATGTCAAAGGCGACAACTTCAAGGTCGCTGGTGAGGATGGCAGCGAATGGGAGCGCAATATCGACATCACCTACGTGGTGCAGAGCGGGCCGCTGAAGAACCTCGCGCTGCGCTGGCGCAACGTGCAGTTGCAGGGCGATGCCACCGGGCGGCGGGATGAGAACCGGGTGATCCTGGCGTATACCTTGCCGTTGTTCTGAGGCCGGGAGGCTGTTCCAAAGCACGATGCGGACCCTGTGGGAGCGGGTTCACCCGCGATGGCGTCGGTGAATTCACCTTTGTAATCGCGGTTAACCCCGCTCCCACAGGTCCCTGCCAAATCAGTGATTCATGTGTTGTTCCATGAAAGCGAGCGCCGCTAATGAGAGTTTTGTCATGAGCTACAACCTCGACCCCGAAATCCAGGCCTATATCGACGCCTGCCAACGCTTCACTCCCGCCGACGACAGCATCACCGCCCGCCGCGAAGCCTTCCTCCAGGCCTGCCGCGCCTGCACCCCCGAGCCCCCACCAGGCTGGACCATCGACGACATCGCCCTCGACGACCTGCGCCTGCGCCGCTACAAACCCGCAGGCCAAGCCCCCGAAGGCGGCTGGCCCACCTTGCTCTACCTCCACGGCGGCGGCTGGAACCAGGGCGATCTCGACACCCACGACTGGTTCGCCTACGCCCTGATGCGACGGGTGCCGGTGGCGATCGTTGCGGTGGCCTACCGACTGGCCCCGGAATACAGCTACCCGGCACCGCTGCAGGATTGCCTGGCGGCATGGCAGGGCTTGCGCCAGGGGCGGATCGACCCGGCATTGAGTCGTGAACGCCTGATCGTCGGGGGCGACAGTGCCGGCGGGACGCTGGCTGCAGGCCTGTGCATGGCCTTGCGTCGCGATGGACAGCCCCAGCCGCTGGGCCAGTTGTTGATCTATCCGGTGCTGACCGCGCGAGAACACCTCCCGTCGATGCACGAGCATGCGCAGGCGCCGTTGATGACGGTCTCTGGGTTACGGGTGTCGTTGAAGGGATTTCTGCCCGAGGAGGGTGATCGACTGGACTCGTGCGCCATGCCGCTGGAGGCACAGGATTTCAGCGGACTGGCGCCAGCCTTCATCGCAGTGGCCGGCGTGGATCCGTTGCGCGACCACGGGATGGCCTATGCTCAGGCGTTGATTGCTGCCGGCGGCGAGGCGCAGTTCGAGGTGGTGGAAGGCCTGGTGCATTCGGCATTGCGGGCGTTTGGCGTCACCCGGGTCGAGCGATTGTGGGATCGGCTGGCAGGTGTGGCCCGGCGACGGCTGGATTGATTCTTCCCATGTCCATGGTGGAAAAAACGCCATGAATGACCCAGAATCTCCCCCTTTTTTCCTGCGCTTGCGCAACAGTGGACGGGAGGCCCGGGTGCCACAGCAGTCAGAGGTTGCATCGCTTACCGGCCTGAGATTCGTCTCGGCCTTCTACGTGTTCCTGTTTCACATCCATATCCGTTGGCCGCTGACCCAGATTCCGCTGCTCAAGGGCATCCTCGATGTCGGCGCGGTGGGCATGAGCGTGTTCTTCGTACTGTCCGGCTTCTTGCTGTTTCTCAAGTACCACGACATACAGGGGCGGGTAGCGGGCTATTTCGTCAATCGGCTGGCCCGGATCTATCCGATCTATTTCGTCGCAGGGCTGGTGACCTTGCCCTGGCTGAACATCCCCCTGGGCGAAGGGCTGGAAGCCAATCTCACTGCACTGTGCAAGATGACGTACATATTTGTCGCCAACCTGTTCGTCATCCAGGCCTGGATCCCGCCGTTGTTCAGTCATTGGAACAACAGTGGCAGTTGGTCCATTTCGGTGGAGATCTTCTGTTACTTCCTGCTGCCACTGATGATCCCGTACCTGGCCAGGCTGTCGCGCAAGGGCCTGCTCGGCGTGCTGGCGCTGACCTACCTGTGCATGCTGATGTTCGGCCTGGCGCCGAAGGTCTTTCCGGGATATGGCATTCCGGTGTTCTACGCCATGCCCATCTTCCGCCTGCCGGAGTTCATCATCGGCGGCTGTGTCTGCCTGCTGCTCAAGGACTCTGTGCGCTCGCGCACATTGTGGCCATTGCAGGCCGGGTTGATCGTGCTGCTGGCCTGGTACCTGGGTAACCAGGCCTTGGTCATGCCAGCCTATGTCGGGCACAACTGGCTGGTGGTGCCGGTGGTGGCGTTCACCATCGGTTCGCTGTTCCTGGGTGGCGGCCCGCTCGATTGGCTGCTGTCGCGTCCGTTGTTCGTCTGGCTGGGCAAGATCAGCTACTGCTTCTATTCGTTCCAGGCGCTGCTGGTCCTGGCATTGATCGATTATCACGCCGCGCTGGTTGCCCAGTTCCCGTTGCTGGAAAACAGCAAGATGCTCGCGCTGGCGGCGTTCGTGGTGCTGACCCTGGTTTCTGCACTGGGCTTCCATTTCATCGAGGAGCCGAGTCGCAAGTGGATCAGGGACAGGTGGCGGGGACGTGCCTCGCGACGTCAGGGTGAAGCGACGGCGACAGTGGGCAGTTCACCGGCTGCTTGAAATAACGCCTGTCATGCACCGGTTCAGGTCGCGGAAATCCTGCACCGACCAGGCGAACGGCGGCAGTTTCACGCCGTTTCCCTGCAGGCGCTTCTTGAAGGCAGCGGTGGTGAGGTGCGAGTGCGTTCCGGTGCCGGGCAGGCGTGGCGGCTGGAGGGGGAGTTGGGGTATGACGCGACGGATCTGGACAAGCCTGGGCGGTGGCAGTTGCAGTTGAAGTTCGACATTCTCAGGCACAGCGCAGAGTAGGTCATGCCCCTGACAGCATCGTTTCGATCACTCGATACACCGCGTCTCCGACTTTCTCATCCGCCAGCAAGGCCTGCGCGACCTTCTGTGGCCGCTAGGCTCAAAGCTTGGCGTCGGTGGCGTGTAGCGCCAAGTGACGGGCCTCGTACTTGAGCAGCATGCCGTCGCTCAGTTCTTTGATCACATTGCGTTCGTCGGGGTCGAGCCGGGCGAGCAAAAGCGGGAAGGGCTGTGACTGCCTTCCCGGTATAAGGTGAGTGATTATGGTTAATCTGGATGGAATGAATTGCCTGGTTAAATATCTTGACTTCAACTATTACAATGATGCTGCGATTGAGAAGCTGTCTGTTTATGATATTAATAATCCTGATCATCAAATGGCAATTATAAAGCTGGTAATGGAGGACGAGCTGTCTGGGACTGATCGTGAATTTATCGATGAGCTTAAGTTGGTTTTGAGTTAAATCCCGCTATATCCAGAGAAAGATGTCAGGGAGCGGCTGGAAAGTGTTGATATGCTGTTTGATGAGCCACTCCGTGACTATATAGGTTTTTTTAGAAAGGTTCTTGAGTACGTATCTTCGTATTCGGCATGAGAGCTTAAATATCTATTTGTGCACGGAAATAAGGATGGACTACGAGTCCTGTTGTTAGAGCGCGGGTGATCACGCTGAGGGCGAACTGCTTGAGCATGCTCAGCATCCAGCCAGCAAAGACCAGAAGCATGACCACGCTGACGATCAGCCTTGGCACGACGGTGAGGGTCATTCCCTCCCGCGGGTGCAGCCAGTCTCAATGCATTTGGATAGGTCAGGTGATTGCCGGGAGCGACATGCTGATCGTCGCCCCCGTTTCAGCCGGCTCAAACCGAATCGGTGTCGATTTCCGGATCGGATGAAAGGTACTTTTCGTACTTCTTCAGGGTCTCCTCGTAGGCCGGCTTCATGCGCGCATCCAACTCTGTTGCACTCGCCGGATAGGGGATGCGGCTCAGGGCACAGATGATCATCGAAGCATCGATGACATGATCGGTCTCGTTGAATCGTTCGAGGCGACCGATGAGATAGTCCTTCACGAGATTGATTTCATCGCGCGTGGGAATATCCCCGGCCATGAAATGCGTGAGGATCGATGCGGCAAGCAACATCGGTCCGGTGCCGTAGTAGCCCCATTCGAAATAGCCCAGGGTGGGCATGACATCTTTTCTGGGCTCCAGCGGGCGGGCCTCTCCACCGACCTTGTAGATCACCGTCGGGCAGCCATGGGGGCGGGTGAGAATGTACTCTCCCGCCGTGTCGCCGAGCATCCGGGTATCCGAGCGATTGGCGATGAAGCTGCGCCAGATCAGGCTTTCTATGGAGCCGCGAAGCTCTCTGATGCCCGCCAGGACCTTTTGCTTGATGTGCTTGCGCCCCAGGTTCCTGAATGCCTCGTAGCCCCGCACTTCGGTGAGAGAGAAACAGTAGTGGTCCTGCTTGCTGTTGAGGTACCAGTGTTGCTGGATGTCTTCGGCGCTGAAGAAATAGTGGACGTGCTCATCTTCTGCATCGTTGCTGTGGAGGAAGGCGAAATAGCCTTTGCGGTAGGGATGCATGGGATCATCCACGTAGCTACGGTGGATCCTGACCTGGTTTTTGTTTTCGAAAAACTTGGATTGTATGTACCCGAGTTCGACGCTGCGGTTTCTCTTGGCAATGGCATCCTCGCTGGATTCCATGCGCTCCTGGACGATTATGTCGGCTGAGTCTGCATCCACCGAGCGGGTCAGAATCCAGAAGTGGTCCGAAAGAAAGGCCCTCGAACGTTGCTCTCCTTTGTAGCCGTTCTCATCTTTCTTGTGGTCATGCATTCGTTTCCCATAGCTCCCTGTGTACGCGAGAAGGCATAGGGTACGGTGGAATGTCGTGGCTTCAAACCGAGATTGGTACTGCAGCAAGCGAACGATCCGATCGCCGCTATCCAAAACCCTGACAAAATCCACTGCCTTCGCCTACAAAACCTCTCCGAAATCCGACTTTTATGTAGGCAATTTCCCAAGCATACTTTTCCGCCTTTTCAGCCGTTGCGCTCCTGGAAATGGGCACCTGGTCTTCGCCGGTCGCTGTGGTTTGGCGACCGGGTTGGTAGCCCGTTCCTAAGCGTGCATGAGCTCCACTCAAGCAAGCAGACGCATTCTGTGTCTGCTGCATCGAGTCATGGCGGCTGTGCATGGGGCGCCTTCGTGCGCGCCGGATGCCTAGGACCGGTCTACCAACCCATGTACAGCCGCCACCCATTCGTTTGGTAGCGATAAGTGGCGGATCCCATAGCCTAGAGGTCCCACTTATGAAAAAGCTCGTTCCAGATCCACCGGTCTCAACCTCCCGCCGAACCGCCAACATCCATTTCGGCACCTGCGCCGGCGCCCACCCTCATATTTTCGCCGTCTGCCCGGACGCCGATATCGACGATGCCCTGGCTCACCTCGCAGCAGCACTCACCTCAGCTTTCGAAACCAACGCCCAGCTATGCGACACGCTTTCCCGCCCGCTGGCGGACAAGGCGTGGGCGACGTGGCAATCGCTGGAGATCTGCCAGGCATTGACCGAGGCGCTGCGCAAAGGAGTGGCTCGCCAGCAGTCGGAAAGTTGATTCGTCGACGCCTGACGGGAACCTGCAGCGGCTGTCTTGAGTCTTTTAGCGCCCTTGAGACAAGCACCTGGCAGCCCTGCCGCGGTTTACTGTCAGGCGTTCCGCTCTGGATATCGCCGATACGTTTTTCGGCAACTTGAACCGCATTGGAACAGGGCAGGCGCTCGATTTTCTTGGCAAACTGCGGCTCGCACCCGGGACTCTCAAACCGGCCACGCCGAAGGGGTGGTCGCTATAGGCAGACGAATGAAAACGACACTGATTCAAAAGCCCCGGCTGCTGGCACTGCTGGGATTGGTCATGACACTGAGTGCCTGTGGAGAGACTGTGAATGACAGCGACAAGGACAACGTGTCTCTGCCGGTGATTGCAGCAAAAATCGGCGACACCTGGGACGAGGTCATCCAGAATTCGACGTTCAAGCTCGGTCCAACGCCCTCGCCAGCGGGAACGATCATCAATCAGCCCCATACCTTTGTCTATCGTGACCAGCATCATCGGATGCAGCTCGATAACGTTGGGTACACGGGAGTGGCTCTTCAGTACTTCACGCATCACGTCCTTGGTTTCGGTATTGGCGTATACCGCGAATCGGCAGGGGTGGACGAGACATGGGAACGCTTGCAAGACATCATCCAAAAAATGGAAATGGCGGGATGGATACCGGATGACGAAAGTAACAACAGCAACCCAAGTGCAAAATCGGCTGCGGAATTACGTAGCCAGTATTTGAATTTGCCGGGTGGTGCGAGAGGCGGGGAGAAGTTCTGGTATGACGAATACGGCAATGAGGCGTGGGTCTCGCTGGTGAAGACGATCACTGGCCGCAACCCAGGCGAGGAACCGCGCTTCAACGTGGTGCTGCAGATCCAGGTAGCGACGAATCCCAAAAAGCTGAAAGCGGCTCCTTGATAGGGAAAGGGAACACCCATTAGCCAATCTCAGGTCATGGTCAAAAATCAGCACGCCCTGCTGTTTTCAGCGGCAGGGTTCATCCTCCCAGCCGACCTGGTCTGTTGAACCCGTCGATCCCGTTTCCTTACTCGCAGGGAAACTTGATACTGCAGCCGATCCTCGATTACTCAAGACCTTTGGCTACAACAGCTTCGGCGAGGTCACCCGGGAAATCCTGCTGGCGCGGGAAGCCAATACGACCACGGAGGGCAGCGCATTGGCAGCGTCGATGCCCTGGGCTACTACCCCCCGTATGGAATAAAACGGCAAGGTCAGCCGGCAGGTCGAGTACGCGCTGCTCAAACGTATGTGAGAGATCTTGATCATGTGACAGGGAGAGGGGGAGTTGCACGCAATCGTGCGATTTCTTCAATACAGATGGTGGCAGGGGTATCCTGGATCATTATCCTGTTGGATCTTTGAAAGAGCAGAAGTTTTACGACGCAATTCGATGCTGCGAGCGGATGAGAGGGTAGAAAGATTGATTAAATCAAGTGAGGTCAGTTACCCGTGTCCAGATTGTGGTCTAGCTGACCAGCTTAGAGTCGGGCAGTCCGGCTTTGACGGAAGATTACGCTGGGGCGAATATACCTGTTGTGTACAGTGCGGCTTAACGACTGAGGCTAGTGGCGTAGGCTTCCCACCAGAAGAAATACGGGAAAAAATGATCGCTGTTAATGGTCAATGGGTAGTTTTTCTGGACCAGGTTAAGTCCTCCGCGATTACCACCAAGGTCATAATGAAATCGTTGGATGTTGAGTCGAAGCAAGCGCTTGGGGCTCTTCGAAACCCTATGGAAGGGGTTTACAGAGGAACTCAGGTGGAGGCTTTATGGCTAGCTGATAAGCTCAAAGATTGCGGAGAGGAACCCAGAGTCACACTTGCTCCCTGAACGTTGAAAAAGCTGCCCGGAGAAATGGTGGATTTACTTTTCGTCAATACCTGTTGCGAGTGAAGGGCCGGAAAAGGGTACGGGTTTAATGCGCTGACTTAGATGGCGTTAGTTTGGAAGAGATTGCCGTCGATTCGACAATATTTTTGAGTGACAGAGATATACTTTATGGTATAAATCGCGCTCAGCGGATTCAGCAATATGCCATCGGTCAGGGCGGACCAATTGGCGGATATATTTCTTTCCGGTTTGACCGGGTTGTCGGAGACGGGTTTTTGAAAAGTACACCGATGTTCGGCGCGGACTTTTCACGATTCTATCATCGGACTGATTCTGGTGTGAGTGCTGAGACGGGTAAGGCGATCACTGCTTTCCCAGTTTTGTTTACAGGATATCTGGGGAGCTTTATTAAATGATCATTTCGCAGAAAGAAACTGAAATCAATCCCTGCTACGTTTCTGAGTTGCTTAATCCGCTTTCTTTAGCTTCGGCTATGGAAAATAATGTTTTAGATTTGGTGAATTATTCAGACTCCTCGCAATGTGCAATGGTGGTCGTTCACTTGGTCAAGCCAACCTTTGAACGCGTGGATGAGCCAACAAAGCAAGAAATTCGGAAGGCGTTGAGGTGCTTGGTTGAAAACTCAGATCTAGCATCGAAATGGATTGGAGATAAACTTCTGTTGTGTGGGGTTGCCCCGGAGTCGTTTGACTTGTTTCTCCGTGAGATGTGGATGATGCTTTTCTCTATAGATGGCTCTGTTGACTATTATGCTAAAATTTTTAAAATAAAAAACAAACCGCTAGGCTCAAATAAATTTGTTTTTATTTCGCCGCCGGTGGAGTCGCTTCAGCAGCGCATAGATAGGTTGCGCGAGATGCTGATAAGGTAAGGGTATTTGGCGCGTAGCTTGACCTGAGTATATTGTCATGACGACTTTCGTTTGTAGTAAGCGGTGTGATTGAGCAAAGAGTGAGCATGTGATGTGTCTAACTGCACTGATGCGCGCTCAACTTCATTAGAAGTGAGCGAAATTTTGTTCTGGAGTAAAATCAAATGGTTACCGATTAAGTAAGTGCCATTCGGGGCTGGTCCTTATCGATTTTGGGACTTTCCAGATAAAGTAGGAGTTTTTAGTATAGACAGAATGAGTGGGAAAATAGCACTCGTTGAGGCAATGCCAGGCGATTCTAAGAATGCACATTTCACTCGGGCGGCTGTGAAGATACTTCAATGTTGGAGAAGAGGTGTGCTCCCTGAGTGCGCGAGTTTTTGTTCGTGAGTTATGCTCGTTCGATGGGTGGGGAAACGGAATCATTTTTGCCCCTTCGAGAGGCGCTTATTCGGTATTTGAGATTCTCTCCCCAGTCGGAGTTGAAGTGGAGACAATCAGGCGGCGGTTTGGAGGGTCTGGAATGGGTATTCAATAAAAGCTTCCTGAGGGCAGAAGTTTAAAAATCTTATTTCTAGTGGGTCGAAGGTTGTTATAGGGGTAAGTATGGTGGGTATAAGTAATAGGCTTGATTTGGGTGCCGCTATTTTGAGTGCTGGTGGAGGAGGTTGGAGGCAGTTGGGAAGTTTTTTACTTTGAGCGAGGCGGTAGGTTAACTATTGGTGTTTTTTCGTCTGAAGCCAGTGCTTGTGAATTTATATATGATTCGGTCATGAGTGATCCACCTTCATTTATATAGTTTTTGGTACATTTTGTCGTTGGTTGACTACAATCGCGCGGAAATGGATTTTTGCGAGAGAACCCTCAAGGTTGAGTCGAAGTTACCTCGCTGCTAAAAGGGGGCGAACTGTAGATCATACCCGCCCCCCATTTGCCTCCGGCTTACCCCTTTACGTCAGCACCTGTCGCCCGCTTCAACAACGACTCCACCAGCGCCTGGCAAATCTCCAGCGAGTGCTGGGTCGCCCACGCCAGGCTTTGCATCGGCTTGCTCGCCGATTCGCATACCTGATAGTTGGTTTCATACGCCGAGGTCAGCGACATCGCCAGGTGGACCAGCGCATCTTCGATACTCGCATCGGCGCAAATGGTGAATAGCGGCGGATGAGTGCCATTGCACGTGCCGAAATGCGTATGCGCTGTGGTAGGAGGGGGATCCGGAACGAGCTTCTTCATGGGTGCATCTCCTTTTGCGACGAAACTGCCGGCCTTCGCCGCGAAACGAAGGGTGGCAGCTGTACGTGGGTTCGCGGACCGAGGCAAAAGGAACCCGGCAGACCCGGAGGTCTCCCACGCACAGCCGCCATTGCACAAACAGCGGGCGCAAAAAAAGCGCCTGCAATCTGGAGGGCGCTGTCGAAGCACCTTTCGCCAACAGACCGCGAAGTCTGTGTCGCTGAATCCCAGCGACCGACGAAGAGTCGGCAGCGATTCCCAGGAGCGCAACGACTGCAAAGGCGGAAAAGTATGCTTGGGAAATTGCCTACTACTTCACCACTCTCACGCCGCCCGCGCAGCGCTCGATCTGGAGAGCGCTGCAAGGCCCAAGGCCAACTTCCCGTCAGGTCGCCACCCGCGAAGTCGACCCGATTACCCCCTCCAGCACCCTGAAATCAATCCATTCCCGCACATCGAAATGCCGCGGTATGAACTGCCAGCGATACAGAAAATCAGTGAAATCCTGCAATGCCCCGATCGACCGGCTGTCCAGTGTCGTGCGCAGCCGCCGATGGGCATCCTCGCCATAGGCTGCCGCCACCCAGTACTCACTGGTATTCAACTCCCGCGCCAGATACCGCCGGGTCTCGTCCGGATTGGCCCAGGCCCATTGCTCGGTCCTCAGCAGCACATCGACGATCCGCTTGCAGGCACCGAAATGATGTTCCAGCAGGTGGGTATCCACGGTCAGGGTCCGCGGCGTGCCGTTGTTGGCGCGCACCAGCGGATCGGGGTGCGAGCCGGTGTCGATCACCACGTGCAGTCCCAGTTCATAGGCCAGTTGCAGCGCCGTGGCGCCCTTGAGGAAGATCGCGTCGATATCCCCGCGCAACAGCCCTATCAATTCGTTGTTGCGCCGGCTGATGCGGGTGCCGCCGAGATACACCCCGGAGCCATGCACCTGGGTGATCTGCTCGTCGCTGTGGGTGCCGCCGTACGGATAATCCACCAGCTCCACGTCCGCCACGCTCAATCCTTCCAGCCGAAGCGCATTTTCCAGCCCGCGCAGGGCCTGGGCGCGGGTGAAGTCGATTTGCACGTTGGCCCATTTCGGCAGGCCGAAGCGGCGGTTCTTCAGGTCGCGGACGGTTTTCACGCCGCTCTCGGCGGTGGTCAGGATCAACTGCACTTCATCCGCCCAGCTCAAGCCCAGCACCCGGGTCTGCACCCCGGCTGAATAGGCCCAGATCGCCGGGATATTGCCGCCATGGCGGACCGAATTGGGCAGGTGGTGGTCGTAGTGAGCCTCGCGGACCTCACGTTCGCTGGATTCGCGCAGCGACTGGATCGAGGTGCCCAGCGGCGCGAAGGCTTCGGCCAGGCGCCCGCTCTGCACGGCGATGCCGAGGCCGGTGGGCACCGGGCTGTGGGTGTACCAGAGGGTGTCGAGGGGTGTGCTCATGGGGTGATCGGGTCCTTGAAGGATGGCCGGTTGTCCGGCCAGAGGGAGGAACGGTCCATGTCAGGCGCTGGCCTTCAGCGCCGGGGCAGGGCGCTCGCGCAGCAGCGGCAGGACTTCCTGGCCGATGCGCAGGGCTTCTTCCAGGTGCGGGTTGCCAGCGAGGATGAAAGTGGAGAAGCCGGCGTCGCGGTACTCGGCCAGGCGCTCGGCGATGTTCTGGTGGCTGCCCACCAGGCCCACGGTGGGGCCGGGCTTGGCCTTGGCGAAACCGGCCCAGAGGTTGGGGCCGAGGATCAGGTCGTCGAAGCCCTGGATGTTCTGGTGATAGGCGGTCTGCCGTGCTGCGCCGACCGAGTCGCTGGCGCGGGTGAAGGCGCTGGAAACCGCGCTTGGCTTGCCTTCCAGGCGTTCGAACTGGCGGCGCAGGTCGGTCCAGGCGGCTTCCTCGGTCTCGCGGGCGAAGAGGTCGACGCGCAGGCCGAAACGCACGCTGCGGCCTTGCTTGTCGGCCAGTTCGCGCACCCGGTCGATATGCGGCTTGAGCTTGTCCACCGGCTCGGCCCAGTTCAGGTAGACATCGGCGTGGCGGGCGGCGACGTCCAGTGCGGGGTCGGAGAAACCGGAGAAGTACACGCCAGGCTTGCGCTCGTTGCCCAGGCCCGGTGGCAGGGCGCCGTTCTCCAGGCGGTAGATGTCGCCTTCGTAGCTGAAGCGCTCGTTATTCCACAGACCATCGATGATGTCGAGGAACTCGCCGGTGCGCTGGTAGCGCTGGTCGTGGTCGAGGAAGTCGCCCTGGGCACGCTGGCTGGCGGGGTTGCCGCCGGTGATGATGTTCCAGTCCAGGCGGCCATGGCTCAGGTGCTGGAGGATCGCGGCCTGTTGTGCGGCATAGGCGGGCAGGGTCCAGGTGGCCTGGAAGGCGATAAGGAAACGCAGGCGCCTGGTTTCCCGGGCCAGGGCTGCTGCGACTATCCACGGCTCGGGGCCGGTTGGCAGCAGGGCGCCTTCGAAGCCGGCCAGCTCGGCGGCCTTGGCCACCTGGGCGATGTAGTCGATGTAGGTGAAGCCGTCCGGGCTGCCGTCGGCCAGCAGGCCCGGAGCGATATGGCCGTGGCGCGCGGCGAAGCTGCCGCGGTTGTGTTTGTCGGTGGTGAGCTGCGGGCCGTCGGTGCCCAGGGGCAGGCGCCAGAAGAATTCGGTGCTCATGGGTGGTCCTCTGTGAGTGTGAAAGCAGTTTTGCAACCGGCATGCCACGGTGCTTTTGAGGGCTTCATCGCTGGCAAGCCAGCTCCCACAGGGACCGCGCCGGGCCCGTATTCCGGGCATGCAACGGACCTTGTGGGAGCTGGCTTGCCAGCGATGAGGCCAGTGAAATCACCACAGGCTGCTGCCTGGGCAGCACCCCGCAAGCAACCACTGTTGCCGTTCAGTCATGCACCGCCAGCGCGTCGTAGCTGCGATACAACGCCGAGTAGGCCCCGTCCGCCGCCAGCAACTGCGCATGACTCCCTTGCTCCTGCACCCGCCCCTGGCGAATCACCACGATCCGATCCGCATCCCGGATCGTCGCCAGCCGATGGGCGATGATGATCGCCGTCCGTCCCTCGCACAGTCGCCTCAGCGCCCGCTGGATGCGCCGTTCGGTATGCACGTCCACCGCCGACGTCGCTTCGTCCAGCACCAGCACTGCCGGGTTGGCCAGGTACGCCCGCACCAGGCACACCAGCTGCCGCTGCCCATGACTGAGATGACTGCCCAGCGCCCCCACTTGGGTCTGGTACTGATGCGGCAGCCGCTCCAGCACTTCCTCCGCTCCCAGTTCCTGCGCCGCCGCGATCAGGCTGGCATCGTCCGCACCCGGCGCGGCGAGGCGCAGGTTGTCGAGGATGCTGCCGGCGAACAGCACGTTGTCCTGCAGCACCACGCCCACATGCCGGCGCAGCTGCTGCTGGCTGAGCTGGCGGATATCCACGCCATCCAGCTTCACGGCGCCGTCGTCCACCTCGTAGAAGCGCGTCAGCAACTGCACCAGGGTGCTCTTGCCATGCCCGGACGGCCCGACGATGGCCAGCACCTCGCCGGCGCGGATGCGCAGGTCGAGGCCGTCGATCACTGGCCGTTCGGCATCGCGCTGGTAGGCGAAGCGCACCCGGTCGAAATGCACCTCGCCCTGCACCCGGAGCAGCGGCAGCGGGCGGGGTGGGTCGAGGATCTCGGGGGCGGTGTCCAGCAGCAGGAAGATCCGCTGTGCCGAGGCCGAGCCGGTGGCGTAGCGCTCGAACAGGTCGGTCAGCTCCTGCAACGGGCCGAGAAACAGCATCACGTAGAACAGGCTTTCGCCGATCTGCCCGACGGTAACCGTGCCCTGGGCCAGCGAATAGCCGCCGACCAGCACCAGCACTGCCATGCCGGCAGCGGCGAGTAGCGCGGTGAAGGGTGCGAACCAGCCGGAACGCAGGCTGCCGGTGATCAGGGCGTCGTTGAACTCGTCCAGCAACTGTCGGTAGCGCCGCTGGTTGTCGCCTTCGCGTCCGCTCTGCTGCAGCAGGCGCACGCCGCTGACGCTTTCCACCAGGTGCGCGGTGAAGCGGCTGCGCTGTTCGGCGACCTTGGCCCAGTTGCGCTGGGCCACGCGCTTGAACGCCCAGGTGGCGAGGAACAGCAGTGGCACGCTGCCGATCAGGGCGAAGAAGAACAGCGGCTCGATCAGCCACAGCATCAACGCCGCCAGGGTGCAGCGCAGCAGGGCGCCGAGCAGTTCCGGCGGACCCTGGATCAGCAGCGGTTCGAGGGCGTCGACGTCGCGGTCGGCGCGGGAGAGGATGCGCCCGGCACGGGTACGGTCGAAGTAGCCGATGCTCAGCGCCTGGACATGGGCGAACACCCGCACCCGCAACTGGTTCAGCACCTCGATGGCCGCACTGCCGGCGAGGTATTGCGACACCCCGGCGAGCAGGAAGCGCCCGAGCCAGCTGGCGGCCAGCCCGGCACCGAGCCACAGCACCAGCGGCAGGTCCAGCAGCCAGGCGTTGCCGTCGTGGATCAGGCCGCGGTCCAGCAGTTCGCGGACGAACCACGGCCGCAGGAACACGGTGAACACCAGCAGCAGCTCCAGGCCGATGACCCAGGCGACCTGGCGGCGCACCGGCTTCAACAGCGGCAGCAGGCGGCGCAGCATGCTGCGGTCCAGGGCCTTCTTCGCCAGGCGTTCCTCGATCTCGATATCGCTCATGGCGGTGTTGCCGGCGTTCTTACTCATGCTCGATCCCCAGCAGGTCACGGTAGGCCGGGTTGCGCCGGCGCAGTTGCTCATGCGGGCCGCTGTCGACGATGCGGCCCTGGTCCAGCAGCAGCACGCGGTCGGCACGCTCGACGGTGGAGGCCTTGCTGGCGATCAGCAGCAGGGTCGGGCCACCGGGGCGACGCAGGTTGTCCAGCACGTGGCGCTCGCTGATGGCGTCGAGGGCGCTGGTGGCGTCGTCCAGGCACAGCAGGTCCGGCGCGGCGAGCAGGGCGCGGGCCAGGCACAGGCGCTGGCGCTGGCCGCCGGACAGGGTGACGCCGCGATCCCCCAGCGGGCTGTCGAGGCCGTGGGGCAGGCGTTCGAGGATGTCGTCGGCGCTGGCCCGGTGCAGGGCGTCGAGCAGTTCGGCGTCGCTGGCCTGCGGTGCGGTGAGGCGCAGGTTGGCGGCCAGGGTGTCGGCGAACAGGAAGCTCTCCTGGGGCAGCACGTGCACGCGGCGGCGCAGTTCGGCGAGGTCGACGCCGCGCACGTCCTGCCAGCCGCCCTGGGCATTGCCCACCAGCACCTGGCCGCTGTCGGCGTCGGTCAGGCGCGGCAGCAGGCTGGCCAGCAGGCTCTTGCCGGTGCCGGTGGCGCCGACCAGGGCGACGACTTCACCCGGTGCCAGGCTCAGCGAGCACTGGCGCAGGATGTCGCGCTCGCTGCCTGGGGCGGCGACGCTGACGTTGTCCAGCTTCAGTCCCAAGGCTCCCGGTGGCAGGTGCCGTGGCCCGCTTTCGATCTGCGTCGGCGCGTCCAGCAACTGCCAGATCCGCCCGGCCGAGGCGCGGGCATCGGCGAAGGTCTGCATCACCCGGCCAATCCCCTCGATACGGAACACCAGGGTGGTGGCGATCAGCAGCGAGGTGACCAGCTCGCCGATGCCGATACGCCCGGCGGCCACCAGTTGCGCGCCGATCACCAGGATCCACACATGCCCCAGGGCCACCACCGCCTGCGGCAGCGGGATGCGCGAGCTGGCCCATTTCAGCGCCTGCCGGGCCAGGCCGGTGAACGCCTCGACCTGGGCGGCGAAGCCGTCGATGCGCTGCTGTTGCAGGCCGAACGACTTGATCACCCGCACCGCGCCGATGCCCTCGGCCAGGTCCTGGTTGACCCGGTCGTAGGCCGCGCCCACCGCCCGGTCCAGTTCCACCAGGCGTTCGGTCTGCAGGACGAAGATGTACAGGCCGAGCAGGGTCAGCAGCAGCGGGCCGACCGCCAGCAACGGGTGATACCAGGCCAGCAGGCCGACGGTCGCCAGCACCACCAGCGGGGTTTCCACCAGCTGGCGCCAGAAGCTCACCAGGGCATCGCGGACCTTGTCGGCATCGCGGGTGGTGCGGGTGACGATCTCGCCCATGCCGTGTTGCCAGTGATAACCCAGGTGCAGGCGCAGCACCTGTTCCAGGATGCGCTCGCGCAGGCGGGTGAGCAGGGCCTGGCCGAGGATCAGCGAGCCCAGCGCGGCGGCGTATTGCAGCACCGCACGGCCCAGGGCCACGGCGAGGATCAGCCAGAACCAGTACCAGGCGAGGCGACCGTCGAGGCCGCCATCGTCGAGGCGGCGCACGGCAGCGCCAGCGGTGACGTCGTTGAGGGCGTGGCCGATCAGCCATTGCTGCCAGACCAGGCCCAGGTTGATAAGCACGAACAGCCCGGCGACCAGGGCGAAACGCCAGGGCATCTCGCGGTAGATCGCCAGGCTGCGCAGCAGCGGATGTCGAGGGTTCATGAAGGACTCGATGCAGGACGGGAAAACGCGCGGGCAGCCCCGCGCGCGCGGATCAGCGGCTGGCGCCGGCCTTCTGCTTGGCCGTGAGGATCGCGGTGTACTCGCCCGGATCGACGCCATTGAGGTAGTAGTTGCCGACATGGTGCAGGCGCCAGCGGATCGGGTCGTGGGTGGTGTGCACCCGGGCGTTGCGCCAGAAGCGGTCGAGGTTCCACTTGCTCAGGGACGCACTGGCGCCGAGCAGGGAGAAGATGTCGCTGGAGATCTTCAGCGAGGCGCCGTCGGAGTGGGCGCGGGCGGTGGCCACCGAGAGGATCAGTTCGTCCTGCAGCGTCTTGTTCTCCGGGTCGCGCTCGTGGGCGTCGAAGGTCCGCGCGGCATCCCGCAGCAGCGACTCGGCGGCGCGCAGGGCCACGGCGTATTCGCCGATCTGGCGGATGATATGCGGCTCGTCGCTGGCCCGTTCCACCTCGCTCTCCACCCACGGCCGCGCATGCTGGTTGAGGTAGTCGATACCGGCCTGCAGGGCGCCGGCGGCGATGCCGGTGTCGATGGCGGCGTGGAGGATCTGCGGGAAGGTCAGCCCGGTGCGCTTCATCGGGCCCTGGCGACGCAGGACGTAGCGCTCGTCCAGCTCGATATTGTCGAAGCGCACGGTGCCGCTCACCGAGTTGTGCTGGCCGAAGGCGTCCCAGTCGTCCACCAGGGTCAGGCCCGGGGTATCGCGGTGCAGCAGCACGCCGGCGCCGCCGTCGTCGCTGGCGGCGGTCAGGGAAATCCACTCGGCCAGGTACGAGCCGGTGGAGTAGAACTTGCTGCCGTTGAGCACCAGCACGCCGTCCTCGCGGCGCTCGACCCGGGTCTTGAGGGCGAACTTGTTCTTGCCGCCCACTTCCGCCAGGGCATTGCCCAGGCGCTTGCCGGCCAGCAGGTCGCCGATCAGGCGCTGGCGCACTTCATCCGGATAACCGTTGAGCACGCCGCGCAGCATCACGTTGTGGATCTGCAGCAACTGGCCGACGCCGCCATCGGCACGGGAAATGATCCGTACCGTCTCGACGATGGTTTCCACCGAGGCGCCAAGGCCGCCATCGGCGCGGGGCACGCCGATGGCGGTCAGGCCGCTGCTGGACAGCAGTTCGGCCTGGCGCCGGGGCAGGGTGCGGTTGTTTTGCGGATCGGCGGCGAGGGCGGCGATCTCGCCGGCCACTTCATGGGCGACGGTAATGGCCTGGGCTTCGCTTTCCAGGCGGCGGGGCAGGGTAGTCACGATAACGCTTCCTTGAATGAACAGGTGCGCGGTTCGGAGCAGGTTCTGTGCCAGTGGCCTGGAGGCCTTGAGATACGTGGCTTTCAGCGATTTCCAAGAGGCTGGTTGCTGCTCCAGCAGCAGTCCGCGGCCGGTTGTTGCTCAGGCAGCAGCAATGACGCTGGGCGGGTGCTGGCAGATCAGCAGTCTGCATCCGGTGACAGGTATAAAATTCAATGAAATCAGTGGGTTGTCGACTTGGCACGGGCGCTGCAATAGCCCTGGCAAAGGCCGCCTGGCCCCTTCGATCCCCTGATGGAGTCCACCCATGTCACTCGCTGCTACCTTGCCGCTGCCCAGCGCGGCGCCCCTGGAGCAACTCTGGTTCACCCGCTGCCCGGTCCCAACCGCGTCCGGCATCGCCTACACCCTGGGCTGGCTTGGCGAAGAGTTCGCCGCCGACGGCCTGCCGGTGCAGACCCTGCAGGAAGCCCGGCAACTCGGCCACCACCATTACGATCACCAGTTGCCCGGACTGTTTCGCGAGGGTGGCAACGTCCCGGCCCTGGCCGCCCGCGCTGCCGGTTCGCCAAGCCGCCTGATCGGCCTGACCTGGATCGAGGAATGGCAGACCATCCTCGTGCGTCCTGGCTCCGGCATCCGCAGCGCCGCCGACCTCAAGGGCAAGCGCCTGGCCCTGCCGGCCTGGGGGGCCAACCGTCCCGGCAGCATCGCCCGGGCCATGAGCCTGCATGGCTACAAAGGCGCGCTGAGCCTGGCTGGCCTCGGCTTCGGCGATGTCACGCTGGTAGAAGTGCCGCTGCACGACCAGGAACAGGCACCGAACCCCAACGAAGGCCTTCAGCGCCTCTGGTCAGGCCTGGATTACCTGGTGCGCGGCGAAGTGGACGCGGTCTACGTCAAGGGCGCCTCCGCCGCCGACGCCGCGCGCCGCCTGGGCCTTGAGGTCGGCATCGATCTGGACCAGATCGAAGACCCGCGCCATCGCATCAACAACGGCACGCCACGGCCGATCACCGTGCACCAGAGCCTGCTCGACGAGCATTTCGACCTGGTGGTGCGCTTCCTCGCCCAGACCCTGCGCGCTGCCGAATGGGCGCGGGACAACCGCGAAGGCGTGCTGCGCATCCTCCAGGACGAGACCCGTGCCGGTGCCCAGGGCGTGGACGAAGCCTACCGCGGCGACTTCCACACCACCCTGGCCCCGGACCTCTCCGAACAGCGCCTGGCCTTCCTCGATATCCAGAAGACCTTCCTCAACCTGCATGGCTTCCTCGAAGCCGATTTCGACCTCGCCGAGTGGGTCGACCACCGCCCGCTGCAAGCCGCCCGCGAACTGCTGGCGCAACGCGCCCACGACAAGGACCTGTGACATGACCGTACTGACCACCGAAAACCTGATCGACGCCGAACTGAAGGACTTCGTCGAGGCCGTCACCCATGAAGCCGGCGAGGCCTTCCGCGTCTACCGCGAGACCAACACCATCACCGCCAACGGCACCGTCGGCTTCATCGAGCGCGTGCCGGGCCGCGACCTGCTGGTCTCGGTGAACTACCCGGGCCCGTGGAGCCACCACAAGCCGCTGAAAGCCAGCGTCACCGATTTTGCCGGCAACCTGTTGCTGGGCCAGGGCAAGGGCGGCCTCAACCGCTACACCCGGCTGTTCCAGCAGCAACCGCAGATCACCACCGTGTCCCACGTGCACAGCCCGTACCTCGGCGCCTGGGCCCAGACCCAGCGCACCCTGCCGTTCCACTACGTGCCGGTGCAGCGCTTCCAGCTGGCCCGCGAACTGCCGGTGTACATCGACCGTCGCCAGGACGAGGTGGACTTCATCCTCGACAGCCTGGCGGACAACCCCTTCACCCCGGCGATCCTCGAAGCCAACGGCGGCGCCACCGTATGGGGCACCCAAGGCCTGCGCCACACCGCCGAGTTCATCCTGCTGCTGGAGGAGGGCGCGCAACTGCAACTGCTGGCCGAATCCCTCGGCGGCTCGCGGCCCTACGGCCCGGGCGTGCTGACCCAGCAGTGGACCATGAGCAAGCTCCTCGACCAGGCCCGCGAACTCGGCCTGGTGCCGGCCAACGACAGCCCACGCGCATAAGGACATCCGACCATGGCAGTGAAGATCCTCTGGTACCTCACCAGTCCTGATGGCCCATACCCTTGGGAAGAACAGGGCCGCTGGCTGACCGACTTCAATCACCTCAAGCAACTGGCGGTGAGCGCCGATCGCCTGGGCTATTACGGCTCGCTGCTGGGCACCAGCCCCAACGAAAGCCTGACCGTGGCCGCGGCGCTGATCGATGCCACCGAGCGCCTGCGCTTTCTCGTGGCGCAACACCCGGGCGAAGTGTCGCCAGCGGTCCTGGCCAAGTGGGCGCTGACCTTCGACGAGTTCTCCAACGGCCGCCTGCTGTTCAACGTGGTCAATGGCAGCGATGCCGGCCTGGCCACCCTGGGCGTGCATTACCCGCATGACGAGCGCTACCAGTTCAGCCTCGAATACTGGCGCGCGTTCCAGGCCATCTACGCGGGCAGCACCGAGGGCTACGAAGGCCAGTTCGTCAAGCTGGCGCCGCGTCCGGCCGCTGCTGCGCGCCATCCGCTGGGTGGCTGGCATCCGCCCAAGCGCCTGTCGGTGCCGCTGTGGGGCGCGGGTACTTCCGATCCGGGCGTGGCCCATTCGGTGCAGTTGCTCGATGTCTACCTGAGCTTCGCCGACACGCCACCGAAGCTCGGCGCCAAGTTCCGCAAGGTCGGCGCCGAGGCGGCGAAGATCGGTCGCGAGCTGACCTACGGCACGCGCCTGCAAATCATCGTCCGCGAAACCGAGGAAGAGGCCTGGGCCCACGCCCAGAAGCTGCTGGACAACACCTCGCTGGCCACCGCCCGCGCCGCCATCGAACGGCAACTGCCGCCGGGGCAGACCCTGGACAGCTTCCACAGCGACGACCCGCGCATCCAGGCCAATGTCCAGGCGATCCGCGAAGGCCGCCTGCCCAAGGCCCGCGACCTGGAGATCTACCCGAACGTATGGACCGGCCCGAGCCTGTTCGGCTTCAACCTGCTGGGGCCGGCCGCCGGCACCTACCTGGTAGGCAGCGCCGAGCAGGTGGCCGAGCGCATTCGCGAGTACGAGGCCCAGGGCACCAGCGCCTTCATCCTTTCCGGCTTCCCGCTGATCGATGAAGCGCACCGGGTCGCCGACCTGCTGTTCCCCTTGCTCGACCTGGACCACGGCTTCGAGGTCCCGCGCCTCAAGGCCCGCACGACGGCCGAACCGGCCTAAGGAAAGACCCATGCCCAACGAATTTTCCCGCCGGGTGTTCCTCGGCAACAGCCTCGCCGTCGGTGGCGGCCTGATCCTCGGTTCCAGCCTGCTCAGCGGCTGCGGTGGCGGTGATCCCGCCGCCGTGGTGTCCAGCGCCGTCCCCGGTACCCCGGTGCGCGGCGGGCGCCTGCGGGTCGGCATCATCGATGGCGACCAGGCCGGCAACCTCGACGCGCACAAGCCGTCCGGCGGCGGGATCATTCGCGGCTGGGCGCTGTACAGCAAGTTCTGGGAATGGAACGACGACGTCAGCACGCGCCTGGGCCTGGCCGAGTTCGCCGAGCCCAATGCCGACGCCAGCGCCTGGACCATCCGTATCCGTCCGGGCCTGGAGTTCCACCACGGCAAGACCATCACCTCGGACGACATGCTGTTCTCGATCCTGCGCCTCACCGACCCGAAACTGGCCTCGCCCTATGCCGGGCTGGTCGGCGCCATCGATCGCCAGGCCCTGCGCAAGCTGGACGAGCGCACCATCGAGATCCGCTTCAAGGAAGGTCGCAGCTTCTTCCCGCTGGACGAAACCCTGATCGCCTTCGGCGGCATCGTGCCCACCGACTACGACCCGAACAATCCGGTGGGAGCGGGGCCATACCGGCTCAAGCGCTTCGTGCCGGGACAGCGGGCGCTGTTCACCCGCTTCGAGAACTACTTCAAGCCCAACCAGCCCTATGCCGACGAGCTGGAAATCATCGAATTCAAGGACCAGGTATCGCGGGTCGCCGCGTTGCGCGCCGGGCAGATCGATATCGCCAGCGCGGTCCAGGCCGAGCACAGTGCGCTGATCAAGGCCGATCCGCGCCTGCAACTGGTGGCCTCGCCGACCACCTCGTTCAGCGGTTTCAACCTCAACACCGCCAAGGCGCCGTTCCAGGACGAGCGGGTGCGCCAGGCCTTCCGCCTGCTGGCCGACCGCCAGGAACTGGTGGGTCGTGGCCTCAACGGTTTCGGCCGCATCGCCAACGACCTCTATTCGCCCCAGGACCCGACCTACAACCACGCCATCGAGCAGCGTCCCTACGACCTGGACCAGGCCCGCTCGCTGCTGCGCCAGGCCGGCGCCAGCGACCTGCGCCTGGAGCTGACCACCACCGCCAACGAGGTCAACGCCGCGCTGGTGTTCGCCCAGCAGGCGAAGAAGGCCGGGGTGGAGATCAAGGTCACGCCGGTGGACGGCTCGGTGTTCAACGGCCCGCAGAAGGAGCAATGGCTGATGTCGCCGTGCTCGACCCCGGCCCGTGGCTTCCTCGCCACCGGCCTGCACAACGACGCGCCGCTGGCCATCTACAACCGCAGCAATTTCCGCGACGAGCGTTTCTCGCAACTGTTCACCCAGGCTCTCGGCCAGCCCGACCTGGCCCAGCGTCGGGCGCTGGTGCACGAGGCGCAGACCATCCAGCACCAGCGCGGCGGCCTGCTGATCTGGGGCTTCACCGACGTGCTCGACGCCGCCTCGAACAAGGTCGGCGGCCTGCACGGCGAACAGACCACCTTCGCCTCCTGGCGCTTCGACAGCCTGTGGTTGAACCATGCCTGAGCCTATCCGCACCTCCCGCTTGCCCGCCTGGCTGCCGTGGTTCCTCGGTCGCCTGGGCTACGGCCTGCTGACCGCCTGGGTCATCAGCCTGGTGGTGTTCATCGCCACCCAGGCGCTGCCCTCGGATCCGGCGCGGGTGATCCTCGGTCCCGAGGCGCCGCTGGAGAGCATCCTCACCCTGCGCCAGCAACTGGGCCTGGACCGGCCGATCCTGATCCAGTACCTCGCCTGGCTGGCGCAGATCCTGCGCGGCGACCTCGGCATCTCGCTGGATTCCGCGCAGCCGGTGGCCGAGCTGCTGTTCATCCGCTTCGGCAATACCCTGGCGTTGCTCCTTGGCGTGTTGCTGCTGGTGGTGCCGCTGGCCCTGGTCATCGGCGTCGGCCTGGCCCTGCGCCGCGACTCGCGCCTGGACCGCTGGGGCCTGGCGACCCTGATCGTGCTCAAGGCGACCCCGGGCTACCTGGTCGCCATCGGCCTGGTGCTGCTGTTCTCCATGCCGCACTTCGACCTGCTGCCGGCGGTGTCGCTGATCGACCCGGACCGCCCGCTGTGGCGCCAGCTCCACTACCTGGCGCTGCCGGTCCTGGCCCTGAGCCTGTCGGCGTTGCCGTACCTGGCGCGGCTGGTGCGGGCATCGATGATCGAGACCCTGGAGTCCGACTATGTCGGTGCTGCCCGCCTGCGTGGCCTGTCGGAGCGGCGCCTGGTCTGGTGCCACACCTTGCCCAACGCGCTGGTGCCGGCGATCCAGGGCGTGGCCCTGACCCTGCGGGTACTGATCGGTGGCGCGCTGCTGGCGGAAGTGGTGTTCAGCTACCCCGGCATCGGCACCTTGCTGAACAGCGCGATCCAGATGCGCGACCTGCCGCTGATCCAGGGCGCGGTGCTGGTCATCACCCTCGGCGTGGTGGCGATCAACCTGCTGGCCGACCTGCTGACCGTGCTGCTCACCCCGAAATTGCGTACCGCACGCCGCGCCGGACTGATCCAGCGCAGCCGTCGCGGCATCCAGAGCTGGTGGCGGCGTCCTGCGGCCAAGGCCCCCTGAGAAGGAGTGATTCATGTTCGATGCACGATTCTGGGGTGAACCCTCGATCCGCCGTGGCGCCCTGGTGACCCTGGCGGTGGTGTTGCTGGCCCTGCTCGGGCCATGGCTGGCGCCCCATGCACCGACCGACATGCTCGGTGGCGTGTATGGCGCGCCGGCGTCCGGCGCACCGCTGGGGCATGACTTCCTCGGTCACGATGTGCTGTCGCGGCTGTTGGCGGGTGGGCTGTCGATCCTGTGGATGTCGGTGGCCGCGGCGGCTCTGGCGCTGCTGGTGGGCAGCGTACTGGGCATGCTCGCCGGGCTGTCGCGACAGCGCCTGGACCAGGCCATTACCTGGCTGGCGGATGTCTGGCTGGCGTTTCCCGACCTGATCCTGGTGCTGCTCATCGTGTCCATGCTCGGCCGTCAGCCGTGGCTGATCGTGCTCACCGTGGCCATCGCCTTCACCCCTGGGGTGATTCGCCTGGCCCGTGGCAGTGCGGTATCGGTGGCCAGCCAGGAGTTCGTCGAGGCGGCGCAGATGATGGGCTTTTCCCGCACGCGCATTCTGCTGCGGGAGATCCTGCCCAATGTGCTGACGCCGCTGCTGGTGCACTTCGGCAACATGCTCACCTGGGGCATCGGCATGCTCTCGGGCCTGAGTTTCCTCGGCTACGGCGTGGCGCCACCGGCGGCGGACTGGGGCCTGATGATCAATGAAAACCAGGCCGGCCTGCTGATCCAGCCCTGGGCCGTGCTGGCCCCGGCGCTGCTGATCGCGGTGTTCGCCTATGGCACCAACCTGCTGGCCGAAGGCATTGCCCGGTACAGCGCGGGAGCGCGCACATGAATGCATTCGTTCTTTCCACGCCGGCAGTGGCCGGGATCGCGGCCTTGCAGGTCGAGCAACTGCGGGTCGAACTGGACAGCGGTGCCGATGTCATCGAGCACATCGACTTCAGCCTGGCGCCGGGGGAAATCCTCGGACTGGTGGGGGAGTCCGGCTCGGGCAAGACCACCCTGGCCACGGCCTTGCTCGCCCATGCGCGGCGCGGGGCGCGGATCAGCGGCGGGCAGGTGCGGGTGGCGGGCACCGATCTGCTGGCGCTGGAGGGCGAGGCCCTGCGCCGGGCCCGTGGCGGGCTGATCGGCTATGTCGCCCAGGACCCGGCGCTGGCGCTCAACCCGGCGATCCGTATCGGCAAGCTGTTGCTGGAAACCCTGCAGGCCCATGAGCCGGGGCTGGATCGCGAGGCGCGGGAGCTGCGTCTGCAGCAGACGCTGGTGGATGTCGGGCTGCCGGGAGATGGCGAGTTTCTCCGGCGTTTTGCCCATCAGCTGTCCGGCGGGCAGCAGCAGCGGGTGATGCTGGCCCTGGCGTTCATCCTGCGACCGAAGCTGATCGTGCTCGACGAGCCGACCACCGCGCTGGACGTCGGCACCCGCGCCCACATCCTGCAAACCGTGCGCCGACTGTGCAAGGAGCAGGGTGTGGCGGCGGTGTACGTGTCCCATGACCTGGGGGTGATCAAGGACCTGGTGGACCGGGTGATGGTGATGTATGCCGGGCGCATCGTCGAAGTAGCCAGCCGCGAGCGGTTGTTCGAGCGGCCGGGACATCCCTACACCCTGGGCTTGCTGGCGGCGATTCCGGAGGTGGGGCGCCAGCGGATGCTGCGGGCGATTGCCGGGCATGCGCCCGCGCCGGGGCAGCGGCCTGCCGGCTGCGCCTTCGCCCCGCGTTGCTCGCGACGCAGTGCGGCGTGCTCGGTGATCGAGCCGCCATTGCAGGTACTGGACGGCACGCAGGAGGTGGCTTGCCGGCATCCGCAACTGACCGCGTTGCCTGCGGAAGAGGCGGTGCCGGTGCGGGTGTTGTCGGAAACGCGGGAGCCGTTGTTGGAGCTGCGTGAGCTGAACCTGAGCTACGACCGGCAGGTGCTCTTCGACCTGTCGCTTGAGGTGCACCGTGGCGAGTGCCTGGCGGTGGTGGGCGAGTCGGGCTCGGGCAAGACCAGCCTGGCGCGGACCCTGGCCGGGCTGGGGGATGGCGGGATCGGCCAGTTGCGTTTCGACGGCCAGCCGCTGAGCCTGGTGGCGCGCAAGCGTGATGCGGCGACCCGGCACCGGATCCAGTACATCTTCCAGAATCCCTATCGCGCGTTGAATCCGCGGCAATCGGTGTACCAGTGCCTGCAGGCGCCGCTGGAGCATTTCTTCGGGCTCAAGGGCGCTGAATGCCGGGCGCGGATCGAGGCGGCGTTGACACGGGTGGCGTTGCCGGTGGAGACGGCGGGCAAGTACCCGCATCAGTTGTCCGGCGGCGAGCGCCAGCGGGTAGCGATCGCCCGGGCGCTGGTGTGCGAGCCCGAGGTGCTGATCTGTGACGAGGTGACCTCGGCGCTGGATGTATCGGTGCAGGCGGCGATCCTGGCTTTGTTGCGCGAGTTGCAGGAGGAGGGCATGACGCTGGTGTTCGTTACCCATGACCTGGGGGTGGTGCGGGCGATTGCCGATCGGGTGCTGGTGGTCAAGGAGGGCAGGATCGTCGAGGAGGGCGGCAGTGCGGAGGTACTGGATCGGCCGGGGACGGAGTATGTGAAGGGGTTGGTGGCACAGGCGAAGTTCCAGCGGTGAGCTTCAGGGCCCTATCGCTGGCAAGCCAGCTCCCACAGGTCCAGCGGTGCACGCGATACCTGTGGGAGCTGGCTTGCCAGCGATGAGGCCCTGGCGGGCAAAGCCATTCTCACTGCGCGCCATCCCCATCCCAGTGCACACCCCCCGCAAGAAATCCCCCACATGCGCCATTCTGGCCCGCAATATGCTTTTACAGCTTCCATCGATTACTGATCAATCGATCAGGTCCGCGCAAACCCGCCAACTACAAGGCTTGCGCAGACAGTCTTAATCAGCCGCGTAGTCTCGGGATTACAGAATTTTCCCAGTAAACGCGGCGTTTATCGGAAGCGTCACAATGTCCCTACCCGAACTGCTCGCACCGGCGGATGACACCGCCGGCTGGAGCGCCGAGCTGAAATTGCGCTTTGTCCAGCGCAACGGGAGGACCTGTATTGGTGCGCGTCGACATTTCGGACCTCTTTTGGTGCAGCGCCCCTTCTACCCGGAGGGCGCCCCATGCCACGTCTATGTGCTGCACCCCCCGGGCGGCGTGGTCGGCGGTGATCGCCTGACCCTCGACGTGCACCTGGAACCCGGCAGCCACGCGCTGCTGACCATGCCCGGCGCCACCAAGTTCTACCGCAGCGCCGGCCCCGTTTCGGTGCTCAAGCAGCATTTTCATCTGGCCGAAGGCGCCACCCTGGAGTGGCTGCCCCACGGCAACATCTGCTTCCCCGGTGCCCGGGCCCGCCTTGAGAACCGCTTCAGCCTGGCCCCCGGCGCCCGCCTGCTGGCCTGGGAAATCCTCTGCCTGGGCCGGCCGGTGATGAACGAAACCTTCAGCCACGGCGCGCTGGACAGCCGTCTGCAGATCGACCTGCCGGACGATCCCGGCCTGCACGAACGCCTGCGCATCGACGGCGACAGTCTGCACAAGCTCGCCGGCTACCCGCTGCAAGCCACTTTCTGCGCCGCCCCGGCCACCCCTGAGTTGCTGGAGCAGGCGCGCACCCTTATCGAGCACCTCGCCGTCCCCGCCGGCGCGACCCTGCTTGGCCAATTGCTGGTTGTCCGCCTGCTGGACCACGACAACCAACGCCTTCAATCCACCTTGCTGCGCCTGTGGCAGGCGCTGCGCCCGGCCATTGTCGGCCTTGCGCCGTGCCCGCCACGGATCTGGGCCACCTGAAGAGAGCGACCATGGAGCTGACCCCGAGAGAGAAAGACAAACTGCTGCTGTTCACCGCCGCGCTGCTCGCCGAGCGCCGCCTGGGCCGTGGCCTCAAGCTCAACTACCCGGAAGCGGTGGCGCTGATCAGCGCGGCAGTGATGGAGGGCGCCCGCGATGGCCGCACCGTCGCCGAACTGATGAACCTGGGCCGCGAAGTGCTGGGCCGCGACCAGGTGATGGAAGGGGTGGCAGAGATGATCCACGACGTCCAGGTCGAAGCGACCTTCCCCGACGGGACCAAGCTGGTCACCGTCCATGACCCGATCGTCTGAGTCGGCATAACGAGGAGAGCAGGATGATT
Source organism: Paucimonas sp. (assembly GCA_031253995.1). GTDB lineage: Bacteria > Pseudomonadota > Gammaproteobacteria > Pseudomonadales > Pseudomonadaceae > Aquipseudomonas. The sequence continues at coordinate 47,178 of JAIRVG010000086.1, read as the reverse complement.
CCCGGAGAAATCCAGGTCGCCACCAGCGGCGATATCGAACTCAATGCCGGCCGCGCGACGATCAGTGTCAGCGTGGCCAACCATGGCGACCGGCCCGTGCAGGTCGGCTCGCACTATCACTTCTACGAAGTCAACGACACCCTGGTGTTCGAGCGCGAGGCCACCCGCGGCTATCGCCTGGACATCCCGGCCGGCACCGCGGTGCGCTTCGAACCGGGGCAGGCGCGCAGCGTGACCCTGGTGCCCTACGTGGGCAAGCGCGAGGTCTACGGCTTCCAGGGCAAGGTCATGGGCAAGCTGGAGGCCGACGCATGAGCCGCATTTCCCGCAGGGCCTACGCCGACATGTTCGGCCCCACCGTCGGTGACCGCGTGCGCCTGGCCGACACCGAGTTGTGGGTCGAGGTGGAGAAGGACTTCACCATCTACGGCGAAGAGGTCAAGTTCGGCGGCGGCAAGGTGATCCGCGACGGCATGGGCCAGGGCCAGATGCTCGCCGCCGAAGCCATGGACCTGGTGCTGACCAACGCCCTGGTCATCGACCACTGGGGCATTGTCAAGGCCGATATCGGCGTCAAGGATGGCCGTATCTTCGGCATCGGCAAGGCCGGCAACCCCGATGTGCAGCCCGGCGTGACCCTGCCGGTGGGGCCGGGCACCGAGGTGATCGCCGCCGAAGGCAAGATCGTCACCGCCGGCGGCATCGACTCCCATATCCACTTCATCTGCCCGCAGCAGGTGGAAGAGGCGCTGACCTCGGGCATCACCACCTTCATCGGCGGCGGCACCGGACCGGCCACCGGCACCAACGCCACCACCTGCACCTCCGGGCCCTGGTACCTGGCGCGCATGCTCCAGGCTGCGGATGAACTGCCGATCAACATCGGCCTGCTGGGCAAGGGCAACGCTTCCCGTCCCGAAGCCCTGCGCGAGCAGATCGCCGCCGGTGCCGTGGGCCTCAAGCTGCACGAGGACTGGGGCTCGACCCCGGCGGCCATCGACTGCTGCCTGGGCGTGGCCGAGGAAATGGACGTGCAGGTGGCGATCCACACCGACACCCTCAACGAGTCTGGCTGCATCGAGGACACCCTGGCGGCCATCGGCGACCGCACCATCCACACCTTCCATACCGAAGGCGCGGGCGGCGGGCACGCGCCGGACATCATCCGCGCGGCCAGCTTCGCCAATGTGCTGCCGTCGTCGACCAACCCGACCCTGCCGTACACGGTCAACACCGTGGACGAGCACCTCGACATGCTGATGGTCTGTCACCACCTGGACACCAGCATCGCCGAGGACGTGGCCTTCGCCGAGTCGCGCATCCGCCGCGAGACCATCGCCGCCGAGGACATCCTCCACGACCTCGGCGCCTTCTCCATGACCTCGTCGGACTCCCAGGCCATGGGCCGGGTCGGCGAGGTGGTGCTGCGCACCTGGCAGGTGGCGCACCAGATGAAGCTGCGCCGCGGGCCGCTGGCCGGGGATTCGTCGTACAGCGACAACGCCCGGGTCAAGCGCTACATCGCCAAGTACACCATCAACCCGGCGCTGACCCACGGCATCGCCCATGAGGTGGGCTCGCTGGAGGCCGGCAAGCTGGCCGATATCGTGCTCTGGTCGCCGGCCTTCTTCGGGGTCAAGCCGGCCCTGGTGATCAAGGGCGGGATGATCGCCACCGCGCCCATGGGCGATATCAACGGCTCGATCCCGACGCCGCAGCCGGTGCACTACCGGCCGATGTTCGGCGCCCTCGGCGCGGCGCGGCATTCCACGCGGATGACCTTCCTCTCCCGCGAGGCCCTGGACCGCGGCGTGCACCAGCAGCTCGGCCTGCGCAGCCTGATCGGCCTGGCCCACGGCTGCCGCACGGTGCGCAAGGGCGACATGCTGCACAACGGCCTGATGCCCAACATCGAGGTGGATTCGCAGACCTACCAGGTGCGCGCCGACGGCGAGCTGCTGGTGTGCGAACCGGCCACTGTACTGCCCATGGCCCAGCGTTACTTTCTGTTCTGAGCAAGGAGAACCTGATGATTCTGTTGACCCGCAGGGTGGAAGAGGGCGCAGCGACCGCCAGCGCCACGCTGAGCCTGGACACCCGGATCAAGAGCCGGGTGCGCATCACCCTCGACGACGGCCGCGATGCCGGCCTGATGCTGGAGCGTGGCCAGCTGATCCGTGGCGGCGAGCTGCTGGCGGACGAGGCGGGCGGGGAAGTGGTGCGCGTGGTCGCCGCCGACGAGGAAGTGTCCTCCGTGTACTGCAGCGATCCGCTGGCCCTGGCCCGCGCCGCCTATCACCTGGGCAACCGCCATGTGCCGCTGCAGGTCGAGGCCGGTTTCCTGCGCTACCAGCATGACCATGTGCTGGATGACATGGTCCGCGGCTTCGGCCTTGAGGTCGTTGTCGAGCAGGCGCCCTTCGAGCCCGAGGCGGGCGCCTACCAGAGCGCGCCCCACAGCCACAAGCATTCCGACCACCTGTTCGTGCGCCTGCCGGCCCAGGCGGCATTGTGAATTCCACCAAGGAGAAACCCATGAAGAAACTGCTCGCCCTGACCCTGCTGCTGGTCGCCGTTCCGGCCCTGGCCCACCCGGGCCATGACGCCAACCCGTTGCAGGACGGCCTGCTGCACCCGCTGACCGGCCTCGACCACCTGCTGATGCTGCTGGGCACCGGCATCCTCGCCGCGCTGACCCGCAGCCGCCTGGTGCTGCCGGCGCTGACCCTGTTCGCCATGTTCAGTGGCGCGGTGATGGGGCATCTGTTCGGCGGCGTGATCGGCATGGAAGCAATGATCCTCGGCTCGCTGCTGGTGGCCGGTGCCGCCATGCTCCTGCCGCGTCGCCAGCTGCTGCTGTCGCTGGTGATGCCGGTGTTCGCCCTGTTCCATGGCTGGGCCCATGGCGTGGAGTCCAGCCCGGGGGCGTTCTGGGTGTTCAGCGCCGGCTTCGTCACGGTGAGCGGCCTGCTGCTGGTGGCCGGCTTCGGCGTCGGTTGCCTGCTGCGTCGCCACACCCGCCTGCAACAGGCCTTCGGCGGCGGCCTGCTGGCCGGCGCGGCAATGCTGCTGGCAGGCTGATGGACAGCGCGCTGAAGCTGTTGCGCTTGCTGCAACTGGCCAGTCCCGGCCTGCCGGTGGGTGGCTTCACCTACTCGCAGGGCCTGGAGTGGGCGGTGGAGGCGGGCTGGGTGCAGGGCGCCGAGGGCTTTCGCACCTGGCAACGGCAGCAGATCGACGACACCCTCGGTTACCTCGACTGGCCGCTGCTGGCGCGGCTGTACAAGGCCTGCGAAGCCGATGACGCCGAAGCGTTCGCCCGCTGGAGCCGCTTTCTCCTGGCCAACCGCGAGACCGCCGAACTGCGCACCGAGGAACGCCAGCGCGGCGCGGCCCTGGCCCGTCTGCTGGATGGCTGGCAACTGGGCCAGGCGCCGCAGTGGCGGGCCAGCCTGGAGCTGAGCCAGCTGGGCGGCATGGCCTGGCTGGCGGTGCACTGGGGCATCCCCTTGCGCGACCTCGCCTTGGGCCATGGCTTCAGCTGGCTGGAAGGTGCGGTGATGGCCGGAGTCAAGCTGGTGCCGTTCGGCCAGCAGGCGGCGCAGAGCCTGCTGCGCGATCTGTCCGAAGCGCTGCCGGCGGTACTGGAGCGTGCCCTGGTATTGCCCGATGAAGAACTGGGCGGCGGCCTGCCGTTAGTGGCGATCGCCTCGTCGCGCCACGAAACCCAATACACCCGATTGTTCCGATCCTGAGGAATTCCCTATGCAAAGCTACAAGCAACCCCTGCGTGTCGGCGTCGGCGGCCCGGTCGGGTCCGGCAAGACCGCGCTGCTGGAAGCGCTGTGCAAGGCCATGCGCGACCACTATGAAATCGCCGTGGTGACCAACGACATCTACACCAAGGAAGACCAGCGCATCCTCACCGAAGCCGGGGCCCTGGCGCCGGAGCGCATCGTCGGCGTGGAAACCGGCGGCTGCCCGCATACGGCGATCCGCGAGGATGCCTCGATGAACCTGGCGGCGGTGGAAGAGCTGGCGCGCAAGTTCGGCAACCTGGAAGTGATTTTCGTCGAGAGTGGTGGCGACAACCTCAGTGCCACCTTCAGCCCGGAACTGGCCGACCTGACCGTGTACGTGATCGATGTCGCCGAAGGCGAGAAGATCCCGCGCAAGGGCGGGCCGGGGATCACCAAGTCGGACTTCCTGGTGATCAACAAGATCGACCTCGCGCCTTATGTCGGGGCTTCGCTGGAGGTGATGGAAAGCGATACCAAACGCATGCGGCCGGAGCGGCCCTGGGCGTTCACCAACCTGAAGACCGGGCATGGATTGCAGACCTTGATCGACTTCATCGTGGATCGGGGGATGTTGCGTCCGCTGGCTTGACGCGTACCTTGTGGGAGCGGGTAAACCCGCTCCCACCGGCCCTTCAATTCACCTGGTAGAAAACAGCCAGCCACAGGGTCGGCTGCCCGGCATCCGTCCACTCCACCCGATGCCGGCAGCGCGCCGGAATATCCAGGAAATCCCCGGGCCCCAGCACCCGCGCCTCTGCCTCATGCTCCAGGCGCACCGCCGCCGACCCGCTCAGCACCAGCACCCATTCCCCCTCGTCCTGGTCATACCAGAAGTCCGGCGGACTGCTCTGCCCATTGGACAGGATCCGCTCGACCCGCACCCCGGGCCGCTTCAGCAGATCATCGAAGCGCTCGTCCACCGACGGCTCGGTCACTCCGCTAAACAGGTTGCTCAACATGGCTGAAACGTCCCTCGTATCGATTGGCAATGTGTTCTAAGGTTGCCAGTTCCCGTGTGAGAAGGAACTCCCCATGAAGCATCCGCACCTGCTTTTCACCGCGCTGCTGCTCGGCACCGGCCAGTCCGCCCTGGCCGCGCTGCCCTCGGCGCCGGCCTATATCGACGACAGCGGTTACCCGGAAGCGGCCAGGCAGCGCATCCTGCCAGCCATGTTCGAGCAGCAGATCACCAGCACCCGCTACATCGCCAAGGCAGGTGACCCTCTGATGACGATCGCTGAATCCAGCGACTTCAAGCAGACCAGCACCTACGAGGAAACCCGCGCCTGGCTGCGCAAGCTCGCCGCGGCATCCGGCGGCAAGGTGGCCCTCAGCGAACTGCCGGAAAAGAGCGCCGAAGGCTACCCCATGATCCTCGCCGTGGTGTCCCTGTCCAGCGACAAATCCCCCGCCGGCCTGAAGAAGACCGGCAAGCCGACGATCTTCGTCGAGGCCGAGATCCACCCCGGCGAGTCCAACGGCAAGGACGCCATGTTCATGCTGCTGCGCGACATGACCACCGGCGACAAGCCCCTGGCCGCGCTGCTGGAACGGGTCAACATCCTGTTCATCCCCACCGTCAACATCGACGGCGACATCCGCCGCAGTGCCTACGGGCGGATCAACCAGAACGGCCCGGACATCACCGGCTGGCGGGTCAACGGCCTCAACTACAACCTCAACCGCGACTTCACCAAGCTCGACAGCGCGGAAATCCGCAATGTCGCCTGGGTATTCAACACCTACGAGCTGAGCTTCTTCGCCGACACCCACTCCACCGACGGCGCCATGTACCCCTACGACAGCTCCTACTGCCACAACGGCAACGGCTGGTCGCCGGCCAGCAGCGCCTGGATGGACGGGACAATGCGCGCCCCGGTGTACAAGGCGCTGCAGGACGAGGGCCATGTGGTCCACGAGTGCATCAGCTTCAACGACAACCAGGACCCGACTCAGGGCTACTACCCGTACCGCACGGACCTGGCGCGTTTCTCCAACCAGTACGGCGATATCCGCAACGTGCCCTCGATCCTCATCGAGCAGCATGCGTTGCACCCGTACCGCACCCAGGTGCTGGGCAACTACGTGATGCTCAAGGCCATGTTCGGGGTGATCGGCGAGCAGGCCGCTTCGTTGCGCGCCGCCATCGAACAGGACCGCAAGCGCCTGGCAGCGCAGAAGGAGGTGATCCTGACCTGGAAGCCCGGCAAGGCTGAAACCGTGCCCTTCACGGTGGGTGACTACCGCTACGAAGACTCGCCGATCACCGGGGCGAAGACCATCGTCTGGAGCAACCAGCCGAAAACCCTCGATGTGCCGGTCACCGGCAACACCGAGCCGGACCTGGTGGTCAAGCGGCCGAAGCAGTACATCGTCCCGGCGCAGTGGCGCGAGGTGATTGCCCGGCTCAAGGCCCATGGCATCGCCATGCGTACCCTGGACAAGCCCACCGCCGTGGCGGTGACCCAGTACCGCATGGGCGACGTGAAGGTGGCCGGCGGCTTCGAGCCGGACCGTGCCGCCGCCAACGAGATTCCCGGTTACGAAGGGCACTTGCTGGTCAGCGGTACGGGCAAGCCGTTCCAGCGCCTGCAGACCTTCCCGGCAGGATCGGTGCTGATCGATGTCGACCAGCCGCTGGGCGTGCTGGCGGTGAACCTGCTGCACCCGGAAAGCCCTGATTCGTTCTGGTCCTGGGGCTTCTTCAACTCGACCCTGATCGCCGCGGAGGAACCGGAGGAGTATGTGATGGAACCGATGGCGCGCAAGATGCTGGAGCAGGATGCGGCGCTGAAGGCCGAGTTTGAAAAGAAACTGAAGGACGACCAGGCATTCGCCGGCGATCCGAAGGCGCGGCTGAGCTGGTTCTACCAGCGCACGCCGTTCTATGACGTGAATGCCTTCGTCTATCCGGTTGGGACGGTGTACTGACGGGCGCATGGACCCTGTGGGAGTCCACCCAGCCCGCTGGGCTGCGCTCCCACGACGTCCGCCATAGCCCTGAACAGACAATAATGTCATATTGAGATCAATCGTTTGCGGATGTTACCATTCCCTTACTATAAGTAGGGTAATGCCGGGCACTGGAAGCCCGGGCAAAGGAGGTTTCCCGCCCTTGGGGAACCGCATGGATGCCCAGCGCGTGAACTCCCTCCGGAACACTCCTGGCGCCCAGATGACTGTGGGCGCGCGCTTGCTCGCGCCTGCACGGCACTTCCAGATGTTCAGGTGAATTCACAGGTTGGAGAAAGGTATGTCACAGGCTTTCACGCTGAAGAACCTCAGCGTTACCCGCAAACTGGGCCTCGGTTTCGGCCTGCTGTTGGCTTTTGCCCTGCTGTTGTCGTTACTGGGGGGCTTCGGGCTGCAGAACAGCAGTGCATCGCTGTCGCGCATCAGTTTCATCAGCGGCCTGTTCGACGAGATCGTGTTCGCCCGCGAGGCCAACTACAACTTCGCCCTGAGCAACGATGCCCAGCACCAGGTCCTGCATCAGGAGCATCAGGAAAAGCTGAAGCAGGGCTTCGAGAAACTGGTGCGCGACGCCCGCGAGGGGCGCTGGCCGGCCCAGGACCTGGGCGCCGCGCAGAAGCTCCAGGCAGACCTGCAGGTCTACAGCCAGGCCCGCGACAAGGCCCGTTCGGTAGCCGAGCTGACCGCCGCCAACCATTTGCTTTCGCAACTGCAGGACGGTGCCAACACCCTGTACTACGCCGAGGAGGCCCGCGCCTCCGAGCAGGTGAGGAGCACCCATGTGCTGCTGGGTGCGATCACCCTGGTGGCAATCGTCTGCGGCATCATCGTCGCCCTGCTGATCAGCCGGCAAATCGTCTATCCGCTGCGCGAGGCGGTGAAGACCGCCCAGCGCATCGCCAATGGCGATCTCACCGTGGATATCCATTCGGCCCGCGGTGACGAACTGGGCGTGCTGCTGCGTGCCCTGGACAGCATGAATGCCAGCCTGCGCGGAGTGATCTCGCAGATCGGCAGCGGCTCGCAGCAACTGGCGGCCTCGGCCTCGCAACTGGCGTCGATCACCAACGCCACCCGCGAAGGCATCGACAGCCAGCGCAACGAGACCGATATGGTCGCCACGGCGATGAACGAGATCGCCGCCACCGTGCAGGAAGTGGCGCGTAACTCCGAGGAGGCCGCCAGCGCGGCCAAGGGCGCCGATCATGAGGTGACCAGCGTGCTGGCCCTGTCGCAGCAGGCGATCCGGCAGATCGAGGCGATGGCCAGCGGCGTCGGCATCTCTGCCGAATCCCTGGGGCGCCTGCAGCAGGAATGCGGGCGTATCGGCGCGATCCTCGACGTGATCAAGGCGGTGGCCGAGCAGACCAACCTGCTGGCGCTCAACGCCGCCATCGAGGCCGCGCGGGCCGGCGAGGCGGGGCGCGGCTTCGCCGTGGTCGCCGACGAGGTGCGCAACCTGGCGCAGCGTACCCAGGCGTCGTCCAGCGAGATCGAGCAACTGATCATCAAGCTGCAGCAGATCGCCAATGAAAGCAGCGGGATGATGCAGACCAACCTGGAGCAGACCAACGCGTCGGTCAGCGGCGTGCGCGATACCGGGACGGCCCTGGAGCACATCACCCGCCAGGTCTCGAACATCCAGCAGATGAGCGAGCTGATCGCCACGGCCGCCGAAGAGCAGGCGGCGGTGACCGAGGAAATCAACCAGAGCGTGACCCGCGTGCGCGAGACCGCCGAAGAGTCGGCCACCGCCAGCGCGGAGATTTCCGCGGCCAGTACCGAGCTGAGTCATCTGAGCCAGCAGTTGCACGTGATGGTCGGGCACTTCAGGTTCTGAATCTGATCCGTATTTTTACGTGCTTTCTGAATCTGTTATGCAAACAGTCGCTTGAGGACAATAGGCCCCATGCAGACGGCCCCAGGACGGAGCGGGCGCTCCTGGTCCGGGTCGTCTGACCGGCTGATCACCCCGAGGTGATCGCCGCGCAGATCAAGCGGAGGCAGTGATGGGCAAGATGGCGATTTTTCTGTTCGGGTTTCTGGCGTTGGCAATCGTGATCGGGGCGTTGGGGACGATTTCGCCGGTGTGACCTGCATACCAGAAGCTGGCGCCGAACCCTGGGGGAGCGGTGCCAGTTCCAGCTACCTCAGCGGCGCTTTTCGTAGCGCACATCCCGCGCATCCACCCGGCCGACCCGCTGCCAGCCCAGTCGCTGGTAGAAGCCATTGGCGCGGATCCCCGGGTTGCCATCGGTGACCAGCCAGATCAGCACATGGCGCTCGAACAGGTACGCCTCGGCCAACGCCATCAGCGCCCGGCCAACTCCCAGGCCCTCGAAGCCCGGCCGGATGAACAGGGCGAACACTTCTCCAATCTCGCCATCGACCATGGCGAAGCCGACGGCCACGCCACTGCGGTGGGCGATCCAGGCGCAGGGTTCCTGCTCAAGAATCGAGGCGAGCGCCTCGGGGGTGATGCCCAGTCCGGCCATCTGCTCGCGGGACAGGTGATTCTGGGTGACGCTGGTGCGGATATCGAACAGGGTTTCGACGTCGGCCGCGGTGGCGATGCGCAATTCAAGGTTCATGCGGACTCCATTCTGCAAACGATTGCGCGATGAAGGATACCGGTGAGGGATCGTCGCGTCTTGTTTCAGGTCACAAGGACATGCACGCTGGCGAACGACCGCAGAGGGGAATGTCCATGAACAGCAACGAGCCCGGCCCGAACGAACCCTTCAAGCGTCTGTTCTTCGCCTTGCCCTGTACCCCGGTGCAAGGCAAGGCCATATCGCGCTGGCGCGCCGGGCTGCGCCTGCGCGCGGGGCGGCCGGTTCCGACAGAGAATTTCCACCTGACCCTGATGTTCCTCGGCACGGTGGGGGTGAGCCAGTTGCCGTCGATCCTCGAAGCGACCGCGCGGGTGCGGCCGCTGGAACGCCTGGCGCCGCTGGTGCTCGATCGCCTTGAGGTGTGGCGCCGCAGCCAGGCCCTGGTGCTTACCGCAGAGCAACCGCCCGCGGCCTTGCTGCGCTGGGTGTACCAGTTGCAGGAGGCGATGGCGCCGCTGGGCTTCATGGTCGATCCCCGGGAGTTTCGTCCGCATCTCACCCTGATGCGGGATTTCCGCGGCGAAGTGCCCGAGGCGATGCAGGCGCCTGAATTTCGCTGCAGCGCGCGGGAATTCGTCCTGTACGAGTCGTACAAGGGGCGCTACCAGCCCCTGGCACAGTGGCCGCTGTTGGAGCAGGTCGGCTGAATATCGCCAAAAGTCAGGTCGTCGGCTAAGGCGCGTTCCTATACTCGAAGCAGGTCCCTCGTGCGTGGCGGGGTGTGCTCTTGAACCTGCGTCCCTTGAGTCTCGCGTTTTTGTTGGCGCTGCTGGTCCTGGCGGGCTGCGGCTCGCGCCAGCGCGTGCCGGAAACGCCGCCGGTGGTCCTCTCGCCCGCGGCCTGGCAGCAGGTGGACCGCGAGATCGTCATGGCCTCCCGTGGCGCCGCAGGTTCCGCCGGTGATTATGCGCGGCGCTCGATGCAGGCCTGGCGCGAGGAAGTGCAAAAGCACACCGAGGCGAACTTCATCCCCTGGTTCACCGGCTACTGGACCCAGCAATGGCTGACCCTCAAGGTGGCCTGGTACAAGATGAGCCAGGACCGCGATCACGCCGGCAGCGACAACCGCCTGGCGCTGTACCTGCAGGAGGCCTACCGCGAGCGGGTGCTGGAACCGGTGGCCGAGCAGATCAACCCCGACCTGATCCGCGAGCGGGCCACCGAGCTCTACGTTCAGTTACTCGGTCGCGAGGTGGCCGGCATCCAGCAGCGTTACCGGCCGGCCCCCGACCAGTTCGCCCTGCACCTGAACCGCATTCCCGCCATCGCCCTCGGCCCTCCGGCCGCGCGGGACGCCAGCCTGCAGCAGGTGCTGGCGGCCCAGCCATTCGTCAAGCTGCCGGCCTGGCTGGCCCTGGACGAGAATATTCGCAAGGGTGCCGCCGCCAATGCCTCGGCATCCGATACCGGGTTGTCGTCGGTGGCCAGCAAGGCCAGCACTCGCCTGGAAGCGACCTTGGCCCCTCGCGGCGCCCTCAGCGCCGTGGCGGCTGCGGTGGGGAAGGCCGCCGGCATGGCAATCTCCCTGGCCTCGGCGGGGATCGGCGCGATGATGCACGAGAGCGACCGCCCGGAAATGGTCGAGCAACTGCGGGTGATCCTCAACGTGGCGCTGAACGAGGAGTGGCAGAACCTGATGGAAAATCATGCCACTGGGGTGATGGCCGGGGTCTGGTCGTTGTCGGGGCAGATCGAGGGGAACCTGGCGGCACCGGCGGACATGGCACCCAGAGGAAATGCGCTTCCGTAGAAGCTGGAAGTTAAAGTAAATTCTAGAATAGAAAAATACTTTTAAAATCAGATATATAAGAAAGAAATCTAATGTTGATTGTTTGATTCAGGGTGCAAAAAAGGCCGTATCGAGTGGATTCTCGATACGGCCTTTAAGCTTTGTAAATCAATGGCTTGCGGATGATTTCTCAAGCAATGCTTTGGGTCTTGCTCTGCTGCTTCTTGCTCGCCTGGGCGCGGCAGGCTTCACCGAACGCCTCGAACATGCGTACCGAATCCGGGTTCTTCGCCGCCTGCCATTCCGGGTGCCATTGCACCGCGAACAGGAAGGGCGACAGGCTCGGCGCATGGATGGCCTCGACCAGGCCGTCCTCGGCGTGAGCCAGGGGCTCGACGCCTTCGCCCAGGGTCTTCAGGCCCTGGCCGTGCAGCGAGTTGACGCGGATCTCGTCGCTCTGCAGCAGCTCCTGCAGCCAGCTGCCTGGCTTCAGGCGCACGCTGTGCGACGGGGCATATTGCACGTCCACCGGATCGTCCGGGTTTTCCCGGTGGTCGTTGAAGCCTGGCTCGGCGTAGACCTTCTGGTAGATGTCGCCACCCAGCGCCACGTTGATTTCCTGCATGCCGCGGCAGATGCCGAAGATCGGCAGGCCACGGGCGATCGCCAGTTGCACCAGGGGCAGGTCGAACAGGTCGCGGTCGCGGTCCTGGGTCTTGCCGGGGGTCTCGTTTTCCTGGCCATACAGGGCCGGGTCGATGTTGCTGCCGGCGCCGGTGAGGTACACGCCGTCGGCCATGTCCAGGTACTGTTCGAGGTCTTCGATGCCGCAGCAGGTCGGTACCAGGACCGGGACGCAGTCGGCGTGTTCCACCAGCGGCACGATGTACTTGTGGGTCATCACCTGATAGTCGTGACCCTTGCGCTCTTGAGTGCCCATGGTCATCAAGACCACGGGTTTGCGGGATTTCTGATTCTTATTGCCAATGTTGCTGTTGGGCATATGTCACCTTGGGACAGGCGCAGCCTGTCATTGTTGTGCAGGCGTACCGGTACGGACCTGATACTGCCCGAGGTTTCGAGCACTGCCGGGTGCACGCGAACGTCGATTCCCGGTCGAAACCTGTGCCATAGCTTGCCAGAGCCGTTAAATATATCAAGCGGAATAAGGTTTTCGTGTGCACATTTTTTAACGTAATACCTTGGATTTATCGGTTAACTGCTTGAGCGCACAGGTAGAAATGTGATTTTTACCTGACACGGCAGTTCATTATTTTTGACGACGCATCCGCAGCGTGCCTGATGAAACTTGCGGGCCGCGAATCCCGCTCTTAAGCTGCGGAATCTCCGCCGATAACAGCCTGACCATGCCTATTCCAAGACCTTCCCTGACCCTCACCCTGCTGCAGGCCCGCGAGGCCGCCATGGCCTTCTTCCGGCCCTCCCTCAACGAACACGGGCTCACCGAGCAGCAATGGCGGGTGATCCGCATCCTGCGCCAGCAAGGCGAGCTGGAAAGCCATCAACTGGCCGAGCAGGCCTGCATCCTCAAGCCAAGCATGACCGGCGTGCTCAGTCGCCTGGAGCGTGACGGCCTGGTGCGGCGCAAGAAGTCCACCCAGGACCAGCGTCGGGTCTTCGTCGGGCTTACCGAACAGGGCCAGCAGTGCTTCATCGACATGAGCGAGGACATGGAGCGCAACTACCAGCGCATCCTCGAACAGTTCGGTGACGAGAAGCTGCAGTCGCTGCTGGGATTGTTGAACGAGCTGAAGAACGTCCGCCCCTGACGCGTGGCACGTCATTCGCGCAACTGAAAAGTCCTACATATACTGTCGGTTATCCGCAACAGCTTGCCGTCGTTGGTCGGACCACGACGTCTCTATGCCCGGTGGTAGTGCCGTATCCGTAGTAGCCCGCACGCGAGTCGTCATTACAGGCGCTACAGAGGGCATTTGCGATGGACTTCATCAGCTTGGCTATTCAGATCATCAGTGGTGCGATAGGTGGCAATGCGGCAGGCGGCTTGAGCAAGCAGGGCATGGGCCCATTGCTCAACTCCGTGCTTGGCGGGGTGGGTGGCGTGGTGCTGGGGCAGGTGCTTGGCGCGTTGACGGGCGACCCGGCGCTGGCCCAGGCAGGGACCGAAGGCAGCCTTGATCTTGCCGCGATCATCAGCAGCCTGGTCGGCGGTGGTGCCGGTGGTGCGGTGCTGACCTGGCTGGTGGGGTTCATCAAGAGCAAGATGCAGCCGCACTAGGAGCAGCTTGTATTGACACATAACTCATTGATTTAGCGGGGCGGCGTGGGAGCGGATTCATCCGCGATTGGGCGCGAAGCGGCCATAAAATCGGTATCCCAGGTGTGTCAGGAAAACTTGGGACTCAGGTTTTACGACGGCTTTGCCGCCGATCGCGGATGAATCCGCTCCCACGCCGACCGGGGTGTTCCCTGGATCAGTGTGCCGGACACCCTTCAGCCTTCACCGTTCTCACCGTCGTCGCCGGATTCTTCGCCAGCTTCTCCCCGACCCGCGCTGGCCGCGGCTGCAATTCCCCCCCGCAATTCGGGCACTTGCCCTTCAGCGTGTCCTGCGCGCAGGTGCGGCAGTAGGTGCATTCGAACGAACAGATCATCGCCTCGCGGCTGTCGCCGGGCAGTGGCGTGGCACAACATTCACAGCAAGGTCGAAGTTCCAGCATCGGGGCGTTCCTTTCCAAAGGTGGTCGTCGCCGTAATGTGCAGCCACCGTGATGGCAATGCAATACAGCTCAAGGCCGATAGAGGTGGGCATGGCCCGCACGGTACAGCGCCGACTCGCTGAAGCTGTCGCTGGACAGCACCCGACCCACGAGGATCAGCGCGGTGCGCCGGAAGCCCTTGGCCTCGGCCAGCCCGACGATATCGTCCAGGGTGCCCAGCACCCAGTCCTGGTCCGGCCAGGTAGCACGGTGGACCACGGCGATCGGGCAATCACCGCCGTAGTGCGGGCGCAGTTCCTCGACGATCCTCGCCAGGTGACGCACGCCCAGGTGGATCGCCATCGTGGTCTTGTGGCTGGCCAGGCTGGCCAGGGCCTCGCCCTCGGGCATCGGCGAGGAGTCGGCGAAGCGGGTGAGGATCAGGCTCTGGGCGATGTCCGGCAGGGTCAGTTCGCAACCCAGCAGGGCCGCGCTGGCCGCAGTGGCGGTGACGCCGGGAATGATCTGGTAGGGAATGCCCAGCTCCCGCAGGTGGCGGATCTGCTCGCCGATGGCGCCATACAGGCTCGGGTCGCCACTGTGCACCCGGGCGATGTCCTGGCCCTTCTCATGGGCCGCGCGGATCGCCTCGATGATCTGCTCCAGGTGCAGTTCGGCGCTGTTGATCACGGTCTCGGCCGTGTGCCCGTCGAGCACTGCGGTGGGCACCAGGGAGCCGGCATAGATGATCACCGGGCACTGGCGGATCAGGCGCTGGCCCTTGACGGTGATCAGCTCCGGATCGCCGGGGCCGGCGCCGATGAAATAGACGGTCATGCTGGAGTCTCTGAACGGAAGGTGGCGGATTATCCGCCAGAAGCGGGGACCCAGGCCAATGCCAGGGTCATGTCGTCCTGCACGATGCGTTCGACACGCAGTTGTGCCGTGGCGCCACCCAGCTGTTCGGCCAGGGCCAGGGCGCAGCTTTCCGCGACACCGTAGCAGCCGGTATGACGAAAGGCCGTGGCCGAGCGATGGCTCAGGCGCGGGGTGAACGGGGCCAGCTGGACGGCGCTGTAGAAATGCAGGGGCAGGGCAAGGTCCTCGGCCAGTTGCAGCAGGCCGGGTTCGTCGTGCTTGAGGTCGATGCTGGCAAGTCCGGCCAGGGCGGAGAAGGGCAGGTCGCGGGCTTGCACTACCTGGCGCAGCAGGCCGGCCAGGTCACTGGCCGGCGTACCGCGGCGACACCCCAGCCCGGCGTACAGCGGGGCAACGCCGGGCAGGACGGGCATCAGGCAGCCTTGCGCCGGTACAGCCAGGCGCTGATCAGGCCCAGGGCCAGCCAGAAACCGGCGTTGGTCAGCAGCGAGGCGACGATGAACTGCGATTCCAGCGCTTCCGGAGCCAGGCTTTCATGGACTTCCGGTTGCGGTGCGCCGATCACGTGCGGAATCACCAGCAGCACCAGGCCCGCGGCCTTCAGTACCCAGTTGCCGGCGAAGGCGATCAGCGCCAGGCCGACCGCGGTAGCGGCGGCGGTACCAACCCACCAGAGCTGGCGCTGGGCCAGGTCGGCGGCGGCGGTGCCAGGCAGTTCCGGCGGCAGGCCAAGGTTCGGTGCCAGGCAGAACACGGCGAAACCACCCAGGCCCCACAGGGCGCCGGCACCGATGCTGCCCGGTGCGCGCAGGGTGTACATGGCCGCCAGCAGCAGGGCGAAGCCCACCGCGACCACCAGGTTGCCGCCGGTGGTGGAAACCACGCGTTGCCAGCCGTCTTCCGGCGACCAGGCTTCCTCGCTGTGCTCATGGCCCCCGGCGGCGCCCTCGGCGTGTTCGTGTTCATGGGCGGCGGCCGGGGCCGAGCTTTCGTAGGTTTCCGCCTGGAGGATCAGCGGCGCAACCCAGAAGCTTTGCAGCAGGGTCAGCAGCAGGGCGGCGAGCAGGCCGGTGAAGCCGGCGGTGCGTGCGATGCGAGTGAACATGCGGTCAGGCCTCAGTGGCAAGGGAAGGCGGCGCTGTGACGGGTATCGTGGGCGGCGTTGTGCACCGCTTCGATATGGGAGAACCCGGCGAAGTAGACCAGGCACAGGCCCAGCACGGAGGCACCGACGGCAGCGACGATGCGCTGGCTGAGGGTGGTGGAGGTAACGGGGGCGTGGCTGGCGGTCGTGATCGGCATGGCGCTTTCCTTTTGCTGTTATCGGCAACGGACAAGCGCGAAGAACCCCTGCGCGAGTGCCCAGGGGTTGCAACAACGCCCGCCCACCGCGGGTTGTGTCAAATCTGTGTCGGGCCGGTCTCCGGGCTCACGAGGGCTGAAGGCATTTCAGCCGGGGCGTCACCTTCCCATGCTCTGGCACAGTGGTCCTGACGCTTTCCTCGCTTACCGTTGCGGGGGCAGCACCGGCCTTGTCGCAACCTCTGCAGGCTGGCGACGCACCGGTTTCCCGTTTCACCTTGTAATAAAAAAGGCACCCAAACGAATCGGGCTAGGAAATCATGTGCGTTGACATCCGTCAATACAGCGGTTGACCGGTCGTTGGGCACTGCGTAGCCTTGCCGGTTCGAGGTTCTCCGGCATGTGCCGGAGCTAAGACGGGAACGCGGTGCGCTGATCACAGCCATTCCGCGGCTGCCCCCGCAACTGTAAGTGCCGAGATCATCGACCAATGCCACTGCCGAGCAGCGAAGGCGGGAAGGCGTCGATGCTGCCCCACCGGGCACGGCACGAGCCAGGAGACCTGCCTCGAACAGTTTCCACTTCAACCGGGCGGGGTGATCCGGTGGCGAACGCGCCCGGCTGCCAGGCATCCGGCTCCCGTCCCCATGCCCGCCAATCCTGCTGCCAAGGGCATCCGACATGAAAACACTGGCCAAACTCCCCGTCACGATCGTTACCGGCTTCCTCGGCTCGGGCAAGACCACGCTGCTGCGCCATATGCTCGACAACGCCAACGGCCGCCGCATCGCGGTGATCGTCAACGAATTCGGCGAACTGGGCATCGACGGCGAGATCCTCAAGCAGTGCAGCATCGGTTGCACCGAGGAAGAAGCCAACGGCCGCGTCTACGAGCTGGCCAACGGCTGCCTGTGCTGCACCGTGCAGGAAGAGTTCTTCCCGGTGATGCGCGAGCTGGTGGCGCGCCGTGGCGACCTCGACCAGATCCTTATCGAAACCAGCGGCCTGGCCCTGCCAAAACCGCTGGTGCAGGCCTTCCAGTGGCCGGAAATCCGCAATGCCTGCACCGTCGACGCGGTGATCACCGTGGTCGACAGCCCGGCCGTGGCCGCCGGCACCTTCGCCGCCTTCCCCGAGCAGGTCGATGCCCAGCGCAAGCTGGACCCGAACCTGGACCACGAATCGCCACTGCACGAGCTGTTCGCCGACCAGCTGGCCAGCGCCGACCTGGTGATCCTCAACAAGTGCGACCAGATTGCCCCTGAAGCCCTGGCTGCCGTGCGCGCCGAGGTCGAGGAAGAGCTGCCGCCAGCGGTCAAGGTGGTCGAAGCCAGCAAGGGCGTGCTGCCGCTGGAAGTGCTGCTGGGCCTGGGTGCCGAGTCGGAGGCGCATATCGACGGCCGCCGCACCCACCACGATTCGCACCACGATGGCGATGATGACCACGACGATCACGACCACGACGCCTTCGACTCCATCTCCCTCGACCTGCCGGAAGCCGACGAAAGCCTGCTGCTGGATGCCCTGACCCAACTGGTCACCGACACCGGCATCCTGCGGGTCAAAGGCTTCGCGGCGATCCCCGGCAAGCCGATGCGCCTGCTGATCCAGGGCGTGGGTACCCGTTTCGACAAGCACTTCGACCGCGCCTGGCGCAGTGACGAGGCGCGCATCACCCGCCTGGTGCTGATCGGCCAGGACCTCGATGCCGCGGCCCTCGAAGCCCGCCTGCGCGCGGCCCTGGGCGCCTGATCCATGCACCTGCTGCGGACCCAGCCCGGCGGCTTCGTGCCGGACGACAGCATCGCCGACCTCGGCCAGACCCCCGCCGAACTGGTGATCCTCTGCAGCGGCGACTCGCACCTGGCGCTGCTGGCGGAAACCGCCCGGGACCTGCCGGACGACTATCCCAGCCTGCGCCTGGCCAACCCCATGCAGGTGCAGAACCATGCGTCGGTAGACCTGTATGTCGATGAAGTGCTGCGCCATGCCAAGGTGATCCTGGTGTCGCTGCACGGCGGCATCGGCTACTGGCGCTATGGCGTCGAGCAACTGGTGGAACTGGCTGCCCGTGGCGTACAGCTGATCCTGGTCCCGGGCGACGACCGCCCGGACCCGGAGCTGAGCAGCCTGGGCAGCATCACCGGCGCGCCGGCCGAGCGCCTCTGGCATTTCTTGCGCCAGGGCGGCAAGGCCAACGCGCTGAACCTGTTCAACTGCCTCGCCAGTCTCTGGCTGGGGCGCGATTATCCCTGGGACGAGCCCAGGCAACTGCCTCGTACCAGCCTGTATCACCCGCGCCATGCCGAGGCCGACCTGGCCCACTGGCGCGCCGACTGGCAGCCCGGGCAGGCCGTGGTGCCGGTGCTGTTCTACCGCTCGCACCTGCAGGCGGCGAATACCGGTTTCATCGATGTGTTCTGCCAGCGCCTCGAAGCTGCCGGCCTCAACCCGTTGCCGATCGCCGTGGCGAGCCTCAAGGAGGCCGGCTGCCTGGCCCAGGTCGAGGACTGGCTGGATGAAACCGGCGCCGCACTGATCATCAATACCACCGGTTTCGCCCAGTCCAGCCCCGAGCAACCCCACTTGCGCCCGTTCCGCCGCGATATCCCGGTGCTGCAGGCGATCTGCGCCCAGGACAACGAACCTGGCTGGCAGGCCAGCGAGCAAGGTCTTGGTGCCCGCGACCTGGCCATGCATATCGCCTTGCCGGAGCTGGACGGTCGCATCATCACCCGGCCCATCAGCTTCAAGGACCTGGCCTGGCGCAGCGAGCGCAGCCAGTCCGACGTGGTCTGCTACCGGCCCCAGCCAGAGCGCATGGACTTCGTCGCCGAGCTGGCGCGGCGCTGGTGCGAACTGGCGCGCCTGCCCAACGGCCAGAAGCGCGTGGCCCTGGTGCTGGCCAACTACCCGACCCGCGATGGCCGCATCGGCAATGGCGTCGGCCTGGACACGCCGGCGGCGGCGCTGAATATCCTCCGCGCCCTGCGCGAGCAGGGCTACCCGGTGGCCGAACTGCCGGACAGCGGCACGCAACTGATCCATGACCTGCTCGGTGGCGTCAGCAACGACCTCGACAGCCTCGACCAGCGCCCCTGTGCCCAGAGCATGGCGATGGACGACTACCTGGCGGCCTTCGCCTTGTTGCCCGAGGCCAACCAGCAGGCGGTGCGCGAACGCTGGGGCGAGCCGCAGCAGGACCCGATGTTCCGCGGCGGGCGGATGATGGTCGCCGGCTTGCGCCTGGGCCTGACTTTCGTCGGCATCCAGCCGGCCCGTGGCTACCAGCTGGACCAGAGCGCGGTGTATCACGACCCCGACCTGGTTCCGCCCCACGGCTACCTGGCGTTCTATTTCTGGCTGCGCCACGGGTTCGCCGCCGATGCGCTGATCCATGTCGGCAAGCACGGCAACCTGGAGTGGCTGCCGGGCAAAGGCGTCGGCCTGTCCGCGCAGTGCTGGCCGGACGCGCTGATCGGCCCGCTGCCGAACATCTACCCGTTCATCGTCAACGACCCGGGCGAGGGCGCCCAGGCCAAGCGCCGCACCCAGGCGGTGATCATCGACCACCTGATGCCACCGCTGACCCGCGCCGAGACCTACGGCCCGCTGCGCAACCTGGAGCGCCTGGCCGACGAGTACTACGAAGCGCAACTGCTGGATCCGCGGCGGGCCGTGGAGTTGCAGAAGGAAATCCTGCAACTGGTGCGCGACAATCATATCGATCGCGAACTGCAGCTGGACGGTGCGCTGGACGACGCCGCCGTCTGGTTGCCGCGGCTGGACACCTATCTGTGCGACCTGAAGGAATCGCAGATCCGCGATGGCCTGCACGTGTTCGGCGAGTCGCCGGCGGGGCGCTTGCGTACTGACACCCTGGCCGCCTTGCTGCGGGTGGCCCGTGGTGATGGCCGTGGCGCCAACGCCAGCTTGCCCCGCGCCCTGGCCCGCACCCTGGCGCTGGGCTTCGATCCGCTGGACTGCGAGCTGGGCGAGGCCTGGCAGGGCCCGCGGCCGCCGATGCTGGCGGTACTCGACGACAGCCTTTGGCGGACGGCCGGTGATACCCGCGAGCGCCTGGAGCTCCTTTCGACGCAACTGATCGAGCAGGCCCTGGGCGGCACCCTGGAATTGCCGCAGGACGAGCGCTGGCAGGACGTCCACGCCGTGCTCGACGCACTGCGCGAGCAGGTCGCCCCGCAACTGGACAGCTGCGGGGCCGCCGAGATGCAAGGCGTGCTGGCCGCACTGGACGGTCGCTTCGTCCCCGCCGGCCCCAGCGGCGCGCCCAGCCGCGGTCGGCTTGACGTGCTGCCCACCGGGCGCAACTTCTATACCGTCGATGTGCGCAACCTGCCCACCGCCACGGCCTGGCGCCTGGGCTTCGCCTCGGCCAGCCTGATCCTCGAACGCCACCTGCAGGACCACGGCGACCACCTGCGCCAGCTCGGCCTGTCGGTGTGGGGCACGGCGACCATGCGCACCGGCGGCGACGATATCGCCCAGGCCATGGCCCTGATGGGTGTGCGCCCGGTGTGGGCGGCGGGCAGCCATCGGGTCGACGACTTCGAGATCCTGCCCCTGAGCCTGCTGGACCGGCCCCGGGTCGACGTGACCCTGCGGGTCTCCGGGTTCTTCCGCGACGCCTTCGGCAACCTGATCAAGCTGTTCGACGCCGCCGTGCAGGCGGTGGCGGCGCTGGACGAGCCGGACGACCTCAACCCGCTGGCGGCGCGGGTGCGCAGCGAGCGCGCCGAACTGCTGGCCAGCGGCCTGGACGAAGAGCAGGCACGGCGTCAGGCCGGCTGGCGGGTGTTCGGGGCCAAGCCCGGGGCCTATGGCGCCGGGGTGCAGAACGCCATCGATGGGCGCCTATGGCACAGCCGCGAGGATCTGGCGGAGGTCTACCTCAACCACGGAGGCTATGCCTATGGCGGCGCCGACGACGGCACCGAGGCCCGTGGCCATTTCGCCAAGCGGCTGAGCCAGGTCCAGGCGGTGCTGCAGAACCAGGACAACCACGAGCACGACCTGCTCGATTCCAACGACTACTACCAGTTCCAGGGCGGCATGCTCGCCGCCGTGGAAAGCCTGGGCGGGCGCACGGTGGCCAGCTACCACGGCGACCACAGCCAGCCGGAGCGCCCGCGCATCCGTACCCTGAAGGAAGAGCTGAACCGGGTGATCCGTGCCCGTGCGCTCAATCCCAAGTGGATCGACGGGGTCAAGCGCCACGGCTACAAGGGCGCCTTCGAGCTGGCGGCGACGGTGGACAACCTGTTCGCCTTCGACGCTACTACCCACCTGATCGACGACCATCATTACCAGTCGCTGGCCGATGCCTACGTGCTCGACGCCGCGACCCGCGAATTCATCCGCCAGCACAACCCCGAGGCGCTGCGGGAAATCACCGAGCGCCTGGTCGAGGCCCAGCAGCGTGGCCTCTGGGAGGAGCCCGGCGACTACCGCCAGGCCCTCGAAGAACAGTTGCTGGACGGCGAGGAAGAGACCTGAAATGACTGAACCCGTGCACTTTCCCCTGGCCGCGGTGGTCGGCGCCGACGAGCTGAAGCTGGCGCTGTGCCTCACCGCCATCGACCCGAAAATCGGCGGCGTGCTGATCGAGGGCCCGCGGGGCATGGCCAAGAGCACCCTGGCCCGTGGCCTGGCCGACCTGCTCGGCGAGGGGCCGTTCGTGACCCTGCCGCTGGGGGCCAGCGAGGAACGCCTGGTCGGCACCCTGGACCTGGATGCCGCGCTGGGGCAGGGCCGCGTGCAGTTTTCTCCCGGCGTGCTGGCCAAGGCCGATGGCGGCGTGCTCTACGTCGATGAAGTCAACCTGCTGCCGGATCACCTGGTGGACCTGCTGCTGGACGTCGCCGCCAGCGGCACCAACCGCATCGAGCGCGACGGCCTGTCCCACCGGCACAGCGCGCGCTTCGTGCTGATCGGCACGATGAACCCGGAAGAGGGCGAGTTGCGTCCGCAGTTGCTGGATCGCTTTGGCTTCAACGTCGCCCTGCAGGGCCAGCCGCTGCCGCAGGCGCGCGGGCAGATCCTGCGCCGGCGCCTGGCCTTCGACAGCGATCCGGCGGCGTTCTGCGCCGAATGGGCAACGGCCCAGGGTGAACTGCGCCAGCGTTGCCAGGAGGCGCGGCAGCGCCTGGCGGCGATCGCGCTGGATGATCGTTCCCTGGACGTGATTACCGCGCGCTGCTTCGAGGCCGGTGTCGATGGCCTGCGTGCCGACCTGGTCTGGTGGCGCGGCGCCAGGGCCCACGCGGCCTGGCGCGGCGCGGCGGCGATCGAGGATGCGGATATCGAGGCGGTAGCAGAGTTTGCCCTGCGTCATCGCCGCCAGGCGCGCGATGATTCCGGTGCGCAGCCGCCGGCAACGCCTCCGCAGGCCGGTGCCCAGCCACAAACACCGCAAGCGCAAAGCGGGCAGTGGGGCGAGATGCCTGCCCAGCCCGTGGCGGCAGGGGCCCGGCGCGAGGTACCGAGCTGGCCAAAAAAGCCCTGAGCATCCGCGCCCGCGCCAGCGCGGATGCCAGGCCCAAGGCCGGTCGGCTCGCCCAGGGCCCGCGCGGCCGTGGGCGCCCGGCCGGGCAGGGCCGGCTCGACTGGCCGGCGACCCTGCTGCAGGGACGTCCACGCCAGCGGGGCGACCTGCGCTGGCAGCAGCGCAGCGCCGAGCCCCCCGAACTGTGGCTGGTGATCGTCGACGCCTCGGCCTCGACCCGGCGCCATCAGGCGCTGAGCCGGGCCAAGGGCGTACTGGCGACCTTCTTCGACCAGGCCTATCGCGCCCGCGCGCGCCTGGCGCTGCTGACTGCCAGCGGCAATGCGCCGCGCTGGCAGCGTCACGGCCTGAAGGCCTCGGCGGCCTTGCAGCCATGGCTGGCAGGTTTGGGAGCGGGAGGGGGGACGCCATTGCTGGCTGCGCTGGAGGAAGCGCGAGAATGGCTGCTACGCCGCCAGCGGCAGTTTCCTGGCGAGCGCCAACGTTGCCTGGTGCTGACGGACGGGCGGTTGCGCATGGAAAAGAAGGTACGGGCGTTGCCCTGCGACACCTTGTTGATCGATGTAGAGCGTGCGCCGATTCGTCTGGGGCGGGCCCGCCAGCTTGCCGATGAGTTGCAATCCGACTATCGGCATATCGATGAGTTGCGGTAACCGCAGCTGCAAGTTACAAGTTTCAAGCTGCAAGAGAAAGCAGCGGTGTTGCGGATTGCTCTTTCTTGCCGCTTATAACTTGCGGCTGCTTGGATCAGTTGCAAGTTACAAGCTTCAAGAGAAAGCAGTGGCGCCGCGGATTGCTCTTTCTTGCGGCTTATAACTTGCAGCTTACAGCTGCTTAGAGCGGCCTGCTCCAGGGTTGCAGGTCATAACCCTTTTGCCGCAGTTCGGAGCGGACTTCTTCGATCAGGTCTGCCCATTGCGCCGGGTCGGAGTAAGTGCTGCTCGATACTTGCTTGCTGCCAATGCGGTTGCTGGTCCTGTCGATCACCGCCAGGCTTAGCTCACCGGAACCGTTCGGGACATCCCAGGCAACGCACTGGAAAGGTTCGAAGGCGTGGTCGGCAATCAGCAGGGCTTCGTTGACACGCAGCGGAGCGTTCATGGGTTCGGTCTCTCTATGGTCCCAGACAGCGAAATTGAAGTTGCCGGCGCATCGTGCGCGGCGGCAGGTTATTTGTACTGATGTCCGAAGTAACGGGGTAAGTCACACCGTTCGAGAAATTTTTTATTCAACGCCCGGACATCTGTTTTTTTCCTGGCGCTTGTGACGTTGAATTGGAAGGAAAATTCCATGAAGTAAATGTAATTGAATTTTTCGGCGGACAGACGGTAGGGGAGGTGTTGGCGTTCGTTGCTACCGTTACAGGCAGGTCAGCCAAGATACTGTTTCCAATCGACTTTCCAATAATTGACGTCAAGGAAAGATCATGCACGAGCCCGCCCCGCAACGCCGCTTGCTGGTCGTCGATCCCTGTGACGACTGCCACCGTCTTCTCCCCGGTTTGCGCAGCGTCGGCTGGGATGTGCACAGCTGTACCCTGGCGGGTGCCCTGGAGCAGCGATGCGATGTCGGCCTGCTGCGCCTGCAGGCGGCGCACCTGCAGCGCCCGGAAGCGGTCAAGGACCTGATCAGCCGCAGCGGCGCCGAATGGATCGCCGTACTCAGCCCCCAGGAGCTGCGGGCGCAGAAGGTGGGTGACTTCGTCTGCGAGTGGTTCTTCGATTTTCATACCTTGCCGTTCGACGTGTCGCGGGTGGAGGTCATCCTCGGCCGGGCCTTCGGCATGGGCCGCCTGCGTGGCAGCAAGGGCGCGGCCCAAGCCGAGGAGCCGGAGCACGAGTTGCTGGGCGAGAGCCGGCCGATCCGCGAGTTGCGCAAGTTGCTGAGCAAGCTGGCGCCCACCGAGTCGCCAGTGCTGATCCGCGGCGAAAGCGGCACCGGCAAGGAGCTGGTGGCGCGAACCCTGCACCGCCAGTCATTGCGCCATGACAAGCCCTTCGTGGCGATCAACTGCGGGGCGATCCCCGAGCACCTGATCCAGTCCGAGCTGTTCGGCCATGAGAAGGGCGCGTTCACCGGCGCCCACCAGCGCAAGGTCGGGCGGATCGAGGCGGCCAACGGTGGCACGCTGTTTCTCGACGAGATCGGCGATCTTCCCTTGGAATTGCAAGCCAATCTCCTGCGTTTTCTCCAGGAGAAGCATATCGAGCGGGTTGGCGGCAGCCAGCCGATCGCCGTGGATGTGCGGGTGCTGGCGGCGACCCACGTCGACCTGGAAAGCGCCATTGTCACCGGGCGTTTTCGCGAAGACCTGTATTACCGCCTGAACGTGCTGCAGGTGGTGACTGCGCCGCTACGGGACCGGCATGGCGACCTGTCGATGCTGGCCAGTCATTTCTCGCGCTTCTATAGCCAGGAAACCGGGCGCCGGCCACGGACCTTCAGCGAAGGTGCCCTGAGTGCCATGGGCCGGCATGACTGGCCGGGCAATGTGCGCGAGCTGGCCAACCGGGTGCGCCGCGGCCTGGTGCTGGCGGAAGGGCGGCAGATCGAGCCGCAGGACCTGGGGCTGCATGAACAGCACAACGTGATAGCGCCCATGGGCACGCTGGAAGACTACAAGCACCAGGCCGAGCGTCAGGCGCTGTGCGATGTGCTCAACCGGCACAGTGACAACCTGAGTATTGCGGCGAAGGTGCTGGGGGTGTCGCGGCCGACCTTCTACCGGTTGCTGCACAAGCATCAGATCCGCTAGGCATTCGCTGACCGTAGGAGCTGAATCGCCACAAAAGAAAAGGGGACCTTGAACGGTCCCCTTTGGCTTTTCTCAGAAGTAGTACGGGAATTTCAGGCCGAAGGAGAAGTCCGGCGCATCGTCGGTCAAGCCGATGGACAGGCTCGGCACGATGGTCAGGTTGGGGGTGGCGGCCAGGGTCATGCCGATGTTGAAGTAGGCCGCGTTGGCGTCGCTGTTGATCACGGAGGTATAGGACGAGTCGCCATCCTGCTTGATCTTCGAACGCCGCTGGATCACGTCCGACACCGAGAACGACATGCTCATCTTCTCGTTCAGGGCGAAGGCAACCCCGGCGCCGATCTGCCAGCTGTTACCCAGCCTGACCTTGCCACCCACCTTCTGGTTCTCGGTGGTGCTGGTGTCGTCGAACGATTCTTCCAGGTTGTAGGTGTAGGACAGGCTGCCGAACAACACGGCCGGGTCGAAGGTCTTGACCAGCGAGATCCCCGGGCTGATGGACCAGACGCCGTTGCCGGTGGGCAGCGATTCCGGGTAGCTCAGGCTGCTGTTGGTGGGCGAGGTGCGGAACTTGATGCCATAGGGATCCTTGCCCGTAGGCGCCTTGACCCGCAGGCTGAACACCGCATCCGGGGCATATTCCGACTCGTCCATGAACTTGTAGGCCACGCCGAAGTTGACGTCGCCGATGGTCGGGTCGCGGGTCACGCTTTCTTCCGACAGCGCATTGGCCGCGCCGCCGGCGTCATCCGGCGTACCACTGGCTCCGCCGGACTGGAATTTGGTCTCGCGATAGACGACGGGCACGTTGACGTCGAACTGCCAACGGTTGTCCAGGTTGTAGCGCGCGGTCAGGTCCAGGGTCCAGGTGTCGGACTTGATGCGATCGAGGTTGATGTCGCCGAGGAAGATCGAGTCCAGCGCCAGGAAACCGTTGAGCACCAGTTGCTTGGTGTCGTAGCGGGAGTAGGTGAGACCGGTCTCGATGCTGAACTTGCCACCGCCGAAGAAGCCGCTGGCCTCGTCATAGAGGTTGGAGACGCTTTGCGCGGGCTGCGAATCGTCCTGCAGGGACTGGCCGTAGGAACTGCTGCCCGCGGCGGCGACAGACTGACCGTCGCCCGTGGGTTGGCTGGGTTTGGCTGCGGGGGAACGTACCAGGCGCTTGGGTTGGGCGGCGGCAGGCTGGTCTTCCACCTGGCGGACCCGCTGCTCCAGCACCATCAGGGCCTGTTGCTGCTGTTCGTAACGTTGCTTGAGGGCCTGCAACTCCTGTTTCAGGGCCTCTACCTGGGGATCCTGCGCCGCGTAGAGCAGCGACGAAGGGACGAGTGTGCTCAGACAAACAACTGCATTGAATGACAACGAGCGATGCATAGGTCAGCCGTCCTTTCCAACTGCGCAATAAGTTGCAACAGAGCGTAGATCAATATCCGGAAATGCGAAGGCCTTTGAGTTGATCCAGGCTGCAGTTCAGCGCGCCTGCGGAGGGCATGTTATTGCGCAGCACGACATTGAGTTGGGTGAGGTTGTTGACGGCGTTGCTGCCGCCGAGGAGGGTGGTGGATTGCAACACGCCACCATCGGCCAGTCGTTGCAGGCTGGCGCCCTGGCCGTTGGCGGCCTGGATGCCCATCTGGATGCCCGTGGCGGTGGAGGCGATGCTGATGGAACCGGCGCCGTTGCTGGCGTTGATCATGCTGCCGCTGGCCAGCGCCTGGCCTTGCGGTGCATCCAGGGCCGGTGCCTGGTTGGCTTCCTTCACGTTGATCTGCACATTGTTGTAGGAACTGTTGTAGTCGCCGGCAGCGCGGGTGACCTGGGTCACGCCCTGGCCGCTGCCCAGGCCGGCGCCGCCGGTCACGTTGCCGTAACCTTGCGCCGCGGAGGTACCGCTACCGGCCTCGCTGGTGGTGGACACGTAGAACTGCGGCTTGAAGGTCGCTTGCTGCACCTGGAGGGAGGCGGTGGCACCGATGCGGTCGCCATTGACGTTCTGCCAGGTACTGCTCATGACCACGCCGAAGCTGATGATGCGCCCAGGCATCACGTAGCGTCCGCGCAGTTGCGCCAGTTCCTGGTCGTGGACTTCGATCGGCTTGAATTGTGCGTGAACGGGAAGGCTGGCAACTACGCAGAGTGCTGCCACCCAGCTTGAAGTCTTCATCGCATGCTCCCTGGAGCTTCCAGCTCACGTTTTCTTGAATTAGAAGAAGTCGCTCTGGATGAAACCGAACTCCATCAACTGGGCATCGTCGATGGGTTTGAAACTGTTCAGCTGGTGCTTGGCGGTCAGGGGTTCCGGCGGCATGAGCAGGGCGTTGGCCTTGTCGTAGCCGGGGCCGATGACGGCGAAGATGATGCCGTTCCAGCCTTTGACGAAATCGTCGAACTTGTAGCGTTTGTTACCCAGGACAGGGTCACCGATGTAGACCCAGTCCTTCTCCGTGCGCTGCAGCACGACGAAGTGCTTGTAGCCACGGATGTCCATCAGCACCACGACCGGAATGCTCACGCTGGACAGGGTTTCCGGCGGGATCTTGTAGCCGCGGGCACGCATGCCCAGGCTTTCGACGTAGCGCTTCATGTCCAGCATGGAAAAGCCCTGGGTCCGCACTGCCTGCTCGTCGGCGTGGGCCAGCATGCCTTCGATGATGTGCGCCTCGTCCACATCCAGCCAGTAGGCTTGCTTGAGGATGGTACCGAGGGCGGCGGCGCCGCAGCTGAAATCGGTCTTCTGTTGCACGAGGTTGGCGAAGCGGCGTTCGCGGATGCTCTGTACCGGCTTGTAGATCACCGTGCCGCCCGGCAGGGCTGCGACCGCCATCTGTGCGGCGGCGGCTTCGCCAGTCTGTGCACCGAGAACCACCAGCAGCGAGAGCAGGAGCGCGCGCATGTTCTTCCCCATCCCTTGAATTCAAAGAAAGGGGCCCCGAAGGGCCCCGATCGAGGCTGTTACATGCCAGTGCAGGCACGGCAGCCCGAGGCGATGGACAGCGAGTTGTTTTGCTGGTTGCCGTTGCCGGCCGACACGTTTGCGCCGATGTTGCCCGACACGCCGTTCAGCGAGTTGGTCAGCGAAGCGTTGTTGACCACTGGGTTGGCCCAGCCGGTTTTCACCAGGACTTGTTGCGAGGCGATGCCGTACAGCGCGAAGTCGCCTTCCTCGTGGAACTTCAGAGGATCTTTCTGGGTTTGGTTGTGGCCGCCGCGATCGTTATGACCGCCACGATCGTCGTCTTTGCGTTCCACATAGCCCACGCCATTGCCCTCGTAACTGCCCCAGGCCGCGAAGCCGGAGTAGAGGGTTTTGGTGTCGTAGGTGGCGTCTGCTTCGTTGGTGACTTTCAGGCCACTGACGGCCTGGTTGGCACCAGCGGCGGCTGCGGCCACACGCCCGCCGGATACGGCGATGGCGAGGTTGTTTTTCTGTTGGTTGAAGTCGCCGGCGGTGACGTTGATGCCGATGTTGCCGGAGCTGCCGTTGCCGGAGTTGTTGAGGGTAGCGTTGTTGCGAGTGGAGTAGTTCTTGACGGTGTTGCCCATGTTGCTTTGGGTCGACACGGCTTGAGCCACGGCACTGCCGAAGATGAAGTTTTCATCTGCGGTAGCGATTGCACCCATGTTGTCCTGCTGGTTGCCATCACCGGCCGCGGTGTTGGCGCCCAGGTTGCCCTGCGAGCCATTGGCCGAGTTGTCCATGTTGGCGGTGTTGCGAGTACCTTCGTTTTTCACGAAGTTGCTGGTGTTGGACTGGGCATCCAGTACCGTGGCGGCGGAGCCGGCGGTGAGCAGGAGGTTGAGGAGGATGCTTTCGGTGTTGTCGTGACCGCCATTGTGGCCGCCGTTATGACCGCCGTGGTTGTCGTTGCGTCCACCCGCTTGTGCAGCAACTGCCATGACCGCTGCGAGTGCGAATACCAGGGGCTTGAGTGCCAGTGTTGGTTTCATGGTGTTTCTCCGCATTATCTTTTTTAGGTTAAGTGTTGTGTTGCCATTTCGGGTCAGTCAGCGACCCGGATGCTCAGGGTGTTGGCCATTCGGTTGCCCACCCCGGCACTCTGATTCAACTGGACGACGCCGCGGCTGCCGGTGAATGCCTGGTCACTCGTGTTGACCTGGCGGCTGCCGGGGGCGTTGCTCGTTGGATCGGAGCTGTTGGACAGCGCCACGTTCTGCTGGAGCAGGACGCTGTCATCGATGCTTTGCGGTACGGCGCTGATGCTGATGCGCACCGCGTTGGCTTGTTGCGTTGCGGCGCCGGCGGACTGGTTGATGCCCAGGACGCCGCTGCCATTGCTGAAGGCGTTGCCAGAGATGCTGGCGTTGGCATCGATGGCACGGCTGGACGGTGTGTCGATGCGCTGGATGATCGTGGTCCTGGCGCTGGCTTCATGGCCGATAGCCATGGAGCGGGCGTTGGCCTGCTGCTGCTGGTCGCCGGCGGCCTGGTTGATCGACAGGTTGCCCTGGTAGTTGGCGGCGCTGCTGTCGACGCTGGCGTTGTCCTGTACCGGCGAGGCGGCGAGGGCGGCGTTGGTGCAGAACAGGGCGAGGTAGAGCAGGCTGGTTTTCATCTTATTTGGCGCCCCCGGTCAGCATTTGCAGGGGAGCGAGACCGGCACCTACCGCAGAGCCGACCCGGTTGGAGATGCCTGCACCTGCGCCTGCACCGCCTCCACCGCTGGCTGCGCCGAGGCTGCCCATGCCAGGCAGGGTGCTCGGTACCGAGTTGACGACACGTGCCCCGGCGGCATTCGGAACCATCATGCGGGTCACGCCGGCACCGCTGGCGATTCCGGCGAAGTCGCCGTCGCTCAGCTCGTTGGTCTGGCTCATCACCCGGGCCGAGGAATTGGTATTGACCGTCGTCGGGTCGGGATCAGGGCGGTCGCTGCGGATGGCCGGGCGGGTCTTGACGTCGCGGGTCAGGACGATCACGCCATTGCCTTCGGCCTGGACCTGGGCGGCTAGGAGGGAAGCACCGAGTGTGCATCCGATCAACATGAGGTGAAGCAGGCGTTTATTGTGAGTCAGCACGGTGGCGCTTCCTTCTTCTGGTCGCTGGGCCTGTTCAGCGTTGCGAGAGATAGAGCAGAAGCTGTGCCGCTTTTTGTTTCTTGCGGGAAATCAGTGGGTTGCGTGAATGTGACGGGAATACGTCGCGATGACTGTAAACCTGCTGATACAGGCTACGGCGGGAAAGCCTGCAAACATTGGCGCAAGGCCTGCCGACAGGGCTGGCAAGGGGGCTGTTTCAAGGATGTAACAGTCGCGCCGGGCGCCGTGGGGCAGGCTCTGGGTCGCGGGGTGAAACCGGGCAGGGTGTTTCAGCGGGTTAACACTCGGTGGCACAGTCCGCCGGCTTGCCGTCCAGCAACTGCTGCACGGCCGCCAGCACGGTGGCGCGCCGGGCGCTCCAGTCACCGCTGATGATCTGCAGGGGCTGGCCATGGCGTTGCAGCCAGTCACGACTGGCCTCGAAGAACACCTGGCGCTGCGCCAGGTCCGGCTGGCAGCGCTGGCCGTCGCCGATCCACGGCACGCCTTCGGGGCTAAGCAGCAGGTGCAGGTCGTAGTGCCGTTCCAGCAGCGCCTGCTCCAGCCATTGCGGGCAGTCGTCGAACAGGGTGCGGCTCCAGAGCATGTTGCTCAGCAGGTGGGTATCGAGGATCAGCAGTGGCGGCTGGCGCAGGCGCGCGGCGTCCTCGCGGGCCAGTTGGCCGCGGGCGATGGCCGGGATATCGGCGTAGCAGGTATCGCGCTGCTGTTCGTCGATGAAGTCGCGCACGTATTCACCCACCAGTTCGCCGCCGAAGTGCGCCTGGATTTCCGCGCCCAGCCAGCTCTTGCCGCTGGATTCGGGACCCGCCAGTACCAGGACCTTCATGCGCCGACCAGCGCCGGATCGCGCCGCCATTCACGCAGCCCCTGGATCGCCAGCAAGGTGAACAGGGCGTACAGGCCGGCGGTCAGGTACAGGCCCTGCCAGAGGAACAGGCCGACGCAGACCACGTCGATGACGATCCAAAGCACCCAGCACTGCGCCCGCTTTTGCGCCATCCACCACTGCGCCACCAAGCTGAAGCCGGTGATCGCCGCATCCAGCCAGGGCTGTTCGCCGTCGGTCCAGGTGCTCATCGCCGCACCCAGGGCGGCGCTGATCAGCAGGCCGGCCAGCAACCCGGCGCTGATCTGGGCCGGGGCCAGCAGGCTGACCCGGCGCGCCTCGCGTGTATCGTCCGGGCGCGTCCACTGCCACCAGCCGTAGACCTGCAGCACGGCGTAGACGCCTTGCAGGGCCATCTGCGAATACAGGTGGGTATCGCGCAACAGCCAACCGAGCAGCAGCACCCCGATCAGGCCTACAGGCCAGCACCAGGGATTCTGCTTCACCGTGAGCCACACGGAGAAAGCGCTGAAGGCCACTGCGAGCCATTCGAGGCCGGACATCGGCGCTCCTTGATAACGGATTGATAAACGGGCGGGAAAGATGGGGGCGGATTGTACCTGTATGGGATTTTTCTGACAGCGCTTGGCAGGGCAGGACTGACATTTTTGTCAGTTATCCATTTGGATGCTTTCTGTCAGGCTTGGCCGCGAGGCGTTGGTCAGAGGTTTGCGGTTTTCCTGTCGCCGGAGATCGTTAATTCAGCATGCAAAGGAGAACCTTGCGATGCGAACGAGAACCGTGAAAACCCCGCTGCTCCTGGTCCTGTCGTTGCTGTTGCCCTGGTCGGTGGCACGGGCGGAGACCTGTGCGGAAACCGTGAAGCTCATTCAGGAACTCTACAACAACACCGCGAATACTTGCCCCGATGGCGAAAGCGCTTCCAATTGCTCGGGTTTGCTGATCAGGGGCACGACCCGTGCCGATCCGGCAAAGGGAGAGAACTATGACGTCTGGACTCCCAGCCCACGCAGCAAGGCGAAGGGCGCCGAGTCCTATTCCTACCTGCGGGCGGACATCAACTTCCCGGACCTGGCGGTGCGGACCAACAATGGCTATATCACCACGCCTACGGCCAACCTGTGCCGCGGGCAGCAGCCGACCTACCTGCAATGTGCCTATCCCATGGATGGATGGACCTACGAGCGCGATGACCGCGGTTGTGGCGACAATGCGGTAACGGCCCAGCGCGAGCAGCATTGCCAGGCACTTGGCATCAACAACGGCCAGGCCTGGGTCGATCGCTATAACAAGCAGTCGGGAGGAACCCTGGCGGGTGAAAACCAATATCGCGAGCAGTGTGCGTTCGACATGTCCCAGAGTCGGGGGCGTGATGGGCGAGCCATGGCATTTTCCAGCTTCCTGCAGGCCCGGCGCCTGGTCGGGTCCACCTGGTTCCCCATGCCTACCGAGGTGATGGTTTCCATCCCTGCGCAAGCCAACGTCATGGCGTTTATCTACACCGAACCGGCCGGGCGCGCCGAGGCATTGAAGAACCAGGCCGACTACCTGGCGAAAATGGGCGAGTACCGGCCGGTCATCCGGGTCCAGTTGCCCAGGTTCCCCGGGGAGAAGGCACAGTTCTTCTGCGATGAGCAGCAGCCGGGCTTTACCGGCTACAGTCGCTCCCCCGGGTTCTGCAAGGCGGGCAAGGCGTCCACACCTGGCTTCGGTACCACGCCGGTAGTAAACCCCGCCCAGGCCGCTGCGCAGGCAGCCCAGGCGGCGCAAGCTGCGCAACTCGCGGCCCAGCAGGCAGCCCAGGCGGCTCAAGCTGCTCAGGCCGCGCAGGCGGCCCAAGCGGCCCAGGCTGTCCAAGGCGCGCAGGCTGCTCAGGCCGCCCAGTCTGCTCAAGCTGCCCAGGCTTCCGCTCAGGCTGCTCAAGCCGCCGCCCAGGCTGCGGCCTACGCCCAGTCCGCTTCGGCGGCGGCCCAGGCTGCACAAGCGGCAGCGCAGGCCGGACAGGCCGCTCAAGCGGCACAAGCGGCGGCGGCTGCGCAGGCGGCTTCGGCCCAGGCCCAGGCGGCGGCTGCCGCTGCCGCCGCAGCCCAGGCGCAAGCCCAACCCTCCTACTGCGCGCAGTACATCGAGAGTGCCACCTGGGTGCAGCGCGATGAGCCGGGCTACGGCATGATCTGGACGCTTCAGGTCAAGCCGACGGAATGCGCCAGGCGAATGGGGCCCGACCAGACCGACCGGGCGTTCCGTGAGCTGTACGAGAAATACGGCAAGGACCCGCGCTGGAACGAGGCGAACAACGGCGGCACCATGCGCCGGCAGTTCGTCTGCCACGTGGTGGGCACGCCACGCAAGGAAACCTGGAACATAGAGCCGGCGCGGCCCTATGTTTCCCATGCGGCGTCGCTCAGCCTGCCGTACATCTGTAATCCGCTGCCTTCCGATGCCGGCAAGTAAGCGCTACTGAGGTGCCTCATGCCCCTGTCGTCAGTTCGCTGCCGGCAGGGGCCGGAGCATCGAATCCTTCGGTCGGTTTCCTCCTCTACCTGACATTTTTGCCAGTTTCGCCCTCCCTGCTTATCGCGCAGATTGTCCTTGCGGCGTCGAGTTGTGGCTGTCAGGTCGTGGTTGCGTCGATCCCCTAACCGAAGAGCTGCCCCGGTAGTCTCAGGAGACAGGAAGATGAACAGACGGATTGATGGCTGGAGATTGCTGGTGACCTTGCCGCTGTTGGCGCAGGTGGCGCTGGCCAATGCGGAAACCTGCGAATCGGCCGTACAGCGGCTGGAAAAACGTTACAACGACACTTCGGATTACTGCGTCGGTGCCAATGGCGAGCGCCAGGCTGCCCACTTCTGTAACGGCCTGACCATGCGTGGTGTCAGGCGGCCGGAAGATAACGGCGGCAAGGCGGGAGACTTCTTCGTATTCGACACGCCCCCGAACTCCTTGGCTTCCGGGGCCTCGGCGGCGACCTATGCCCGCGCCGATATCAAGTTCCGGGATCCGGTGGTCATGGGCGGCGATGACTGGCCGACCTACGGTATCGGCATGGTGGTCAAGCCAGCCTGGGAGACCGAAAACAGTGCGGACAAGGTTTACCTAGATTGCGCCATCCCGGCGGATGCCTGGGCATACGATCGCGCCGACAAAGGCTGTGGCGACAACTCGAAGACACCGCGCAACGAAGGCCGCTGTGCGGACGAGCAAGTCAACGGCGACAACTGGACCGACAAGTTTTTCAATCCGAACCTCAACAGGCCCGAGTACATCGGTGGGGAAAGCTGCGCGTTCGACATGAGAACCGAGAACAGTGCCGAGAGCAGCCAGGCCTTCGCGGAGTTTCTCAAGGCGCGCAGGGCCATGGAGGCCCAGCCGAATCAGCGGGTAGCCTTCAATACCTACCCCGAAGTGCGCTTCTCCAATCCGCAAAGCGGCATCGTGCCGGTGGATGCGTTCTACTACACCACCTCGGAAAACCGTGCCGCGGCGCTCAAGAACCAGGCCGAGTACAAGCAGAAGACCGGGCGTGATGTCGCGGTGGTCCAGGTTCGTTTCCCAAAGAACCAGAACGAAAAAGTGACCTTCTCCTGTGACGCCAAAGCGGATCCCGTGCCACCCGCCGAGCCCGCACCGGGTGCCAAGGCCGGTGAAGTCGCCGCTGGCGGCTGGGGCACGGGCGGCGATCCGAAGCAGTGCTCGAAGTACTTCGAGGATGTGGTCTGGATCCGGCGCTACGACTCCTACCTGGGTCGCTGGGTCGACTCGGTCTCGGTCACGCCTACCGATTGCGGCCGCCAGATTGGTCCGGACCAGACCGACAAGGCGTTCGCCGAGCTGAAGCAGAAGGCCCTCGCGTTGCCTGGCGGGGCGGAAAAGTGGAATA
This sequence comes from Paucimonas sp., assembly GCA_031253995.1. Taxonomy (GTDB): domain Bacteria; phylum Pseudomonadota; class Gammaproteobacteria; order Pseudomonadales; family Pseudomonadaceae; genus Aquipseudomonas. Next base: position 12,124 of record JAIRVG010000086.1, on the reverse strand, counting down.
ACCGCGACGACACCCTGCGCCGTCAGTACGTCTGTCACATCGCCCTGGTGGTGAACGGCCTGCCAGTTCGCTACAAGGAAAACTACAACCTTGAACCTATCCGCACCAATGTCTCCCATGAGCAGTCCCTGGCCGATGGCTGCAACACGCCGCGGACCGACGACGGCATGATTGGTGGCTGGGGGCACGAAGGCTCGTCGCAGTGCAAGCAATATGTCAGTTCGGTCAGGTGGGTGGCGCGCAAGTTCGCCGAGTACGGCGACCAGACCATCATGTCGCTGGAAGTGATTCCCACCGAGTGCGGTCGCAAGATCGGCGCGGACCAGACCGACAAGATGATGGCCGAAATCAAGCAGAAAGCCCTGGCCGAGAAACGCGGTGCGGAGTTCTGGGGCGGCAGGGACCGTTCGATGCGCCTGCAGACCATCTGCCTGATGAAGAAACACCGCGACAAACGGGAATGGAACATCGAGCAACTGCGGCCCGATAACCTCACCGTGGAGCAGTACGAAGCCGCAGACTGCAACCCGAAATAAACCGCTGAACCCTTGAGCCGCCGATATCCCGGGAGGATATCGGCGGTTTTTTCATACCCGGAATTGCCCCAGCACCTGTTCCAGGTGGGTGCTCAGCCGGTTCAGGGCGCGCCCCGACTCGCTGGAATGCTGGGCGGCGAGGGCGGTCTCGCGGGACAGCCCGGCGGTTTCCGTGACATTGCGGTTGATCTCTTCCACCACATGGGACTGCTGCAAGGTCGCACTGGCGATCGATGCATTCAGCGAGGTGAGGTTGTGCAGCGCCTGGCTGATGGCATCCAGGCTGGCGCCGGCCTCGCTGGCCTGCTCCACGGTCTCCCGCGAGGCCTGGCTGCTGGCGTCGATGGCTTTTACCGCCGCCTCCGACTGGCCTTGCAGGTGCTCGATCATCGACTGGATCTCGGCGGTGGACTGCTGGGTGCGCTGGGCCAGCAGGCGCACCTCGTCGGCGACCACGGCAAAGCCCCGGCCCTGTTCGCCGGCCCGGGCGGCCTCGATGGCGGCGTTGAGGGCCAGCAGGTTGGTCTGCTCGGCGATGGAGCGGATCACTTCCAGTACGCTGCCGATCCGCGTGCTCTGGCTGGCCAGGGCCTGGATCACATGGACGGCCTGGTCGATGGTGGTCGAGAGTTCGTCGATCTTGCGCAGGCTGCCATGGATGCTCTGCTGGCCCTGGCGCGCGCAGCCCTGGGCGGCGCTGGTCTCGCTGGAAGCCTGTTCGGCATGCCTGGCCACATCCTGCACTGCATGGCTGACCTGATTGATCGCCGTGGCGACCTGTTCCATCTGCTGGGATTGCTGTTCGCTGCACTGGCGGGTCTGTTCGGCGGTGCTGCCGACGCTGCTGGCGGAGCCGTCCAGTTCGTGGGCGGCGCTGCGCAGGCGGCTGACCACCTGCTGCAATTGCCCGGTGAAGCTGTTGAAGTGCTGGCCGAGGCGGGTGATCTCGTCGTTGCCGTGGGTGTCGAGGCGGCGGGTCAGGTCGGCTTCGCCACTGGCGATGGTGGCCATGGCCTCTTCCGCCTCGCGCAGGGGCAGGACGATGCTGCGGCCGATCATGATCACCAGCAGGGCGAGGATGATCGCGATGCTGGCGCCCACCAGCGAGGCATCGCGCAACTGGCGGTAGAACTCGGCCTGCATGTCATCGATATAGATGCCCGAGCCGATGATCCAGCCCCAGGGCTGGAACAGCTGGATATAGGACGTCTTTTCCACCGGCTCGCTGGCGCCGGGCTTGGGCCAGCGGTAGTCGATGCTGCCGGCACCCTTGGCCTTGGCCAGCACCACCATTTCGCTGAACAGGGCGAAACCGTCCGGGTCGCGGATGGCGGACAGGTCCTGGCCGTCGAGCTTGGGATTGGTCGGGTGCATGATCATCTTCGGACCCAGGTCATTGATCCAGAAGTAATCGTTCTTGTCGTAGCGCAGTCCGCGCACGGCATTCAGCGCCTGCTGCTGGGCGGCTTCGCGGCCGAGGCTGCCGGCGGCTTCGAGGCCCTGGTAGTAGGCCAGGACCCCGGCGGCGGTCTCGACCACATGGCGGGTCTTCTCGGCCTTGGCCTTGTACAGGTCGCTGTGGATCTGGTTGAGCATGAGCAACCCGAGGGTCACCAGCATCGCCACGGCCAGCACCAGGATGAGCCACAGGCGCCGGCTGATGGACAGGGTACGGAGAGTCTTCATGAAGGTCGCCTCGAGTTCTTGTTATTGTCACCGGCATCCAAGCACGCTTTGCCGCTTCGACCTACTCGACCAAAGCCTAAGTTGTTGATTCGGCAGTTCCATTACATATCCGCGGCAGCGTTTGGCCGACGGCTCTGATAGGATTTCGGCCTTCTTGCGCCAACCTGAAGGGCGCGCCGGCTTTTTTGTCGTTGGCCGCGCAACGTGCCTGGGCCTGGAAAGACAGTAACCAAAACTACAACGAGGCATGCCGCGCGCATCGCCTCACGGGGGAATGATGGATTTTTGGACCGCCATGCAGGCAGTGATTCTCGGTATCGTCGAGGGTCTGACAGAGTTTTTGCCGATCTCCAGTACCGGCCACCAGATCGTCGTGGCCGACCTGATCAACTTCGGCGGTGAAAGGGCCATGGCCTTCAACATCATCATCCAGCTTGGCGCGATCCTGGCGGTGGTGTGGGAATTCCGCCGCAAGATCATCGACGTGGTGGTGGGGCTGCCCCGGCAGCGCCAGGCGCAGCGCTTCACCGTCAACCTGATGATCGCCTTCTTCCCGGCCGTGGTGCTGGGGGTGGCCTTCGCCGACCTGATCCACGAATACCTGTTCAACCCTGTCACCGTGGCCGTGGCCCTGGTGATCGGCGGGGTGATCATGCTCTGGGCCGAGCGTCGCGAGCACGTGATCAAGGTCGAGGAAGTGGACGACATGCGCTGGACCGATGCCCTGAAGATCGGCTGCGCCCAGTGCCTGGCGATGATCCCGGGGACCTCGCGTTCCGGCTCGACCATCATCGGCGGCCTGCTGTTCGGCCTGTCGCGCAAGGCGGCCACCGAGTTCTCGTTCTTCCTGGCCATGCCGACCATGGTCGGTGCAGCGGTGTACTCGGGCTACAAGTACCGCGACCTGTTCCAGCCGGAAGACTTCATGGTCTTCGCCATTGGTTTCGTGGTGTCGTTCATCTTCGCCATGATCGCCGTGCGCGGCCTGCTCAAGTTCATTGCCAGCCACAGCTACGCGGTGTTCGCCTGGTACCGCATCGGCTTCGGCCTGCTGATCATCGCCACCTGGCTGTTCGGCTGGGTCGACTGGTCGGTGGCCCACGGCTGATGAGGTATCCGCGCCTCAAGCTGCTGGCCTTCTTGGTGCTCTGCCTGCTGCCGCTGGGCGGGGCGCTGAAGGTGGGGCTGGTCGGTCAGTCCTGGCTGTTGGCGCTGGCGTATGGCCTGGCCAGTCTGGTGTGTGCCGGGCTGTACTGGCATGACAAGCGCCAGGCCTTGGCACAAGGTCAGCGCATTCCGGAGAAGCTGCTGCATGCCACCGAGTTGCTCGGTGGCTGGCCTGGGGCGCTGGTGGCGCAGCAGGTGTGGCGGCACAAGACGCGCAAGCTGTCCTACCAGGTGGTGTTCTGGCTGATCGTGCTGGTGCACCAGGTGGTGTGGGTGGACTGGCTGTTCCTGGGGCAGTGGCGGCATATCTTCTGATTTGTGTTTCTCTTGGGGCCTACACGTGTTGCGTGAGGCCCGCATACAGGCCCTGAACAGCAAGGGTCTTCAGTCGAGCAGCAACCCCACCTGCACCCGCTTCGGCAATTTCCCCACCACCAGCTGGTGCGAACGCTTCAGCAAATCCTCCATGACCGTGCGCCCCAACGAATACGGCCGCGCCACACTTACCCAGTGCGCCCGCGCCAGGTACGGCGCCGGTCTCACCCCCGGCATGTCCACGTACCCCAGGAACAGGTCCTTGTCGACCTTGAACGACAGCCCCGCGCCCGCAAGATCCATCACCGCGAACATCTTGTTCCCGGCCACGGAAAATACCCGTACACCGCCCCATTTATAGTCTTCCCGCGCCCCCGGCAACGCCAGGCAGAAGGCCGCGACCTGTTCTTCACTCAGGTTTCCATCAGACATAACGCTCTCCACATTCCTCGAACGACGCCACCAGGTGATCGATCCACGCCCGCACCGCCGGCAGCACGCCGCGCCGGTGCGGATAAACCGCCTGCAGATAGCCGCTGGGCATCGACCAGTCCGGCAGCAGGTGCACCAGCTCGCCGCTGGCCAGTTCCGCCTCGCAGTGCAGCAGGGGCAGGGCGGTGAAACCCAGGCCGGCGAGGGCGGCAGCCTTGCGCACCACGAAGTCGTCGATGCCCAGGCGTGCTTCCAGGGCAATGTCCTCGCGATTGCCATCGGCATCCGACAGGCGCAGATGCACCAGGCGATCCGCCTCCACCGCGCCCAGCACCGGCAAACCGGCCAGCTCGGACGGGTGCTGCACCGGATGCTCGCGGGCGAAGGCCGGCGACGCCACCAACTGCATCTGCGCGCGGTTGAGACGACGGGTGACCAGGGCCGGATCCTCGTCGCCCAGGTCACGCACCCGCAGGGCGACATCGATGCCCTCGGTGATCAGGTCGACACGGCGGTTGACCAGGATCATCTCCAACTGCACCTGCGGATAGAGATGCAGGAACCGGGTGATGACGCCGGGCAGGAACTCATGGGCCAGGCCCACCGGGCTCGACACCCGCAAGCGTCCGCGGGGCTCGCTGGTCATGCTGGCCACCGCCTCGTCGGCCATTTCCGCCTCCAGCAGCATGGCCTGGCAGTGGCGCAGGTAACGCTCGCCCACCGCCGTCAGCTTCAGTTGCCGGGTGGTGCGCTGCAACAGACGGGTGCCAAGACGCTCTTCCAGCTCGGCGATACGTCGCGACAGGCGCGACTTGGGGATGCCCAGCTGGCGTCCGGCGGCGGCGAAACCGCCGGCCTCGACCACGCGGGCAAAGTAGAACAGGTCATTGAGGTCTTGCATGATTGTTCCATCAGTGGGACGAACTAACGCAATTTTGCGATCTTATCAGCTATTGGTTCTGCCGTTAGGATTCTCCCCATCGTGATCGCCGACCAGCGGTCCTCATTCAAGGAGAGCACCCATGAAACTGTTGCACATCGACTCCAGCATCCTCGGCGACAACTCGGCCTCGCGCCAACTGAGCCAGCAAGTGGTCCAGGCCTGGCAGGCCGCAGATTCGTCGGTTGAAGTGGTCTACCGTGACCTGGCCGCCGATGCCATCAGCCACTTCTCCTCGGCCACCCTGATGGCCGCCGGTACCCCGGAAGAAATGCGCGACGCCGCCCTGGCCCATGAAGCCAAACTGAGCGCCGACACCCTGCAGGAGTTCCTGGAGGCCGACGCCGTGGTCATCGGCGCCCCGATGTACAACTTCAGCATCGCCAGCCAGCTCAAGGCCTGGATCGACCGCATCGCCGTCGCCGGCAAGACCTTCCGCTACACCGAGGCAGGCCCTGAAGGCCTGTGCGGCGACAAGAAAGTGATCGTGGTCTCCACTGCCGGTGGCCTGCACGTTGGCCAGCCGACCGGTGTCGGTCATGAAGACTTCCTCAAGGTGTTCCTCGGCTTCATCGGCATCACCGACGTCGAGTTCGTCCGTGCCCATGGCCTGGCCTACGGCGAAGAACCGCGCAACAACGCCATGCAGGCGGCCCAGGCGCAGATCGCCAACGAGTTGTTCGCCGCAGCCTGATCCAGCTGTCAGCAGTTTCATCCAGCTTTCATCCGTGCCGATCTGGCCCGCTCTATGCTTGGCATAGGGCGGGTCACGCCATTTGTGGCAGGGTGAAACAACATGCGGGTTCTACGGACGTTACTGGTGCTCTGTACGCTGGGTTGCAGCCTGCTGGTGCAGGCGGAACCGGCGCAGCACTGGAACGTCGGCCTGCACCGCATGAGCGTCCCCGATCCGCTGGATGGCCAACCGATGCAGGTGCTGGCCTTCTATCCAAGCAGCGGCCAGCCCCATGTCCGCCGTATCGACGGCTACCGCCTGTACGTCGCCGCCGAAGCCCCGGTGGTGATGGGGCGCTTCCCCTTGCTGGCCCTGTCCCACGGCAACACCGGCACCCCCATGGCCCTGCACGACCTGGCCAGTGCCCTGGCGCGGCGCGGTTTCGTGGTGGTCGCTGCGGTGCATCCCGGCGACAACAACAAGGACCACAGCCGCCTTGGCACCCTGAGCAATCTCTACGGGCGTCCGTTGCAGATCAGCGCGGCGATCAGCGCTGCCCTTGGCGATCCGCTGCTTGCGCCCTACGTCAGCGGCGACCAGGTGGGCATGATCGGTTACTCGGCGGGTGCGGAAACCGCGTTGATTCTTTCCGGAGCACGGCCCGACCTGCAGCGCCTGCGGCGTTACTGCGAGGAACGCCCGCTGGACGCCGACGCCTGCACCCGCCACGGCGAAGTGATCGCCGACCGCGATGACCTGCTGCCCGAGGCCGACCCGCGGATCCGCGCCTTGTTGCTGATGGCCCCGCTGAGCCTGAGTTTCGGTCGCCAGGCGCTGGCGGAGGTGAACGTACCGTCACTGATCTACAGCGGCGACCACGACCAGTTGCTGGCCGTGGACAAGAACGCCGAGGCCCTGGCCCGCAAACTGCCGGTCACGCCCAACTACCGGCGCCTGGAGGGTGCGGGGCACTTCGTCTTCATGTCGCCCTGCGACGACAGCCAGCGTGCGCGCATGCCGGCGCTGTGCAACGACCCCGACGGGGTCGACCGGGTCGGCATTCACCTTTCGCTGCAGTCCGAGGCCACGCGTTTCTTCAATCGTGCCCTCGGCGTCTCCGCTCGCGCCGGGCTGCACACTGCCGATCAGTGAGTGACGGAACGGCGCAGCAGCGTCAGCACCAGGCCCACGCCGACTAGCGAGAGCAGGGCGGCGACGCAGAAGATCCAGGCGTAGCCGAGGTGGGCCGCGACGAAGCCCATCACCGGTCCGGCGATCGCCAGGGCCAGGTCGAAGAACACTGCATAGGCTCCCAGTCCCGCGCCGCGGCTGGTGGGCGGCACCTGCTTGATCGCTTCCACGCCCAGTGCCGGGTACACCAGCGACAGGCCGAAGCCGGTCAGCCCGGCGCCGACCAGCGCCAGCAGCGGCGAAGGTGCTAGCCAGAGCAAGGCCAGGCCGAGGGTTTCCACGGCCATGCAGGCGATGGCCACGCGATAGCCACCCCACTGGTTGACCGCATTGACGAACAGCAGCCGCGAGACGATGAAGCAGATGCCGAAGGCGGTGAGGCACCAGGCCGCGCCGGTCCAGCCGCGCTCCAGGTAGAAGAGGGTGACGAAGGTGGTCAGGGTGCCGTAGCCGATGGAGGCCAGGGTCAACGCCAGGCCGCAGGGCGCCACGCGGCCGAACGCCGCCCAGAACGGCAGGCGTTCGCCGCGCATCACCGGCAGCGATGGCTGGGTGCGGATCACCAGCAGGGCGATCACCGCCAGGACGGTCAGCGCCGGGCCGATGCTCCAGAAACCGGTTTCGCCGGCCAGGATCACGCCCAGCGGCGCGCCGATGGCGATCGCGCCGTAGGAGGCGATGCCGTTCCAGCTGATCACCCGCGCCGTGTGTTCGGCGCCGACCTGACCGATCCCCCAGCTCAGGGTGCCGACGCCGATCAGGCCCTGGGCGATCCCCAGCAGCACCCGTCCGGCCAGCAACAGCACGAGGCTGAGCAGCGACAGGTCCACCACCAGCGCCGAGGCCCAGGTCAGCAGGCCGGCGCCGGCGATGCCGAACAGGCCGTAGGCGATGCTGCGCCGCGTTCCCAGGCTGTCCGCCAGGCGCCCGGCCATGGGCCGGCTGAGCAGGGTCGACAGGTACTGGATACCGATCACCAGGCCCGCCACCACTGCGCTGTAGCCCAGCACATCGTGGACATGGCTGGGCAGCACCGCGATCGGCAGGCCGATGCAGATGAAGGCGATGAAGGTATAGAAGACGATCGAGAGGATCTGCAGGGTGACGGAGAACGACGAGGGCGAAGCAGAGGGTGCGGCAGACATGGGGTTTCTTTCGCAGGCGAGCGGTTGAAGGCCTACATGATGGCTGCGTGCGGGAATAAAAGAAAGCAGGCTAACGAATTAATCGACAACGAGCCGGGCCGTTCCCAGCATGTGGGACGGCCCGGCTCGCGTTGATCAGACCACTACGCCCTGGCTGCGCAGGTAATCGTCGTAGGTGCCGCTGAAGTCCACCACGCCATCCGGGCTCAGCTCGATGATGCGGGTGGCCAGGGACGAGACGAACTCACGGTCGTGGCTGACGAAGATCAGCGTGCCCGGGTAGTTCTCCAGGGCCAGGTTCAGGGCCTCGATGGACTCCATGTCCAGGTGGTTGGTCGGTTCGTCCATTACCAGCACGTTGGGCTTCTGCAGGATCAGCTTGCCGAACAGCATGCGGCCTTGCTCACCACCGGAGATCACCTTGACCGACTTGAGGATCTCGTCGTTGGAGAACAGCATGCGGCCGAGGGTGCCACGGATGGTCTGCTCGCCCTGGGTCCACTGGCCCATCCAGTCGAACAGGCTGACATCGTCCTCGAAATCATGGGCGTGGTCTTGGGCGTAATAGCCCACTTCCGCGCTCTCGGTCCATTTCACGCTGCCGGCGTCCACTGCCATCTCGCCGACCAGCAGGCGCAGCAGGGTGGTCTTGCCGATACCGTTCGGGCCGATCACCGCGACGCGCTCGCCGGCTTCGACGGTGAAGCTGAAGTTCTTGAACAGCTGCTTGTCTTCGAAGCCCTTGGAGACTTTCTCCACGGTCACCGCCTGGCGGTGCAGCTTCTTGGTCTGCTCGAAGCGGATGAACGGGCTGACCCGGCTCGAAGGCTTGACCTCGGCCAGCTGGATCTTGTCGATCTGCTTGGCGCGGGAGGTGGCCTGCTTGGCTTTCGAGGCGTTGGCCGAGAAGCGGCTGACGAAGGTCTGCAGCTCGGCGATCTGTGCTTTCTTCTTGGCGTTGTCGGCCAGCAGCTGCTCGCGGGACTGGGTGGCCGCGGTCATGTACTCGTCGTAGTTGCCCGGGAACAGGCGCAGCTCGCCGTAGTCCAGGTCGGCCAGGTGGGTGCAGACCGAGTTCAGGAAGTGACGGTCGTGGGAAATGATGATCATGGTGCTGTTACGCGCCGTGAGGATGTTTTCCAGCCAGCGGATGGTGTTGATGTCCAGGTGGTTGGTTGGCTCGTCGAGCAGCAGCACTTCCGGATCGGAGAACAGCGCCTGGGCCAGCAATACGCGGAGTTTCCAGCCTGGCGCGACTTCGCTCATCGGGCCGAAGTGCTGTTCCAGCGGGATGCCGAGGCCGAGCAGCAGCTCGCCGGCGCGGGATTCGGCAGTGTAGCCGTCCATCTCGGCGAACTCGGTTTCCAGCTCGGCGACGGCCATGCCGTCATCCTCGGTCATTTCTGGCAGCGAATAGATGCGATCGCGCTCGGCCTTGACCTTCCACAGCTCCTCGTGGCCCATGATCACGGTGTCGATCACGGTGAACTGCTCGTAGGCGAACTGGTCCTGGCGCAGCTTGCCGAGGCGGGTGTTGGGTTCGAGCATGACCTGGCCGGCGCTCGGCTCCAGGTCGCCGCCGAGGATCTTCATGAAGGTCGACTTGCCGCAGCCGTTGGCGCCGATCAGGCCGTAGCGGTTGCCGTTGTTGAACTTGACGGAGACGTTCTCGAACAGGGGTTTTGCACCGAACTGCATGGTGATGTTAGCGGTGGAGATCAAAGGGGTTACCTATCAATAACTTACGTGGCTTCGTCGCAGCTGCGGACCCATTTCGGACCAATCCGGAGCTTTGCGAGCGCCTGCCAGTCGTTGGACGAGTTGATCCAGCGTGCAGGCGCCGATGAAGGCATCTGCACGCCATGCCCGAGCTGTTGGGCGATGAATGCGGGGTTGAGACCAGACATTGGCGCGCATTGTCGCATAGGTATGACGGCAGTTGTATGGCGGTTGACGTCGTATCTCCGGTTCTTTCAGGGCAGGGATCCGTTGACGGCGCAAAATCGGAGGTCGACCCCGCTCTGCAGCGCTGCCGGGATCTGGACGTCTGGCCCTTCCAGCACAGATCGAGACGGCCTGTGCTGGCTTGATCAGGGTAAACCTGCTGTCTATAGTCATTTCGCGCGCTTGACCGTCAAGCTGCGCATGAGGTTTTTCCTCACCAATGGAATATTCAAAAACATGGAGTTGTTATGAAGAAATCATTCTCAAGTGCTGCGCTCGTTTCATTTTTCATGCTCGCTTCTTCGCAAGTCATGGCCTCGCAGGACTACACGGTGTACTTCAAGAATGCGAGCAATCAGACGAAGTACGTGAAGCAACTCAACAGCCAGTGCATGCACAGCCCGAAGAATGGCAGTACCTACACCGTTCCGCCTCAGGGAGAGGTCAAGGTACCCATGACTGACTCGAATAACGCCGCTGGCGCCTGTACCAATGGGGTGAAGGACATCAACTGGGCTGTGGATGACAATCAAAGCTTCAGTGTCGCCAATTTGACTTTCAAGCATCAGAAGATCAGCGGCACCTGGTATACGAAGGTCAGTACTTCTTTTGGGTTGCCGGCGACTATCACTTGCAATAACAGGGACTGTTCAGCAAATGGTTCTCCCGGTGTTTCCGGGCAGCCTTCTCCTATTGTTATTACGTTTCACTGATAGTCACTAACCCCTGGACAGCTCTTGCGGGTGAACCCCGGGTCAGCCTTTTATCCCAACTGGCTCGACGCGATCTCCTGTAGTAGCTGGCTTGCCTGCGAAGGACTGCGTAGCGGTCCCAAAACCTGTCACCCCGGAACATCTGGATGAACCTGATCGACCAGGCGCAGTGAATCCAGGATCTCGTCGACCTGAGGCTCGTGCTGGATGGGTTTGGGACCGCTACGCGGTCCTTCGCAGGCAAGCCAGCTTCTACAGTCACCGTGCGATCTATCGGAGCCCCCGAGCGGTGTTCCGCTTCACGGTTGGCGTGATCTTCTTGTCCTCAGCCAGCGGTACGTCGGCGGGCGTGAGTCATAGGGGAGTACGCTGGCGGGCAGTGCCGAACTGGGCTACTGCTTCCCTCTCGATCAATCACCTCAAGGAGCGTTCGATGAAACGATTAATGCTATTTGTTTTGCTGGCAGCATCGGGCTTGGCCCAGGCCGGCATTCCGCTGGTGAATGCAACCTGTCCGGGAAACATAGAGGTGCACGCTGACAAGGGCGGTCCGATTTACATCAATGGCAAAGAGGGCAAGCTGAAGAAATTCAACGAGAACTACTTCGAGGCGAAAGGCAGCGGGGTGACGATCTCGCTGTCGATCAACCCGGACGGCTCTCCGAGCGTTTCCTACACCGGGAAGAATCGTGCAAACGGGATTTGCCAGGTGAAGGAATAAGGCTGCTGAGGCGCTGGCAGACAGATCGATATAGTTCGGCGAGAGTGTCAACCTCTCCGATGCAGACCCAACCGATCTCGACTCAGGCACCTTCACCTGCTGAGCGGTACCGTGCCACTCACCCCGCGCAGCAGGCGGCAAGGTTGCGGTACTGCCCCTTGAAATACAGCAACGGCTGCCCAGCCGCCACTTCCTGCAGCTTCAACGCCTTCACCTCGCCAATCACGATCAGATGATCGCCCGCCGCATGTTCAGCATGAATCTCGCAATCCAGCCAGTGCAGGCTGCCCGTGATGATCGGGTTGCCCAGCGGCGATGCCTGCCATTCCACGCCGTGCCACTTGTCCGTGCCCCTGCGTGCGAACTGGTTGGAGATACCCACCTGCTCACCGGACAAGATATTGACCAGGAATCGGCCCGCCTGGCGGATCTTCGGGTAGCTCGCCGAGTTGCACATGACGCTGAAGGACACTAGCGGCGGGCTCATCGATACGCTGTAGAACGACTGGCAGGTGCAGCCGATCGGCTCGTCCTCGACCTGGGAGGTAATCACCGTGATGCCGGAGGCGTAGTGCCCGAGCGCTTCGCGAAAGCTTACTGGCTCGATGGCAGTACTGGAACGTGACATGACAGGTCCTGAATATCAGATAGCGTTCTG
>JAIRVG010000054.1 GCA_031253995.1 Paucimonas sp. | reverse complement strand
GACGCCGGAGTTGTCCGCCTTGACGCGAACCTTGACGTTGTAGTCGACCACTCGTTTGACAGCTACAAGAACCTTCATGGATTCCTCGTTACTCTCCGGTGAAAAGAATGTCGCCTGGGCCGAAGCCGGCGATTGCGCGTGGGTACAAGGGCACCTCTAAAAACGTCACCTCGAAAGACGATCACGGCGAGACGAATTTAGACTGACTGAACAGTCCCGATCCGACCCTTCATCGCAAAACCCCAAGGCCATTTCTTGTCGTGGCGTGTAAACTCCACTACACAGCGGGGTTTGGCATAACTGCCCTGCTCTTTGCCAGGTCTTTAGGGGTGCTCCTGCATCCGACGGTCAGCCTACGGCGAGCGTAAAACCGCCCGTATCTTGACCGTAACGCCCAATCCGGTCAATACGGCAAAACCGCCAGCTTCCAGCCGCGCCTCTTTGATTTTACTGGGCTGCGGCAAATTCAAACAAACGTTTGTATTGGACCGCGCAAGTGGTGTAGATATAATGCGCGGCCAAGAGAAAGCGGTGTAGTACGTCATCCCCCGAAGCTACAGAATCGCCCCCTTCGACGTGACCGCCTTGCACCCACTACAAAGAAAAACCTGATGAGCCTTGAGTAGGAGAGAACCTGTGGAACGCGAATACATGGAATTCGACGTGGTCGTCGTCGGCGCAGGCCCGGCGGGCCTGTCCGCCGCCTGCCGACTGAAGCAGAAGGCCGCCGAAGCCGGTAATGAAATCAGCGTCTGCGTGGTCGAGAAAGGCTCCGAGGTCGGTGCCCACATCCTCTCCGGCGCGGTCTTCGAGCCGCGCGCCCTGAACGAACTGTTCCCCGACTGGAAGGAACTCGGCGCGCCGCTGAACACCGAGGTCAAGCGCGACGACATCTACGTCCTGAAGAACGGCGACAGCTCGATCAAGGTACCTGACCTGTTCGTGCCGAAAACCATGCACAACCAGGGCAACTACATCATCTCCCTCGGCAACCTGTGCCGCTGGCTGGCCCAGCAGGCCGAGAACCTGGGCGTGGAAATCTACCCGGGCTTCGCCGCCCAGGAAGTGCTGTTCGACGACAACGGCGTGGTCCGCGGCATCATCACCGGCGACATGGGTGTCGATCGCGAAGGCAACCCGAAGGACGGCATGTACACCCCGGGCATGGAACTGCGCGGCAAGTACACCCTGTTCGCCGAAGGCTGCCGCGGTCACCTGGGCAAGCAGCTGATCAAGCGCTTCAACCTGGACAGCGACGCCGACGCCCAGCACTACGGCATCGGCCTCAAGGAAATCTGGGAAATCGACCCGGCCAAGCATGAGCAAGGCCTGGTGGTGCACACCGCCGGCTGGCCGCTGGACGTGACCAGCAACGAGAACACCGGCGGTTCCTTCCTTTATCACCTGGAAAACAACCAGGTGGTGGTCGGCCTGATCGTCGACCTGTCCTACTCCAATGCCTACCTGTCGCCGTTCGACGAATTCCAGCGCCTCAAGCACCACCCGGTGCTCGCGCAATACCTGGAAGGCGGCAAGCGCATCAGCTACGGCGCCCGTGCCATCTGCAAGGGCGGCCTGAACTCGCTGCCGAAGATGGTCTTCAATGGTGGCGCGCTGATCGGTTGCGACCTCGGCACCCTGAACTTCGCCAAGATCAAGGGCAGCCACACCGCGATGAAGTCCGGCATGCTCGCCGCCGAAGCGGTGGCCGATGCCCTGCTGGCCGGCAGCGAGGGCGGCGACCAGCTGAACAGCTACGTCGACGCGTTCAAGGCCAGCTGGCTGCATGAAGAACTGTTCGCCAGCCGCAACTTCGGCCCGGCGATGCACAAGTTCGGCCCGATCTTCGGCGCGGCGTTCAACTATGTCGACCAGAACTGGTTCGGCGGCAAGCTGCCGTTCACCCTGCACGACACCAAGCCGGACTACGCCTGCCTCAAGCTGGCGGCCGACTCGAAGAAGATCGATTATCCGAAACCTGACGGCAAGCTGAGCTTCGACAAGCTGAGCTCGGTGTTCCTCTCCAGCACCAACCATGAAGAAGAACAGCCGTGCCACCTGAAACTGGCGGACGCCGGCATCCCGATCGGCACCAACCTGCCGCTGTACGACGAACCGGCGCAGCGCTACTGCCCGGCCGGCGTATACGAGGTGGTCGCCCAGGAAGACGGCAGCAAGCGCTTCCAGATCAACGCCCAGAACTGCGTGCACTGCAAGACCTGTGACATCAAGGACCCTTCGCAGAACATCACCTGGGTGACGCCGGAAGGCGCGGGTGGCCCGACTTACCCGAATATGTAAGCCCAAAAAAAGCCCCTCGCATGAGGGGCTTTTCATTTCAGGGTGACGCGGCCCTGAGCCGCGTTCTCGGTTTCAGTTGTTGGCCAGGGCCAGGTCTTCTTCCGCGCAGAGACGCTCCCGCCCGCTGAAATACAACGCCGTCATTATCCCGACAAATCCCATCACCGCACAGAATCCGACACAAACCCAAGGACTCCAGGGCATCAGCGCGATCAGCATCAACGGCGTGGTGCTCGCCCACAACGCATAGGCCACGTTGTAGGTAAAGGAAATCCCCGACACCCGGATCCGCGCCGGGAACAGGCCGACCATCACCGACGGCACCACCCCCACCACACCGCAGGCCAGGCCGGCCAGGGCGTAGGCGACGCCTACCGTGTCCCAACCCGCCACCAGGCTGCCATACAGCGCGCCGATGCCCAGCGGCAGCAGCAGCGAATACAGGATCAGCGCGCGCCAGGCGCCGATGCGGTCCACCAGCATGCCGGCCAGCACGCAACCGATATTGAGGAAGACGATGCCGATGCTGCTGAGTGCGAAGGTCTGTCCGGCCGCCATGCCGAAGCGCTGCTGCATCACCGTCGGCGTGATCACCACCAGCACCACCACCGCCGAGGTCAGCACGCAGGTCAACAGCGCCGCCGGGATCAGCGCCCGACGATGCTCGCGCAGCACGGCGCGCAGGGAAAACTCCACCGGCCTGTCGTTGCGCTGCTCGGCCAGGGCAAGGAACACCGGGGTCTCGCTGAGCCAGCGGCGCAGCCACACGCCGATAACGCCGAACACCCCGCCCAGCAGGAACGGATACCGCCAGGCGTAGGCGAGGATTTCCTCGGGGGTGTACAGACGAGCCAGCAAGGTCGCGGTGAGGGCACCCAGCAGGTAGCCGAAGGTCAACCCCGCCTGGAGAAAGCCCAGGGCATAACCGCGACGTCCCACGGGCGCGTGCTCGGCGACGAAGGTCCAGGCGCTCGGTACCTCGCCGCCCACCGCAGCGCCCTGGAGGATGCGCAGGGCCAGAAGGATCAGCGGCGCGGCATAACCGATCTCGGCATAGGTCGGCATGAGGCCGATCAGCAGACACGGCAGGGCCATCATCAGGATGCTCAGGCTGAACACCTTCTTGCGCCCCAGGTGGTCGGCGAAGTGGGCCATGAGGATGCCGCCCAGCGGCCGCGCCAGGTAACCGGTAACGAAAATCCCGAAGCTTTGCAGCAAGCGCAGCCACTCGGGCATTTCCGGCGGGAAGAACAGCTGGCTCAAGGTCAGGGCGAAGAACACGAAGATGATGAAGTCGTAGATCTCCAGCGCACCGCCCAGGGCCGCGAGGCCAAGGGTCTTGTGGTCGCCGCGCGAGAGCCGCGCGGAATCGTTGGCAGTCATAGGGGTTTCCGCAGGAATGAACGGGACCGCGCGCCGCCGGGCGCGCCTGAACGAGGGGGCAGAGCATATCAAAAATGCAGCGCCACGCAGGCGCCTCAAGAAGGACGGGAAAACACCGTGTGGCCGAAGTTGTGCGAGCGCCTGGCAGAAACCCGCAGCGCCTTGCCCGGAGGATGGGGCAGCTGGCCGATCACCCGCGGCGCATCCACCAGCGCCATGAAGGCATGCAGGGTCTCGTCATCCGGCACCTTGGGCAGGCTGATGCTCACCGCCTGGCGCTGACCCGGCGGGACCGGCGGCATCTTCAGGTGCTGCGACTCGTACAGCAGCGCATGCTGGATCTGCACGTTGACCCGGCAGAAGCGCTCCAGGTCGACCCCGGCATGACTGGCCAGGTCGATATTGCCGATCAGCAGGTTGAACGGCAGCAAGGCGTTCTGCACCAGGTGCTGCAGGTCTTCGAAGGACTGGACCGGGGCGATGCGGAAGTAACCCATGCCGTTGAGCATCTTCTCCAGCTGCATGAGCTGCATCGGATGCGCATCGGCCAGCAGGATTCGCAAGGATTTGTCGGGCATCGTCGTTGACCAGGTACGGTGGTTTGGGGGAACGATCCTTGGTCAAGACAGCCGCGCCGGGGCGCATTTCCTGGGAGCTTCACTTGATAGTTGACGGGAAACCGGCGGAAATCAAGGAAGCGTCAAGAATTTGTTGAAGTAGCGGATTGCCGCTTCGTTCCATCCGAAACGATATATCGGGTATCTGTAAATGGTTCTCACACGTATTTGAATGTTTCGCCGTAACATGCCCACCCTCTCCGCCCGGGCGCCCGCCGCCCCGCGGGTAAATTAAGGCATGGGCCTCTCGTCTACCTGGGAGCCTCCAATCCCTCTGGCTGGAACCCCGCATGAGACGTCCGACTTTCAAACGCCGCCTGCTGATCTGCGCCCTCGGCCTGGCCGCCCTTGGTGCCCTGGTGGCCTGGAAAGCCCTGCCGGGCCATGACCCGCTGAGCACCGTCGCGGTCACCCGTGGCGATATCGAGAGCAGCGTGACCGCCCTCGGCACCCTGCAGCCACGGCGCTATGTCGACGTAGGTGCCCAGGCCTCGGGACAGATCCGCAAACTGCACGTGGAGCCCGGCGATCAGGTTCGGGAAGGCCAGTTGCTGGTGGAAATCGATCCTTCGACCCAGCAGGCCAGGCTCGATGCCGGACGCTATTCCATCGACAACCTCAAGGCCCAACTGGCTGAACAGCAAGCCCAGTACACCCTCGCCGAGCAGCAGTACAAACGCCAGCAAAGCCTGGCCGCTGGCGGCGCCACCCGCGAGGAAGACGTGCAGACCGCCCGCGCCCAGCTCAAGGTGACCCAGGCGCGCATCGACATGTACCGCGCCCAGATCCTCCAGGCCCAGGCCAGCCTGCGCAGCGACGAGGCGGAATTGGGCTACACGCGGATCTACGCGCCGATGTCCGGCACCGTGGTCGCGGTGGACGCCCGCGAGGGCCAGACCCTCAACGCCCAGCAGCAGACGCCGCTGATCCTGCGTATCGCGAAGCTGTCGCCGATGACCGTCTGGGCCCAGGTGTCCGAGGCGGACATCGGTCATGTCAAACCGGGCATGCAGGCCTATTTCACCACCCTCGCCGGCGGCAAGCGGCGCTGGCTCAGCACGGTGCGGCAGATTTTGCCGATCCCGCCCAAGCCCCTCGACCCGAGCATGCAGAGCAGTGGCGGCGGATCCTCCAGCGGCAGTGGCGGCAGCACCGGCAAGGTGGTGCTGTACACCGTGCTGCTCGACGTCGACAACCCGGACAACAGCTTGATGGCGGAAATGACCGCCCAGGTGTTCTTCGTCGCCGGCCAGGCCAGCGCCGTGCTGACCGCGCCACTGGCTGCCCTGGAGGACGACGGCGATCAGCCCGACCGACGCCTGGTCCAGGTGGTCGGTCGCGACGGACGCATCGAGCAGCGCCACGTGCGCACCGGCCTCAGCGACCGCCTGCGGGTAGAGGTGCTCGACGGCCTGGCCGAAGGCGAGCAACTGCTGATCGGCGCGCCAGTCGCCAGCGGGGGTTGAATGAGCACGCCCCTGATCGAGCTACGTGATATCCGCAAATCCTACGGCGGCGTCGACACGCCGAAAGTCGAGGTGGTGCGCGGCATCGACCTGTCCATCCATCCCGGCGAGTTCGTCGCCATCGTCGGCGCCTCCGGTTCCGGCAAGTCGACGCTGATGAACATCCTCGGCTGCCTCGACCGCCCTACCAGCGGCCAATACCTGTTCGCCGGCAAGGATGTCGCCGAACTGGACAGCGACGAACTGGCCTGGCTGCGCCGCGAGGCCTTCGGCTTCGTGTTCCAGGGCTACCACCTGATCGCTTCCGGCTCGGCCCAGGAGAACGTGGAGATGCCGGCGATCTATGCCGGCACACCGGCCGAGGAGCGCCACGCCCGCGCCGCCGCCCTGCTGGCGCGCCTGGGCCTCGGCGAGCGTACCGGCAACCGCCCGCACCAGTTGTCGGGCGGGCAGCAGCAGCGGGTGTCCATCGCCCGCGCGCTGATGAACGGCGGGCACATCATCCTCGCCGACGAACCCACCGGCGCCCTCGACAGCCACAGCGGCGCCGAGGTCATGGCCCTGCTCGACGAACTGGCCAGCCAGGGCCACGTGATCATCCTCATCACCCACGACCGCGAGGTCGCCGCCCGTGCGCAACGGGTCATCGAGATCCGCGACGGGCTGGTGATCAGCGATTCGGCGAAAGACCAAAAGCCACGCCAGCCCGTGCACAAAGCCGGCCCGCAGGCCGAGGAACTGCGCCAGCACCTGGACCGCGGCGCAACCCGCCGCGGCGCCTGGAAGGGCGAGTTGCTGGAAGCCCTGCAAGCCGCCTGGCGGGTGATGTGGATCAACCGTTTCCGCACCGCGCTGACCCTGCTCGGCATCGTCATCGGCGTCGCCTCGGTGGTGGTCATGCTGGCGGTGGGCGAAGGCAGCAAGCGCCAGGTGGTGGCGCAGATGGCCGCGTTCGGCTCGAACATCCTCTACCTCAGCGGCAAGCCGGCCAGCCTGCACGCCCCGGCGGGCATCGTTACCCTGGACGATGTCGAGGCACTGTCCGGCCTGCCCCAGGTGAAGAAGATCATGCCGGTGATCGGCAGCGAGCTGAGCGTGCGCTACGGCAACGCCAGCGGCACCTTCTACGTCGGTGGCAACAACACCTTCTTCCCGGAGATCTTCAACTGGCCGGTGGCCGAGGGCAGCTTCTTCACCGACGCCGACGAGCGCGCCGCCGCCTCGGTGGCGGTGATCGGGCCGAAGGTCAAGGAGAAGCTGTTCGGCGATCGCAACCCCATCGGCCAGTACATCCTGGTCGGCAACGTGCCATTCCAGGTCCTCGGCATCCTGGTCGCCAAGGGCGCCAGTTCGGGCGACACCGACAGCGACAGCCGCATCGTGGTGCCCTACTCCGCCGCCTCGATCCGCCTGTTCGGCAGCCGCGACCCGGAATACGTGACCATCGCCGCCGCCGACTCGGCGCGAGTGAAGGAAACCGAAGCGGCCATCGACCACCTGATGCGCAAGCTGCACCACGGCAAGCAGGACTACGAGCTGACCAACTTCGCCGCGCTGATCCAGGCCGAGGCACGCACGCAGAACACCCTGTCGCTGATGCTCGGTGCCATTGCCGCGATTTCCCTGCTGGTGGGCGGCATCGGGGTGATGAACATCATGCTCATGACCGTGCGCGAACGCACCCGCGAGATCGGCATCCGCATGGCCACCGGCGCGCGCCAGCGCGACATCCTGCGCCAGTTCCTCACCGAGGCGGTGTTGCTGTCGATGGTCGGCGGCGTCACCGGCATCGTCCTCGCCGCGCTGATCGGCGGCGGGCTGATGCTGGCGGATATCGCCGTGGCCTTCTCCCTTGGCGCCGTGCTCGGCGCCTTCACCTGCGCCGTGATGACCGGCGTGGTGTTCGGTTTCATGCCGGCCCGCAAGGCGGCGCGGATGGATCCGGTCAAAGCCCTGACAAGCGAATAATCGATGAAAGTGCCCAGCCGTCTCAGCCTCCTGTCCCTCTGCGTGCTGCTCGCCGCCTGCTCCAGCCATGAACCGGACGCTGGCTTGCCGCCCGCCCCAGCGCAGTGGCAAGGCGCAACAGCCCCCTCACCCATCGCCGACGGGCCGTGGTGGCAGGCCTTCGCCAGCCCGCAACTCGATGCCTTGATCGAGCAGGCGCGGGCCAACAGCTTCGACCTCGCTGCGGCCATGGCCCGCGTCCGCCAGGCCCAGGCCAGTGCGGTGATCGCTGGCGCGCCGCTGCTGCCAGAAGTGAAGTTCGGCCTCGACGCCAGCCGCCAGCGCCTGTTGCACGGCAGCGGCTACAACGGTATCGATGCCAGCCGCAGCGAACGCACCTACACCACCTACGGCACCCGCCTCAGCGCCAGCTATGAAGTGGACTTCTGGGGTGGCAAGGCCGCGGCCCGCGACAGCGCCCTGCACAGCCTCGACGCCAGCCGCTTCGACCGCCAGACCGTGGAGCTGACCCTGTTCAGCGGCGTCGCCAGCAGCTACCTGCAGAGCCTGGCGCTGGTCGAGCAGATCAGCATTGCCCGGCTCAACCTGACCAACGCCCGCGACGTGCTGAAGGTGGTGCAGACCCGGCATGACGCGGGTTCCGCAACCGCGCTGGAGCTGGCCCAGCAGCGTAGCCTGGTGGCGGCCCAGGAGCGCCAGGTGCCCTTCCTCGAACAGCAGTTGCAGGACACCCGCATCACCCTGGCGACCCTGCTCGGCGAACCGGTACAGCAACTGCCGGCAAGCCGCGAAGCCTTCGCCGCCATCCACTGGCCGCAGATCGGCACGGGCGTGCCCAGCGACCTGCTCAGCCGGCGGCCGGATATTGCCGCCGCCGAGGCACGGCTGGCTGCGGCCCGGGCCAATGTCCAGGTAGCGCGGGCGGCGATGTTGCCGAGCCTGACATTGGGCGCAGACCTCGGATCGGGGGCGCAGGTGTTCGACCAGTTGCTGCGCAGTCCCTACTACAGCCTGACCGCCGGGCTCGCGGCGCCGATCTTCGACAATGGTCGTCTCGGTGCCGAACGGGACAAGGCCCGGGCCACGCAGGAGGAGCTGCTGGAGGTGTATCGCGGCAGCATCGTGGCGGGTTTTGGCGATGTGGAGAAGGCGTTGAACGGCATCGCAGGCGTGGACCGCCAGCGGCAGTGGCAGGACGAGGAAGTGCGCCAGGCGCGGACGGCGTTCGAGCTGGCGGAGAGTCGTTATCGGGCGGGGGCGGAGACCTTGCTCACGGTGCTGGAGACGCAGCGGACCTTGTATCAGGCGCAGGATCAGCAGGTGCAGTTGCGGCTGGCTCGGGTGCAGGGGAGCGTGGCTTTGTACAAGGCGTTGGGTGGGGGCTGGCAGGTGGTTTCGCGCTAGGATTGGCGGCGGTGGGTTTGGGTATCTGCCTGAGTGCAAATGCCTGACGCGATAACCCCCTCAACCTATCCCCTTCATCGAAAGATGCCGCGCATACCAGGGCCGCTGCGGCACCCGCTTCAGCAACGGCTCCAGCAGGTCGTCCTTGGCAAAGACGATGCGCAGCGCCAGCTTCATGGTCTCGATATCCATCTCCACCGACTTGCCCGGGAACATCCCCGGCGTGGTGTTGCAGCCATGGGTACTCGGCCCCAGCCACGGGTCCTCGACCTCGTTCCAGCGCCCAGGCGCGAACCACTCCACGCCATTGACCTGCAAGCGCGCGACCTGCCCTGGGTTGTGCCGCTCCTGGGCGCGGTACCAGTCCTCGATGCGGTCGTCGATCCAGCCATGGAAACCCCAGAACACTGGGCTGACATGGGAGGAAAACGGATCGCCGAGGAAATCGTTCTCCGGACCGTACCAGCGCGCGGCGAAGTCCGACGGATCCCGGGCGAACGGCACCGGCGCGCCATTGGACGGGTCGCGCGGTACCGACGCCCAGCACATGTGCAGCCAGTCGTGCAGGTTCATCTCCAGTTCCGAACCCAGCTCGCCGAGGGTCATCTTCGACAGGTATTGCGGGTCCTGGTACTGCGATTCCCAGACCTGGAAGTTGCTGCAGAAGGTCTCCTGCGCCTTGATCGCCGCGACCCACTGGGTGTAGTCACTGTCACCCGGCGCACGCCAGGTCGGCGGCACGCTGTAGCCATCATGGTTGTCGAAATAGCGGGCGAAGCCGTGGCGGTCGTATTCCACGTTCGGTTGCGGCAAGGGGAAATGCGGCCATGACGGCAGCGGCTGGAAGGTGCGCGCGGCCTTGAGCATGTGCCGGTGCATGAACAGGAAGTCCACCCCGGAACCATTGCGGTGCTTGCGCGGGCCGCGGGCGTCGCGCTCCTTGTCCCGCGGGCCGGGCTGCCAGCCCAGGCCGCGTAGCGAGGCGTGGCGCTCTTCGGAGAGGCGGTGCCACTTGTCCCGGGTCGCATGCCAGAGCTGGTGGAACAGACGGTGTTCGGCGCTGATCAGCCAGGCACGCAGTTCCGGGGTATAGGCGATGCGCTCGCGGGCCTCGGGGACCATGCGTTTCACTGCAACGAAATGGCTGTCCTGCAGCGGCAACACCATGGAACGGTCGAGGCGCTGCAGGCGGCCGCTGAGAGTACCGCTGCCGGCATTGCCGAACTCGCCCCAGACCTCGTCGAGGGTGGCGATGCATTCGAAGCCCGGGCCGCCCTGGTTGCTCAGCAGGCGCCAGCGCACCTGGGCGGTGGAGGCACCGACCAGGTCGCCAAGCACGCGGTAGCTGGCGGGACCGGGCTGTTCGAGGTTCTCGCGGGTACCGAGCACGCCGCGCAGGCCGCGGCCCTTGGCGGCGATGTCGAGGTATAGCTGCACGCCTTCGCGGGGCAGGTCCGGTAGGCCGCCGTCGGCGCCGGTGAAACGGATGTCCCAGATGCCGCGCAGCTGGTTGCCCAGTTGCTGGCCGGCGATATCCGCCAGTTCGACGCTGGCTTCGCCGGGGGTGACCACATCGTCCTCGGGGTCATGGGTCAGCTTCTGATGGGCGTAGTACACCGCCGGCACCGCCGCGCCCGTCACCGCCAGACCTGCTATGAAACCGCGCCGCGATATCGTCATTCCCCACCCGTGCCAGCCATGGAAACTGCTTATGTCCAAGCTAGAACGTTGGGTGGAAGGAGAAATTTAGGGCGCAGGCGCTATATCAGTCTGTCTTGAGCGGCATCTGCAACAACACCCGCAATCCATCCGCCCGACTTTCGAAATTCAACGAACAGGCGCAGCGCTGCACGATGGCCTGGACGATCGCCAGCCCCAGCCCGCTGCCCTCGCTCTGCCCGTGGCGCCAGAAGCGCTGGGTCAGGTGCTGCAGGTCCTTTTCGGCGATCCCCGGGCCATGGTCACGTACCAGGAAGCCCACCCGCTCGTCCTCCACCTGCACCTCCAGCTCCACCGGCGCCTCGCCGCTGCTGTGGCGCAGGGCGTTGTCCAGCAGGTTGCGCAAGGCCGCCACCGCCAGGGCGCCGGGCATGTCCAGCAGCACCTGGCTGGCCCGCGCCGAGGCATTGAGGACGATGCGCCGGTTGTCGCCGGTGTCCTGGATGGCCTGGCGCGCCACCTGCTCCGCGCTGCACTGCACACCATCGTCGAACGACAGGCTGCCCTCGACCCGCGCCAGCAGCAGCAACTGTTCCAGCGTCCGGTGCAGGCGGTCGGCGCCCTGCTCGGCATGCTCCAGCGCCTGCTCTCGCACCAGGCCGTCGGTCATCCGCGCCACCTGCAGGTGGGTCTTGATCGCCGTCAGCGGGCTGCGCAGTTCGTGGGCGGCATCGCCGGTCAGCCGGCGCTCGCGCTCGATGGTCTGGCCGATGCGCAGGAACAGCTGGTTCTGGGTATCCAGCAACGGCTGCAACTCGCTGGGCACCGCCTTGATCTGCAGCGGCTCGACGGAATCCGGGCTGCGTCGGCGCAGGGCCTCGCGCATCCAGTTCAGCGGCGCCAGGCCCTTGCCGATGCCGATCCACAACAGCGCCAGGCTGCCGAGCAAGGCCACCAGCACCGGCGCCGAGGCCGCCAGGAGGATCGAGCGATTCAGCGCCTCGCGCTCCAGGTGGCGGTCCGCCGTGGTGATGCGAATGTCGTCATGGATGAAGGTGAAGCTGCGCCAGGGTGCGCCGTCGATGATCTGGTCGTGGAAACCGCCCTGGCCGTCGTCGAGGTGCTGGTCGGCGCTATGGTGGCTGCGGGCGAGGATCTCGCCCCGCAACGAGGTGACCTGGCAGGCCATGCCGTCCGGCACGCTCAACTGGTCGGCACTCAGCCGCGTGCCTTCGCCCTGGCTGGTGAGCGGCTGCGGCAACTGGTCGATCAGCCCCGCGACCATCCGCGCCGAAGCCACCAGGCGCTGGTCGAGGGAGAACATCATCTGCTGGCGCAGGTCGCGCAGCATCCAGGCCGCGGCCAGGGCCCAGATCAGGACGAAGGCGGTGCCGAGGATCAGGCTCAGGCGCAGGCGCAGGCTCATCGCGATGCCTCTGACGGCAACTGCGCCGGGCCGAGACGGTAGCCGAGGCCGCGCACGGTCTCGACGATGCCGTTGCCGAGCTTGCGCCGCAGGTGATGGATATGCACGTTGAGGGCGTTGCTTTCCACTTCGTCGCTGAAGCCGTAGACGCTGTCCTTCAGCTGTTCGCTGGAGAGCACCCGCCCGGGGTTGTTGAGCAGGGCCTGGAGCAGCGCCTGTTCGCGGCGCGACAGGTCCACCGGCTGGCCGCCGAGGCTGACTTCGCAGTTGCTCGGGTCGAAGCTCAGCGGGCCATGCTCGATGATGTTGACGCAGCGCCCGGCCATGCGCCGCACCAGGGTGTGCAGGCGTGCGGCGAGTTCGCGCAGGTCGAAGGGCTTGAGCAGGTAGTCGTCGGCGCCGGCTTGCAGGCCGTCGACACGGTCGGTCACCGCGTCGCGGGCGGTGAGGATCAGCACCGGCAGGCTGTGGCCCTGCTGGCGCAGGCGCTGCAGCAGCTTGAGGCCGTCCTCGTCGGGCAGGCCGAGGTCGAGCACCATCACGTCGAAATGCGCGGCCTGGAGCAGCGCCCGCGCCGCGCTGGCGTTGGCCACGCGGTCCACGTTCAGGCCCTGGGCGCTGAGCCCGGCAATGATGCCGCTGGCGATCAGGTCGTCGTCTTCACAGAGCAGTACATGCATGGGCGGATTCGGTCTTCGGACAGGAAAGCCGCTAGTGGGCCAGAACAGGATTAACCCGGGATTATGCCCTCCCCTGAAGCCCGCGTCGCCTGCCGGCCGACGGCTTAACCTTGGGTTAATCCGGGCGGGTCAGCCTTGATCGCTCATGAGATTCCAAGGCTTCGACATGCGTGCATTGATCCTGGCGTTCTTCTGCCTGTTCAGTTCCCTGAGCCAGGCGCAGACCTTCGCCAATCCTTTCGCCCAGAGCGACTTCCTCCCGGTGGAGAAGGCCTTCGTCTTCACCAGCGAACGCCTCCCTTCCGGCCAGACCCGCCTGCACTGGGCGATCAGCGACGGCTACTACCTGTACCAGAAACGCCTCAAGTTCGACGGCCTGACGGCAGAACAGATCCCGCCACTGCCGCCGGCCCAGGACCACCACGACGAGTTCTTCGGCGACCAGCCGGTGTACCGCGGCCAGCTCGAACTGCTGCTGCCCGCCTCCGCCCAGGGCAGCCTGCGCATGGGCTGGCAGGGTTGCGCCGATGCCGGCCTGTGCTATCCGCCGCAGACCTCGGTGGTCGATCTCGGCGGTGGCTCCACCAGTAGCGCCACCAGTACCGCCGGCCAGGCCGACGACCAGGCCCTGGCCGGCACCCTGCAGCAACGCCACCTCGGCTGGGGCCTGCTGGTGTTCTTCGGCCTCGGCCTGCTGCTGGCCTTCACCCCTTGCTCGCTGCCGATGCTGCCGATCCTCGCCGGGCTGGTCATGGGCAACAACGCCAGCAGCCGGCGCGGCTGGGCCCTGGCCGGGGTCTACGTGCTGAGCATGGCGCTGGTCTACGCCGCCCTCGGGGTGGTCGCCGCGCTGCTCGGCGCCAACCTCCAGGCCTGGCTGCAACAGCCCTGGCTGCTGGGCAGCCTGGCGGCGCTGTTCGTGCTGCTGGCCCTGCCGATGTTCGGCGCCTTCGAACTGCAACTGCCGATGTTCCTGCGTGACCGCCTGGAGCGCGCCGGGAGCCGGACCCGTGGCGGCAACCTGGTCGGCGCGGCCCTGTTGGGCGCCCTCTCCGGCCTGCTGATGGGCCCGTGCATGACCGCGCCGCTGGCCGGTGCGCTGCTGTATATCGCCCAGAGCGGCAATGCCGTGCATGGCGGCCTGGTGCTGTTCAGCCTCGGCCTGGGCATGGGCCTGCCGCTGTTGCTGCTGGTGACCCTGGGCAACCGCTACCTCCCCCGTCCCGGCACCTGGATGAACCTGGTCAAGGGCTTCTTCGGCTTCGTCTTCCTCGCCATGGCCCTGTACACCCTGCGCGCAGTGCTGCCGCCGAGCCTGTGGCTGGCCCTGGCCGGCGCCTGGCTGCTGGCCCTGGCCTGGAGCGCCTGGCCGGCCATTGGTCGCTGGCGCGCCGCGCAACCGCTGCTGCTGATCGGTGGTTTCTGGGGCGCGCTGGCGATCGTCGGCGCCGCCGGCGGTGGCAGCGATCCGTGGAAACCCTTGGCACCCTTTACCGGCGGCGCAACGGTGGCATCGGTCGCCGCCGCCCATGACGCCTTCACCACCGTGAGCACCCCGCAAGCCCTGCAGGCCGAACTGGATGCCGCGCGCAGCCAGGGCCAGTGGGTGTTCCTCGACTACTATGCGGACTGGTGCGTGTCGTGCAAGGTCATGGAAAAGCAGGTGTTCGAACGCGCCGACGTGCTCGCCGCCCTCGCTGGCGTGCGCCTGGTGCGCCTCGACGTCACCGCCGATGCCGCGCCCGCCCGCGAGCTGCTCAAGCGCTACCAGGTGCCAGGACCGCCGAGCATGCTGTGGATCGGTCCTGACGGCGAAGAACGCCGCGCCCGTCGCCTGATGGGCGAGGTGGACGCGCAAACCTTCCTGAAACACTGGAACGCCACCCGGAGCGAAGGCTGATGCTGACGGTGAATATCGGCCCGATCGCCCTGGCCCTCGACCACCTGCTGCTGCTCCTGGCCCTGGGCCTGGCGACCCTGGTCGGCTGGCGGGTGGCCAAGCGCGGTGGCGACAATCCCGAATCCTCGCTGTTCAACCTGTTCATCCTCGGCCTGATCTGTGCCCGCCTCGGCTTCGTCATCTCCTACTGGCCGCTGTACCGCGACGACCTGTTGCAGATCGTCGATATCCGCGATGGCGGTTTCCTGCCCTGGGTCGGCCTGCTCACCGTGCTGCTCGGCGCCCTGTGGACCGCCTGGCGCAAGCCGGCGCGGCGCCGGCCGCTGGGCTGGGGCCTGGCCAGCGGTGCGCTGTTCTGGCTGCTGACCAGCTGGGCCAGCCACCTGTATGAAGAAGGTACGCAACTGCCGCAGTTGAGCCTGAAGGACGCCCGCGGCCAGGCAGTCGCCCTCGACAGCCATCGCGGCAAGCCGCTGGTCATCAACCTGTGGGCCACCTGGTGCCCGCCGTGCCGCCGGGAAATGCCGGTGCTGCAACAGGCGCAGCATGAATACCCGGGGGTCACCTTCCTCTTCGTCAACCAGGGCGAGACACCGCAGATCGTCACCAACTTCCTCGCCACCACCGGCCTCAACCTGTCCCACGTGCTGTTCGATGCCGGCGGGCAACTGGCGGCCCAGGTCGGTTCGATGGCCCTGCCCACCACCCTGTTCTACGACGCCGACGGCCGCCTGGTGGGCAGTCACCTCGGCGAGCTGTCCCGTGCCAGCCTGCACCACGCGCTGCAGTCCTTCGATGAAGACCTGCAGCCGCTCACCACCCCAACAAGGAATGCACCATGAGGATCCCCCTTTCCCTGAGCCTGGCCCTGGGCCTGTTCGCCAGTCCGCTGCTCCAGGCCGAGGAACTGCCGGCGGCGGTTCGCCAGATCGAAGCCAAGGGCGCGAAAGTCGTCGGCAGCTTCGATGCGCCCAATGGCCTCAAGGGCTACGCCGCGCAGTTCCAGAACCGTGGCGTGGCCCTGTACCTGACCCCGGACGGCAAGCATGTGCTGGTGGGCAGCCTGTTCGACGAGAAGGGCCAGGACCTCAGCGAGCAGCCGCTGGAAAAGCTGGTCTATGCGCCGATGGCCGAGGAGGTCTGGGCGAAGATGGAAAAAGCCGCGTGGATCGCCGACGGCAAGGCCGATGCGCCGCGGGTCGTGTACCTGTTCAGCGATCCGAATTGCCCGTACTGCAACATGTTCTGGGAACAGGCGCGGCCGTGGGTCGAGTCGGGCAAGGTGCAGCTGCGGCACATCATGGTCGGCATCATCCGCGCCGACAGCCCGGGCAAGTCCGCCGCCCTGCTCGCCGCCACGGACCCGCAACAGGCTCTGCTGGATCATGAAAAGGCTGGCAAGGCGAGCAAGCTCAAGCCGCTGGAAAGCATTCCGGCGGATGTGCAGGCCAAGCTCGCCGCCAACCAGGCGCTGATGGAAGAACTGGGCCTGTCCGCCACCCCGGCGATCTTCTACCTGGACGAGCAGCAGCGCCTGCAGACCCAACAGGGTGCGCCGCGTCCGGAGCTGCTCGGGCAGATTCTCGGCAAGCGCTGAACCTTCCTCCCTCCCGGCGCGGATTCAACCACGCGTCGGGTTTTCTCCTGCCGCCCCACAGGCGGCTTTTTTGTGCCTGCTTGGCAACGCCCGGCCATTGGCATGGATTCGTCATTTGCCTGTGCGATAAGCATGAAGGCCGGGGTGAGAACCGCAGGTGATGGCTTAGATCAAAATCACATGATGTCTCACCAACTTTCGCATTTGACAATAATTATCATTAATACTAGTTTGTCGCACGTCGTCGCGAACGGCCCCGTAAGGCAGTTCGCCATCCACTTCGAGAAAAGGTGATTTCCATGGCGGAACAACTATCCACAAGTAAGTGCGATTCACCGTTACTCCAAGCGTTCGTCGACAACCGCAGCATCCTCGTCAAGATCGCAGCGCGTATCACCGGCTGCCGCTCCCGGGCCGAGGATGTGGTGCAGGACGCTTTCTTTCGCCTCAATTCCGCACCGCAGATCACCTCGTCGTTCAAGGCGCAACTGAGCTACCTGTTCCAGATCGTGCGCAACCTGGCCATCGACCATTACCGCAAGCAGGCAATGGAGCTGAAGTATTCCGGCAGCGAAGAGGAAGGCTTGAACGTGGTGGTCCAGGGCGCTTCGCCCGAAGCGGCGCATATCAACTTCGCCACCCTCGAACACATCGCCGACGCCCTGACCGAGCTGCCCCCGCGCACCCGCTATGCGTTCGAGATGTACCGCCTGCACGGCGTGCCGCAGAAGGACATCGCCAAGGAACTGGGCGTCTCCCCGACCCTGGTCAACTTCATGATCCGCGATGCCCTGGTGCATTGCCGCAAGGTGTCCAGCGCCCGCGGCGCCGGCCTGCCCCACTGACCCGCCGCCAGCCGGGAAGCCCCGGTCCGCTCAATGGTCGTGCGGGCCGATCACCTGGATCTGGTAGGGCTGGAAGATCCTCAGCAACTCGCCATTGGCCCGCAGCTTGTCGAGCAGCGCGGCGAACTCCTCGCCGCTGATCCTCGCCTGCGGGCGCAGCAACGCGTAGTGGTGATAGACCTGGTCGATACGTTCCGACGACAGCAACTGCCCGACACTCTCCGGATTGCGCACCAGGTAGTCGCTCAGGTACGAGCGGGTGACCAGGGCGATATCGGCGCGGTCGCGCTGGACCATCAGCAGGTTGCTGTCGTGGGAATAGGTCAGCGTCGCGTCGTAGGTGCTGGCCAGGTAGCGCGGGTCGGGATTGAAGCCGGCGAAGGCGTAGTGATAGCCGCTGAACAGGGCCAGGCGCTTGCCCTTCAGGTCGTCGAAGTAACGCTGGTCGCGCCCGGCGGTGCGGTGGGTGACGAATATCTCGGCATCCTCCAGGCCCATGTCGACGCTGACATGCTTGATGCCCTGCCAACCCCAGTCCGGATTCTCGAAGATCGCCATGTCCACCCGGCCCTGCTCGAAGTCGCGAAAACGCCGCGGGATCGAGGTGGGCACGAGGACGAAATGGAAACGGCCCTGCGCCTTGTTCAGCGCTTCGACCAGTTGCGGCAGCAGGCCGGTGTCGGCGCCCTGCTCGGGACGGACGGTATAGGGCGGGAAGTGCGCCGCGCCGATCCTGACTTCGACGGCATTGGCGGCGAAGGCCATATCGGCCCACCAGGTCAGGGCGCAAAGCAATAACGAAGGCAATACACGTGGTATTGGCGCTGGAATCAAGGTGACACTCTCAAGGATTCGGACCCGGTTCCAATTAAGCTAGGCGTTTTCCCCAGGTAGTACAACCCGTTGCATGCGCCATTTTCCAGCATTGGGGCAAAATGCCATGGGATATCGCCAACGCCCGTGTTTGGCTACGCTTGAGCCACATCTTGTCAGGGATACAGTTATGGGCCATTGGTTGGTGATCGACCTGGAAGCTACCACCGACGACGGTGGCTGGCCGATCACGGAGATGGAAATCATTGAAATCGGTGCCAGCCTGGTCAATCGCGAGGGCCGGGAGGTGGATCATTTCCAGCGTTTCGTCAAACCGCGACGGCGCCCGCAGCTCACGCCGTTCTGCCGCCAGCTGACCCACATCACCCAGGCCAACGTCGATGGCGCGCAGCCGTTCAACGAGGTCTGGGCGCAGTTCGAGCGCTGGCTGGGGCACTACCAGCCGCGCCTGGAAGGCTGGACCAGCTGGGGCGACTACGACCGCAAGCAATTGCTCCAGGAATGGCAGGCCAACGGCCTCGACAGCCTGCTGGCCCGGGTGCCGCACCTCAACCTCAAGCAGCGCTTCGCCAAGGCCCGCCACCTGCAGCGGCCGCTGGGGCTCAATGGCGCGCTGCAACTGGCCGGCCTGCAGTTCACCGGGCAGCAGCACCGCGCCCTGGAAGACGCCCGCAACACCGCGCGGCTGCTGCCGCTGACACTGCCGGTCCAGGGCACCTGAAAGCGGATGACGGGACCTGAAGGCTTGGGCATACTGGCCGGCCTTTTTGGTCCCTTTCTTTTCAGGAGTCGCCCATGTTCAAAGTCAACGAGTACTTCGATGGCACGGTCAAGTCGATCGCTTTCGGCACCGCTGAAGGCCCGGCTACCGTCGGCGTGATGGCCCCGGGCGAATACGAGTTCGGCACTGCCCAGCGCGAGATCATGCACGTGGTCGCCGGCGCCCTGACCGTCAAGCTGCCGGACAGCGACAACTGGGAAACCTTCTCTGCAGGCAGCCAGTTCAACGTGCCGGCCAATGCCAAGTTCCAGCTGAAGGTGGCGGTGGATACCGCTTACCTGTGCGAGTACCGCGACTGATCCAGCGGCTTGCACAAGTCCTTGTGGGAGCTGGCAAGCCAGCTCCCACAAGGTTCTTCTCAGGCCAGGAATTGTGCGACTTTCTGCGCCGCCGTCTGCATATGATCCTCATGAGTAAAACCTGAAGCCTTCAACGGCTTGAGGTCATGATCCCCCGCCTCCAGCCAGCACAGTTCGATCGCCGGCGACAGCTCATACCCTTCCACCGTCTCCCGGTTCCCCAAGGCATCCCGCGTGCCCTGGACGATCAAGGTCGGCGTCTTCAGTTCCGCCAGATGCGCCACCCGCGGCTTCTCCGGCTTGCCCGCCGCATAGAACGGATATCCCAGGCACACCAGCGCATCCGCGCCCAGTTCGTCCGCCAGCAGACTGGCCATGCGCCCGCCCATGGACTTGCCGCCAATGGCCAGCGGACCAGCGACCAATGGTCGCACCTCCCGCCACACCTCGCGCCAGCACTCCAGCAGCACCGCCTGCGGATTCGGCGGCCTTTTGCCACCAGTGACCCGGCGCTCGGCCATGTACGGAAACTCGAAGCGCACCACGCCAAGCCCTTGCCCGGCAAGCCTTTGCGCCATGTCCTCCATGAACCCGCTGTCCATCGGCGCGCCCGCGCCATGGGCGAGGATCAGGCAACCGCGAATGCCGCCATCCGCCTGAGGTTGCGGGGCATTCCACAGCCACCCCCGCACGTTCGTCCTGTCTGCCAGTTGATCCCCGTCAATACCGGGAACCGCCCCATTAATCATGCTTGCCTCGCTTTTTAGCCTGCCTATAACCGTGGATGGGAACCCATACATGAACACAACCAGCAGTACCGCCTACAACTACAAGGTGGTCCGCCAATTCGCCATTATGACGGTGGTGTGGGGAATCGTCGGGATGGGGCTCGGCGTTTTCATCGCCGCGCAACTCGTCTGGCCTGCCCTCAACTTCGACCTTCCCTGGACCAGCTTCGGGCGCCTGCGCCCCCTGCACACCAACGCGGTGATCTTCGCCTTCGGTGGGTGCGCGCTGTTTGCCAGCTCCTACTACTCCGTGCAGCGCACCTGCCAGACCCAACTGTTCGCGCCCGCCCTCGCGGCGTTCACGTTCTGGGGCTGGCAACTGGTGATCCTGCTCGCCGCCATCACCCTGCCGCTGGGTTATACCAGCTCCAAGGAGTACGCCGAGCTGGAATGGCCGATCGATATCCTGATCACCATCGTCTGGGTGGCCTATGCCGTGGTGTTCTTCGGTACGCTGATGAAGCGCACCACCAAGCACATCTACGTGGGCAACTGGTTCTTCGGCGGGTTCATCCTCACCGTGGCGATGCTGCACATCGTCAACAACATGGAACTGCCGGTCAGCCTGACCAAGTCCTACTCGCTGTACAGCGGCGCCACCGACGCCATGGTGCAGTGGTGGTACGGCCACAACGCCGTGGGCTTCTTCCTCACCGCCGGCTTCCTGGGGATGATGTACTACTTCGTACCGAAGCAGGCCGAACGTCCGGTCTACTCGTACCGCCTGTCCATCGTGCACTTCTGGGCGCTGATCACCCTGTACATCTGGGCCGGTCCGCACCACCTGCACTACACCGCCCTGCCAGACTGGGCTCAGTCGCTGGGCATGATCATGTCCCGGCTACTGCTGGCCCCGAGCTGGGGCGGCATGATCAACGGCATGATGACCCTCTCGGGCGCCTGGCATAAGCTGCGCAGCGACCCGATCCTGCGCTTCCTGGTGGTGTCCCTGGCGTTCTACGGCATGTCGACCTTCGAAGGTCCGATGATGGCCATCAAGACCGTCAACGCCCTGTCCCACTACACCGACTGGACCATCGGCCACGTGCACGCCGGTGCCCTCGGCTGGGTAGCGATGATCTCCATCGGCGCCGTGTACCACATGATCCCGAAACTCTACGGTCGCGCGCAGATGCACAGCGTCGGCCTGATCAACGCGCACTTCTGGCTCGCCACCATCGGCACCGTGCTCTACATCGCCTCGATGTGGGTCAACGGCATCACCCAGGGCCTGATGTGGCGTGCGATCAACGATGACGGCACCCTCACCTACTCCTTCGTCGAAGCCCTGCAAGCCAGCCACCCCGGCTACATCGTCCGCGCCCTGGGCGGTGCGTTCTTCGCCTCGGGCATGCTGCTGATGGCCTGGAACGTCCTGCGCACCGTGCGCGCGGCGAACCCGGTCGAAGCCAAGGCCGCCGAACAGATCGTCGTCGTGGGAGCGCACTGATGAAACATGAAGTAGTCGAGAAGAATATCGGCCTGCTGGCCTTCTTCATGGTCATCGCCGTGAGCATCGGCGGCCTGACCCAGATCGTTCCGCTGTTCTTCCAGGACGTCACCAACAAGCCGGTCGAGGGCATGAAGCCGCGCACCGCGCTGGAACTGGAAGGCCGCGACGTCTACATCCGCGAGGGCTGCGTGGGTTGCCACTCGCAGATGATCCGTCCGTTCCGCGCCGAGACCGAGCGCTACGGGCACTATTCGGTAGCCGGTGAAAGCGTCTGGGACCACCCGTTCCTCTGGGGTTCCAAGCGTACCGGTCCGGACCTGGCGCGGGTCGGCGGCCGTTACTCCGACGACTGGCACCGTGCGCACCTGTACAACCCGCGCAACGTCGTTCCCGAGTCGAAGATGCCGGCCTACCCATGGCTGGTGGAAAACAAGCTCGATGGCAAGGACACCGCCAAGAAGATGGACGTCTTGCGCACCCTGGGCGTGCCGTACACCGACGCGGATATCGCCGGTGCCCGCGACGCGGTCAAGGGCAAGACGGAAATGGACGCCCTGGTCGCGTACCTCCAGGGCCTCGGCACCATCATCAAAAGCAAACGGTGACTGCGATGGATATCGGGATGATTCGGGGCCTGGGCACCGTCGTGGTGATGGTGGCCTTCGTCGGCCTGGCGTTGTGGGTGTTCAGTTCGCGGCGCAAGTCCGAGTTCGACGAAGCGACCATGCTGCCCTTCGCGGATGATCCCGAGGCCAGCAAGCACGTCGAGCAAGCGCAAGCGAACGCGTCTAGGAGTAACAACGAATGACTACCTTCTGGAGTCTGTACGTCACCGTCCTGAGTCTGGGCACCATCTTCGCCCTGACCTGGCTGCTGCTGTCCACCCGCAAGGGCCAGCGCAGCGAAACCACCGAGGAAACCGTCGGCCATTCCTTCGACGGCATCGAGGAATACGACAACCCGCTGCCGAAGTGGTGGTTCATGCTGTTCGTCGGCACCATCATCTTCGCCCTGGGCTACCTGGCGCTGTACCCGGGCCTGGGCAACTGGAAGGGCATCCTGCCCGGCTACCAGTACCTGGACACCGAGAAGAAAGTCGACTTCGCCAACGGCCAGGCCGGCTGGACCGGCGTGCACGAGTGGGAAAAGGAAATGGCCCGGGCTGACGCGAAGTTCGGACCGATCTTCGCCAAGTTCGCCGCCATGCCCATCGAAGAAGTGGCCAAGGATCCGCAAGCGCTGAAGATGGGTGGTCGCCTGTTCGCCTCCAACTGCTCGGTCTGCCACGGTTCCGACGCCAAGGGTTCCTACGGCTTCCCCAACCTCACCGACAACGACTGGCGCTGGGGCGGCGAGCCGGAAACCATCAAGACCACCATCATGGCTGGTCGCCACGGCGTGATGCCGGCGTGGGCCGAAGTGATCGGCGAGCAGGGCGTGGCGGATGTCGCCGCGTTCGTCCTCACCAACCTGGATGGCCGCACCCTGCCGGAAGGTACCAAGGCCGACCCGGCCAACGGGCAGAAGATCTTCGCCGCCAACTGCGTGGCCTGCCACGGTCCGCAAGGCAAGGGCACCCCGGCCATGGGCGCGCCTGACCTGACCCACCCGCAGGCGTTCATCTACGGTTCCAGCTTCGCCCAGCTGCAGCAGACCATCCGTTACGGCCGCCAGGGCCAGATGCCGGCGCAGCAGGAAATCCAGGGCAACGACAAGGTCCACCTGCTGGCGGCCTATGTCTACAGCCTGTCGCACAAGGATGAGAAGCCGGCCGAGGCGCAGTAAGGCCCGGCGGTAGACAAGGCCCCGTCAGTGCAGACTGGTGGGGCCTTTTTCTTGGCAGGTGGATGCAGTGGTGTTCTCTCGGGACCTATCGCTGGCAAGCCAGCTCCCACAACAACGCGGTCACTGTGGGAGCTGGCTTGCCAGCGATGAGGCCCGAAAGAACACCCTCAGTTGACCTGCATCAATTGACATCGCCAATACACCATTGTTGGCTCCCAACCAACGCGACCCAGTGTCGCACCCGCGTCCTGGACCGCCTGCACAGGCGTATGATGCGGACAGATCAGCAACACTTCTGACTGCGGTCGGCATGCACTGGCCGCGGCGTTTTTCCACTGCCGTGGGACTGTAAACGATGAGCAAGCAGATTCCTGTACAAGACATCACCCCGCCTGCCAAGAACAAGAAAGACACGGGCGTCGACCTCTATGCCGCCCGGGAAAAGATCTACACCCGGGCCTTCACCGGCCTGTTCCGCAACCTGCGCATGGCCGGTGGCGCTTTCCTCTTTCTTCTCTACTTCGGGACTGTCTGGCTCAACTGGGGCGGTCACCAGGCGGTCTGGTGGAACCTGCCGGAGCGCAAGTTCTACATCTTCGGCGCGACCATCTGGCCACAGGACTTCATCCTCCTCTCCGGCATCCTCATCGTCGCCGCCTTCGGCCTGTTCTTCATCACCGTGTTCGCCGGCCGCGTCTGGTGCGGCTACACCTGTCCGCAAAGCGTGTGGACCTGGATCTTCATGTGGTGCGAAAAGGTCACCGAGGGCGACCGCAACCAGCGCATGAAACTGGACAAGGCGCCGATGAGCGCCAACAAGTTCGCGCGCAAGGCGGCCAAGCACAGCCTGTGGCTGCTGATCGGCTTCGTCACCGGGCTGACCTTCGTCGGCTACTTCGCACCGATCCGTGAACTGATGGTGGACTTCTTCACCGGCCAGGCCGACGGCTGGGCCTACTTCTGGGTCGGCTTCTTCACCCTCGCCACCTACGGCAACGCCGGCTGGCTGCGCGAACAGGTGTGCGTGTACATGTGCCCCTACGCGCGCTTCCAGAGCGTGATGTTCGACAAGGACACCCTGATCGTCTCCTACGACCCACGTCGCGGTGAGACCCGTGGCCCGCGTAAAAAGGACATGGACTACAAGGCCAAGGGCCTCGGCGACTGCATCGACTGCACCATGTGCGTGCAGGTCTGCCCTACCGGCATCGACATCCGCGACGGCCTGCAGGTGGAGTGCATCGGCTGCGCCGCGTGCATCGACGCCTGCGACACCATCATGGACAAGATGAACTACCCCCGCGGCCTGATCAGCTACACCACCGAGCACAACCTGTCCGGGCAGAAGACCCACATGCTGCGCCCGCGACTGATCGGCTACCTGGTGGTGCTGCTGACCATGATCGGCCTGCTCGTGACCGCCTTCTTCCTGCGTCCGCTGGTGGGCTTCGACGTCAGCAAGGACCGCGTGCTGTACCGCGAGAACGCCCAGGGCTGGATCGAGAACGTGTACAGCCTCAAGGTCATGAACAAGGACCAGCACGACCACGTCTACGTGCTGGAGGCCCAGGGCCTGCCGAACCTGCGCCTGGACGGCGCCAAGGAAATCCGCGTGGCCGCCGGCGATATCGTCAGCCTGCCGGTGCAACTGTCGGTGTCGCCGGAGCAGTTGCCATCGACCACCAACGAAGTCACCTTCATTCTCCGCGATGCCGACGACAACGGCTCCGAAGTCGAAGCCAAGAGCCGGTTCATCGGCCCGCAAATCCGTTAAGAGAGCATGCCCATGCCTGCAACGAACACTGTTCACAGCGTCTGGTACAAGAACCTCTGGCCGTGGATCATCATCGGCATCCTGGCCACCTCGGTGACCCTGAGCCTGACCATGGTCAGCATCGCGGTGAACAACCCGGACAACCTGGTCAACGACAACTACTACGAGGCCGGCAAGGGCATCAACCGCTCGCTGGACCGTGAGCTGCTGGGCCAGACCCTGAAGCTCAAGGCCAGCGTGCACCTGGACGAGGTCACCGGCGAAGTGGAACTGCGCCTGACCGGCGACAGCCAGCCGCAGGCGCTGGAGCTGAATTTGATCTCGCCGACCCAGCCGGAGAAGGACCGCAAGGTGGCGTTGACCATGAGCAGCGAGCCGGGGCGGTACCTGGGGCAGCTGGAAGACAAGGTCGAAGGCCGGCGCTTCGTCGAGCTGCTGGGGACCGAGAAGGGACAGACCTGGCGCTTGTTCGAGGAAGAGGATGTGGCCCATGGGGTGACGCTGGTGCTGGGTGATGAAGAGCTGAAGGGAGCCGAGCACCTGGACAAGTGAAGTTGTACTGTTGCTAATGGCCTCATCGCTGGCAAGCCAGCTCCCACAAGGACCGCGCCGCTCTTGAGGGCAGTGCAAATCCTGTGGGAGCTGGCTTACACAGGTTTTGTGCACGCCGCAAACCCTGTGGGAGTTGGCTTACACAGGTTTGTGCACGCCGCGAACCCTGTGGGAGTTGGCTCACACAGGTTTTGTGCACACCGCAAACCCTGTGGGAGCTGGCTTGCCAGCGATTGGGATCACCACCGAAAGACCTGCGATAAGACAGTCATGACCACCCCCACGCCTTGCTACCACTGCGCCCTCCCCGTCCCCGCCGACAGCCGCTTCACCGCCGTCGTCCTCGGCGAGTCGCGACACTTCTGCTGTCCCGGCTGCCAGGCCGTGGCCGAGGCCATCGTCGCCGGCAAGCTGGAGAGCTACTACCAGCACCGCAGCGAAGCCAGCGCCAACCCCGAAGCCCTGCCCAGGCAACTGCAGGACGAACTGGCCCTGTACGACCGCGCCGACGTCCAGCAACCCTTCGTCCGCCACGAAGGCGAACTCGCCGAGACCACCCTGCTGATCGAAGGCATCAGTTGCGCCGCCTGTGGCTGGCTGATCGAGAAACACCTGCGCGCCCTGCCCGGCGTCGCCGAAGCGCGCCTGAACCTGTCCAACCACCGCCTGCTGGTGAACTGGGCCGACAGCCAGCTGCCGCTGTCGAAGCTGCTCGCCGAACTGCGCCAGATCGGCTACGCCGCCCACCCCTACCAGGCCGACCGCGCCGCCGAGCAACTGGCCAGCGAAAACCGCACCGCCCTGCGCCAACTGGGCGTCGCCGGCCTGCTGTGGTTCCAGGCGATGATGGCGACCATGGCCACCTGGCCCGAATTCAACATCGACCTCAGCGCCGAGATGCACACCATCCTGCGCTGGGTGGCGATGTTCCTTACCACCCCCATCGTCTTCTACAGCTGCGCGCCGTTCTTCAAGGGCGCCGCCCGCGACCTGCGCACCCGCCACCTGACCATGGACGTCTCGGTATCCCTGGCCATCGGCCTGGCCTACATCGCCGGGATCTGGACCGCCGTCACCGGCAGCGGCGAGCTGTACTTCGACGCCGTGGGCATGTTCGCCCTGTTCCTGCTGGCCGGCCGCTACCTGGAGCGCCGCGCCCGCGAGCGCACCGCGGCAGCCACCGCGCAACTGGTCAACCTGCTGCCGGCCTCGTGCCTGCGCCTGGACGCCTCCGGCAACGCCGAACGCATCCTGCTGCGCGAACTGCAGATCGGCGACCGCATCCAGGTCCAGCCCGGCGCCGTGCTGCCGGCGGACGGGCGCATCGTCGAGGGCCAGTCGAGCATCGACGAATCCCTGCTCACCGGCGAATACCTGCCCCATCCGCGGCAGGCCGGCGACCTGGTCACCGCCGGCACCCTCAACGTGGAAAGCGTGCTGACCGTCGAAGTCCAGGCCCTCGGCCATGACACCCGCCTGTCCGCCATCGTCCGCCTGCTGGAGCGGGCCCAGTCGGAAAAACCGCGCCTGGCGGAAATCGCCGACCGCGCCTCGCAGTGGTTCCTGCTGTTCAGCCTGGTCGCCGCCCTCGGCATCGGCCTGTTGTGGTGGCAGATCGACGCCGGGCGGGCCTTCTGGATCGTCCTCGCCATGCTCGTGGCCACCTGTCCCTGCGCCCTGTCCCTGGCCACCCCGACCGCCCTCACCGCCTCCACCGGCACCCTGCACAGCCTCGGCCTGCTGCTGACCCGCGGCCATGTGCTGGAAGGCCTGAACCAGATCGACACGGTGATCTTCGACAAGACCGGCACCCTCACCGAAGGCCGCCTGACCTTGCGTGCCATCCGCCCGCTGGCCGGGCTCGACGCCGATCACTGCCTGCGCCTCGCCGCCGCCCTGGAAAACCGTTCGGAACACCCCATCGCCCGCGCCTTCGGCCGCACCGCGGCGGTGGCCGAGGCGGTGCAGAGCACGCCGGGCCTGGGCCTCGAAGGCCAGGTGGAGAACCGCCAGCTGCGTATCGGCCAGCCCGCTTTCGTCTGCCAACCGAGCGGCGCCGCCGTGCCCGCGATGCCGGACGAACCCGGCCAGTGGCTGCTGCTCGGCGATGCCCAGGGCCCGCTGGCCTGGTTCGTCCTCGACGACCGCCTGCGCCATGACGCCGCCGACCTGCTCGACGCCTGCCGCGCCCGTGGCTGGCAGACCCTGCTGCTGTCCGGCGACAGCTCGCCGATGGTGGCCAGCGTCGCCGCCGAACTGAAGATCGACCAGGCCGTCGGCGGCCTGCGCCCGGACGACAAGCTACAACGCCTGAAAGCCCTGCAGGCTGAAGGGCGCAAGGTGCTGATGCTGGGCGACGGGGTCAACGACGTGCCGGTGCTGGCAGCCGCCGACATCAGCATCGCCATGGGCTCGGCCACCGACCTGGCCAAGACCAGCGCCGACGCGGTGCTGCTGTCCAACCGCCTCGACACCCTGGTGCAGGCTTTCAGCCTGGCCCGCCGCACCCGCCGGATCATCATCGAGAACCTGTGCTGGGCGGCGCTGTACAATGGCCTCATGCTGCCGTTCGCCGCCCTCGGCTGGATCACCCCGGTGTGGGCGGCGGTCGGCATGTCGGTCAGTTCGCTGATCGTGGTGCTCAACGCCCTGCGGCTCACCCGGCTGCGCGGCACGGCGGCGCAACCGGCGCCCGCCACCCGGCAACCCGCGACGGCCTGAGGAGACAACATGCCCGCGCTCTACGTGATGATTCCCGCCGCCCTGGTCCTGGTCGGCATCGCCGTGTACATCTTCTTCTGGGCGGTGGACAGCGGCCAGTACGAGGACCTCGACGGTCCCGCCCACAGCATCCTCTTCGACGACCAGGACCCCAAGCACCAGGCCGCCGTGAAAGGCCAGGACAACGTCGAGGACGACAAGCCAGAGCCGCCTGCCCGTGGTTGAACTGCTGCCCCTGCTGGGTTCCGCGCTGATCCTCGGCCTGCTTGGCGGCGGCCACTGCCTGGGCATGTGCGGCGGCCTGATGGGCGCCCTGACCCTGGCCATCCCGCCGCAGCAACGCGCCCGCCGCCTGCGCCTGCTGATCGCCTACAACCTCGGCCGCGTACTCAGCTACGCCAGCGCCGGCCTGTTGCTCGGCCTCGCCGGCTGGGCCCTGACCGGCAGCCCGCTGGCGACGGGACTGCGTGTGGTGGCGGCGCTGCTGCTGATCTGCATGGGCCTGTACCTGGCCGGCTGGTGGAGCGGCCTGACCCGCGTGGAGAGCCTCGGTCGCGGGCTGTGGAAGCATATCCAGCCGGTGGCCACGCGCCTGCTGCCGGTGTCCAGCCTGCCCCGCGCCCTGCTGCTCGGCGCCCTGTGGGGCTGGCTGCCCTGCGGCCTGGTCTACAGCACCCTGCTCTGGGCCTCCAGCCAGGGCAACGCCGTGCACAGCGCCCTGCTGATGCTGGCCTTCGGCATCGGCACCTGGCCGATCCTGCT
This sequence comes from Paucimonas sp., assembly GCA_031253995.1. GTDB lineage: Bacteria > Pseudomonadota > Gammaproteobacteria > Pseudomonadales > Pseudomonadaceae > Aquipseudomonas. The sequence goes on along the minus strand of JAIRVG010000054.1, from coordinate 145,325 downwards.
GGCCACGGGCCTGGCCGCCGAGCGCGTCACCGCCCTGCTGCGCCGGCGCGGGGTGCGGGTGGCCGGCGGCCTGCTGGTGATCCTGTTCGGCCTGTGGACCCTGCCCGGCCCGCACCAGCACTGGCTGATGGGTCACTGAAGCGCGCTTGATGCAAATCAACACAGATGTACGTGGCGCTCCCTAGACTCCGGACACTGCAGCAATTCCCGGGAATGCCACCATGCACGATGCCCTCCAATGGGACGCCGACCTGATCCGCCGCTACGATCTGGCCGGTCCGCGCTACACCTCCTACCCGACCGCGGTGCAACTGCACAGCGAGATCGGTTCCTTCGACCTCCTCCACGCCCTGCGTGACAGCCGCCGCGCGGCCCGTCCGCTGTCCCTCTACGTGCACGTGCCGTTCTGCGCGAACATCTGCTACTACTGCGCCTGCAACAAGGTCATCACCAAGGACCGCGCCCGCGCCCAGCCCTACCTGCAGCGCCTGGCCCAGGAAATCCAGCAGGTGGCCTGCCACCTCGACCCCGGCCAGACCGTGGAACAACTGCACTTCGGCGGCGGCACCCCGACCTTTCTCAGCCACGTCGAGCTGCGCGAGCTGATGGCCCACCTGCGCCAGCACTTCAACCTGCTGGACGACGACTCCGGCGACTACGGCATCGAGATCGACCCGCGCGAGGCCGACTGGTCGACCATGGGCCTGCTCCGCGAGCTGGGCTTCAACCGCGTCAGCCTCGGCGTGCAGGACCTCGACCCGGCCGTGCAGCGGGCGATCAACCGCCTGCAGAGCCTGGAGCAGACCCGCGCCATCATCGAGGCGGCGCGCACCCTGCAGTTCCGCTCGATCAACCTCGACCTGATCTACGGCCTGCCCAAGCAGACCCCGGAAGCCTTCGCCCGCACCGTCGACGAAGTGATCAAGCTGCAGCCGGACCGCCTCTCGGTGTTCAACTACGCGCACCTGCCGGAGCGCTTCATGCCGCAGCGGCGCATCGATGCCGGCGACCTGCCAGCCCCGGCGGCCAAGCTGGAGATGCTGCACGCCACCATCGAACAGCTGACCGGCGCCGGCTACCGCTACATCGGCATGGACCATTTCGCCCTGCCCGACGACGAACTGGCCATCGCCCAGGAAGAAGGCACCCTGCAGCGCAACTTCCAGGGCTACACCACGCACGGACATTGCGACCTGATCGGCCTGGGGGTGTCGTCCATCAGCCAGATCGGCGACCTGTACTGCCAGAACAGCAGCGACCTGGCCGAATACCAGAACGCCCTCGACGCCGCGCAGCTGGCCACCAGCCGCGGGCTGATCTGCAACCAGGACGACCGCATCCGCCGGGCGGTGATCCAGGACCTGATCTGTCATTTCGAGTTGAGTTTCGAGCGCATCGAAAGCCTGTTCACGATCGACTTTCGCGGCTACTTCCAGGACCTGTGGCCGGCGCTGGAAGGCATGGCCAGGGACGGCCTGATCGAACTGCGCAACGACGGCATCAGCGTGCTGCCGGCCGGCCGCCTGCTGGTGCGCTCGGTGTGCATGGTGTTCGACGCCTACCTGGACCTGACCAATCGCCAGCGTTTCTCGCGGGTGATCTAATCACGTCGCGAGGAACTTCATCGCCTTGTTCACATCGTCCGGGCTCAGGTTGGCCTGGTTCATGGCCCGGACCAGGCCGAAGTTCAGGGTGTTCAGCGAGGCGGACAAGGCACTGACCCGGGCCTGCAAGGCTGCGGTCTTCTTCTGCATTTCAACCGGATCGAGGGAACGATCCCGCATCAACGCCTGGAGCTGGCGGTTGGCCTCGGCCAGTTCCTTTTGCAGTTTGCGAATCATCTTGAGCAACTGACGAACGGACTCCGGCAGCCCGCTCTTGTCGATATCGGCATCGGCTTCGGCCTGCTGCTTGCTGGAAATCTCCAGGCCCTTCAGAGAAAGATCCACGCGGATGCTCTCGGCGGGCGCCGGAGTCTGATCCGAAGCCTCTGGGACGGGACTTGCACGGACACCGGACGGACCGGCAGGGATTACCTGGCGAGTCGTTTTACTGTCGACGGTCAACATGGCCGGTTCTGCCTGGAGAGATGATTCATGCCGTTTTATCGGCGTCAAAACCGCGATCTTGAGCGAATGTCGCACCGGAACAGAGCAAGCTGGCCTACAGTAGCCCGGCTGAGGTACCCTTGCGTTCTATGTGTGCTTTCCCACAAGGATCGATGAAATGTCTGAGCCAGTTAAACTGCGCCCTCATAACCAGGCTCATTGCAAGGACTGCAGCCTGGCGCCACTGTGCCTGCCTCTGTCGCTGAACCTGGAAGACATGGATGCACTGGATGAAATCGTCAAACGCGGGCGACCCCTGAAGAAAGGCGAATTTCTGTTTCGGCAGGGCGACAACTTCGGCTCTGTTTACGCAGTACGTTCCGGTGCCCTGAAAACCTTCAGCCTGAGCGACGGTGGCGAGGAGCAGATCACCGGCTTCCACCTGCCCAGCGAGCTGGTGGGCTTGTCCGGCATGGACACCGAAGCCTACCCGGTGTCGGCCCAGGCCCAGGAAACCACCTCGGTGTGCGAGATTCCCTTCGAGCGCCTGGACGAGCTGTCGGTGCAACTGCCGCAGTTGCGTCGCCAGTTGATGCGGGTGATGAGCCGGGAAATCCGTGACGACCAGCAGATGATGCTGTTGCTGTCGAAGAAGACTGCCGACGAGCGCATCGCCACCTTCCTGGTCAACCTGTCGGCGCGCTTCCGTGCCCGTGGTTACTCGGCCAACCAGTTCCGCCTGAGCATGTCGCGCAACGAGATCGGCAACTACCTGGGCCTGGCGGTGGAAACCGTGTCCCGGGTGTTCACCCGCTTCCAGCAGAACGGCCTGATCGAGGCCGAGGGCAAGGAAGTGCGGATCGTCGACCCGATCCAGCTGTGTGCGCTGGCCGGTGGTGCGCTGGAAGCCTGACTTCTGCGTTAAACGGGTATACTGACGGGCGTTTTGCCCACCAGGATACCCGTTCCATGCCCAGCGAAAGCTTTGATCTGAAATCCCTCATCCGCCCGGTCGTGGACTTCCCCAAGCCCGGCGTCATCTTCCGTGACATCACCCCGCTGTTCCAGTCGCCCCGGGGCCTGCGCCATGTCATGGACCAATTCATCGAGCGTTATGTCGAGGCCGAGTTCAGCCATATCGGCGCGATGGATGCCCGTGGCTTCCTGATCGGCTCGATCATCGCCCATGAACTGAACAAGCCGCTGATCCTGTTCCGCAAGCAGGGCAAGTTGCCGGCGGATGTGATCAGCCAGGGCTACCAGACCGAGTACGGGGAAGCGTTCCTGGAAGTGCATGCGGACAGCTTGTGCGAAGGGGACCAGGTGCTGATCTTCGATGACCTGATCGCTACCGGCGGGACCTTGCTGGCGGCGGTGAACCTGGTGCGGCGCATGGGGGCTGCGGTGTATGAAGCGGCGGCGATCATCGACCTGCCGGAGCTGGGCGGGTCGCAGAAGCTGCGGGATGCGCAGGTGGAGACGTTCTGCCTGACCGAGTTTTCGCTTAGCGAATACTGATCGGCCTCAGGGCCTCATCGCTGGCAAGCCAGCTCCCACAGGTTCACTGCAAGGCTCAGGCCTGAGGTGATCCCTGTGGGAGCTGGCTTGCCAGCGATAGGGCCCTGAAGAACAACACAAGATTCAGAGTGAGATTGGTTTACGCCCGGCAAACGAGTGAGCCAAGGTCCCACCATCCACCAACTCCAACTCCCCACCCAGCGGCACCCCATGGGCGATCCGCGAAGCCACCAACCCCTTCTCCACCAGCAACTGCGCGATGTAATGCGCCGTCGCCTCGCCTTCCACGGTCGGGTTGGTCGCCAGGATCACCTCGGCAAAGGTCCCCTGCTCCTCGATCCGCGCCATCAACTGCGGAATGCCAATGGCCTCCGGCCCCAGCCCGTCCAGCGGCGACAGATGCCCCTTGAGCACGAAATACCGCCCGCGATACCCGGTCTGCTCCACCGCATACACATCCATCGGCCCCTCCACCACGCACAGCAGCGTGTCGTCACGCCGCGGATCGGCGCACTGCGGGCACAGCTCCTGCTCGGTCAGGGTGCGGCACTGACGGCAATGCCCGACCCCTTCCATGGCCTTGCTCAACGCCTCGGCCAGGCGGGTGCCGCCGCTGCGGTCGCGCTCCAGCAGTTGCAGGGCCATGCGCTGGGCGGTTTTCTGACCCACGCCCGGCAGGGTGCGCAGGGCATCGATCAACTGGCGGATCAGGGGGCTGAAACTCATGGTAATGGGCCTGGCAAATCAACGAATGGGGAGAAACGACGGTGGGAGCGACGACCTCGCGGCCGTGCTCCCACCGGGATGTAACGGGATACCGTCTTAGAACGGCATCTTGAAGCCAGGCGGCAGTTGCATGCCGGCGGTCATGCCGCCCATCTTTTCCTGGCTGCTCTGCTCGACCTTGCGCACGGCGTCGTTGACGGCGGCGGCGATCAGGTCTTCCAGCACTTCCTTGTCTTCCTGCATCAGGCTGTCGTCCAGGCTGATGCGCTTGACGTCATGACGACCGGTCATGACTACGCTGACCAGGCCGGCGCCAGCCTGGCCGGTCACTTCGGCGTTGGCCAGTTCTTCCTGCATCTTGGCCATCTTTTCCTGCATCTGCTGCGCCTGCTTCATCAGGCCGGCCATGCCACCTTTCATCATGAGAATCACCTCGGTAGTTGTTTGACGCACCGCGCACCAGGCGCGGCGCTGGATATCCGGTTATCCGCCCTGGGTCACCACGGCGTCGACAGGTTCAATAGTATCGTGGCGCACGCTGGCACCGAACTTCTGGATCATCTGCTGGATGAACGGGTCGTTCCCGATCGACTCTTCTGCCTCGCGCTGGCGGTTGGCCCGCTTGCGCGCTGCGGCCTGGGCCGGGGTTTCCTGCTCGGGACGGATCAGCTCGATGCTCAGGTTGAGCGTGCGGCCCAGGTGCTGGTTCAGGGCATCGTTCAGGCGCCGTTGCTGCGTGGCGTTGAACAGGGCGCTGTGGTTCGGGTCCAGGTGCAGCAGCCAGTTGTCGCCATCGGCGGCGATCAGCGTGCAGTTGGCGGCGATGCTGCCGGTCATGCCCGAAATCGGCAAGTGCGGATACATCTCCAGCCATTGCAGGGCCAGGCCGGTGGCCGGCTGCGCGGCGGGCTCGGGTTCCGGCTCGGGGGCAGGCTCGTCGCTGAGTTCGGCGGCATGCTCGGTGGCCAGTTCGTCCAGGTAGCTGAAGCCGGCCGGGTCGAGGTCGCTCGGGTAATAGTCGTCGTCCGGCGGCGGCTCGTCATCGCGGTCCATGCCGGCGGGGCTGTAGCCTTGGTCGTCCAGCGGCGGTTCTTCACGCGGGGCCACCGGTTGCGCGGCCACCGGGGCCGGCGCGGGTTGGGGCTGTGGTGCGGCGACTGGCGCGGGGGCCGGGTCTTCCCAGGGCAGGTCGATGACTTCCTCGACGGGCTCGGGCTCGGGCTCGGGTTCGGGCTCCGGCGCGGCTTCGACCACAGGCTCGGGTTCTGGCACAGGTTCCGGTTCGGGCTCAGGGGCCAGCGCAGGCGCCGCCTCGACGACTGGAGCTGGAGCTGGAGCTGGAGCTGGAGCTGCCACAGGCTCGGCAACGGGCGCGGCGACTGCAACCGGGGCCACCGGCGCCGGGGAATCAGTCGTGGCCTGGCTGATCCCCACTGGCTTTAGCGTCGTGCCCGGGGCATCGCCGCTGTCGGCCGGACGGAAGGCCAGCATGCGCAGCAGGACCATCTCGAAGCCACCACGCGGATCCGGCGCCAGGGGCAGGTCGCGACGGCCGATCAGGCCCATCTGGTAGTAGAACTGCACATCCTCGGCCGGCAACGCCTGGGCCAGCGCCAGCACCTTGTCGCGATCGCCCTGGCCGTTGTCCACCGCTTCCGGCAGGGCCTGGGCGATGGCGACGCGGTGCAGCACGTTGAGCATTTCCGAAAGCACGCCGTTCCAGTCCGGGCCCTGCTCGGCCAGATGGCGCACGGCTTCGAGCAGCGCACGGGCATCGCCTTCCAGCAGGGCCTGGAGCACGCCGTAGACCTGGCCGTGGTCGAGGGTGCCGAGCATGGCGCGGACATCGGCAGCCAGCACCTTGCCCTCACCGAAGGCGATGGCCTGGTCGGTGAGGCTCATGGCGTCGCGCATCGAACCGTCGGCGGCGCGGCCCAGCAGCCACAGGGCGTCGTCCTCGAACGGCACGTTCTCGACGCCGAGCACGTGGGTCAGGTGCTCGACCACGCGCTCGGGGGTCATGTTCTTCAGGGAGAACTGCAGGCAGCGGGACAGGATGGTCGCCGGCAGTTTCTGCGGATCGGTGGTGGCGAGGATGAACTTGACGTAGGGCGGCGGCTCCTCAAGCGTCTTCAGCAAGGCGTTGAAGGAGTGGCTGGAGAGCATGTGCACTTCGTCGATCAGGTAGACCTTGAAGCGCCCGCGGCTGGGGGCGTACTGCACGTTGTCGAGCAGTTCGCGGGTGTCCTCGACCTTGGTCCGGCTCGCGGCGTCGATCTCGATCAGGTCGACGAAGCGGCCCTCGTCGATCTCCCGGCACACCGAGCAGGTGCCGCAGGGGGTCGAGGTGATGCCGGTTTCGCAGTTGACGCACTTGGCGATGATCCGCGCGATGGTGGTCTTGCCCACGCCGCGGGTGCCGGTGAACAGATAGGCGTGGTGCAGCCGCTGGTTGTCGAGTGCGTTGATCAGGGCCTTGAGCACATGGGTCTGGCCGACCATTTCGCGGAACGAGCGCGGACGCCATTTACGTGCAAGAACCTGATAACTCATGAAAAACGTCGCAACCTGAACGAGCTGGGAGAGACCGCTAATGCTAGCGGAGCGGGGGCAAAATTGCATCCTGCCATTCTGGATCGAGCCGTGTTTGCCCCTGAAGGCGGCGCGCGCCCTGGCTCACAAGCGGAATCGCTGTACCTCGGCATGCAACGCACTGCCCAGGGTCGCCAGTTCCTGGCTGGCCTGGCTGGTCTGGGCGCTGGCCGCATGGGCCTGCTCGGTGATACCGCGCACGCTGACCACGCTGCGGTTGATTTCCTCGGCCACCGCACCTTGTTGCTCGGCAGCCGCGGCAATCTGCTGGGTCATGCCCTGGACCCCGCCAATGCTGCGGGTGATTCCGTCCAGCACCTGGCCCACCTGGCGCGCCATCCCGACACTGTCGCGGGTCAGTTCTCGACTCAGGCCCATCCGCTGCACCGCTTCCGAGGTACCGTGGCGCAACGCCGCCACCAGCACCTCGATATCTTCGGTGGAGCGCTGCGTACGTTGCGCCAGGCCACGCACCTCATCGGCCACCACGGCAAAACCTCGGCCCGCATCGCCGGCCCGGGCGGCCTCGATGGCCGCGTTCAGCGCCAGCAGGTTGGTCTGCTCGGCCACGGTCCTGATGACGTCGAGCATGTCGCTGATCCGCCCGCTTTGCGCCGCCAGGTTGGCGACCGCCTCGGCGGTGAGCTCGACTTCACCGGCAAGGGTTTCGATCTGCCCGATCGCCTGGCCGACGATGCGCGAACCACTGCTGGCATCGCTGGCCGTCTGATCCACCGAAGACGCCGTCTCCACGGCGTTGCGCGCCACGTCCTGGACCGACGTGGCCATTTCCTGCATGGCGGTCGCGACCAGATCGGTTTCCAGCGCCTGCTCGCGGTGACCCGCCTGGGTCTGCCGGGTGACCGTGGACAGTGACTCGGTAGCGGCAGCAATCTGCGCAGCACCGCCCGCAATATGCCCCACCAGTTGCCTGAGGCTTCCCGTCATGCGCTGCAGTCCGTCCGCCAGTTGCCCGATCTCGTCGCCGCGCCGCTCCGGTGTGCCGGGGGTCAGGTCACCCTGGGCGATGCGCTCGACGTTGCGCAGTGCCTCGCGCAGGGGCGGGACGATCTGCCGGGTAATCAGCATGGCACTGGCCACACCGAAGACCAGCGCCAGCAGCAGGCATGCCAGCAGCCGCCAGGCAGCGTTGCGGGTATCCTCCACCGTCAGTTGCAGTTGGCCGTCGTAAAGGGCCAGGCAGATACGCATCAGGGCATCGCCGTGTTGCGTTGTCCCGTCCTGGCCCTTGGCCGCCTGGGCCAGGGCAGACCGATGCTCGTCGAGCGAGGTGCGGTAGGCGGCGATCGCCCCGGCCAATTCGTCCGGTAGCGTGTCGTCACTGGCCCCCGGCGCATCACGCAGGGGCCCCAGTGCGGCCAGGGTCTTGTCCACCGCGCCGGCAGCCGCCGCAAAGTGCGCCGGATTGCCGGAGTAGGTGTAGGCTCGCGTCTCGAAGCGAGCGAACAGAAACTGCATCTGCAACGCCTTGATCGACTGCTCGCGGCTCGCCGCCCCCGGCGCGCGTTCGAGGCGGGCCAGCAGGCCAAGCGCCCGGTCGCCGCTCTCCCGCCGCACCGCCCGCGAAGCCTCGATGCGCCGATATGCCGCTTCGAGTTGACCAACACCCTGCTCATAGTCCGCCAGGTGACGGGTGAGGTCCTCGATGTTCTGCACATGCGTCCCCACGGCGAAGTACCCCGACAGTCCCGCCAGGGTCTCCCGGACCTCCACCACCTTGTCCTTGAGCGCTCGCTCGGCCTTCGGCTCGCCCTCCCCCTGCACATAGACGGTGAGCGCGTGACGCAGGCGGGAGAAATCATCCACCAGGCGATTGACCGCACTCATGCGATCCATGCGGTAGGAAAGGCTGTCGATGGCGCTCCAGCCCGCCCAGAACATGAGCACGCTCATCAGCAGGAGCAGGCCGAACCCCAGCAGCAGCTTCCGGGCGACAGTGATATTTGCGAGCCAGCCATGCATAGCCATGTCCCTTCCGTGGTTCCGTTACCAGATAGCGATGTCGTAGGTCAGGTACAGCCGGTTGCTGTCCCTCCCACGCGAGAAGTCCGAGCGATAGACATAGTTGCGCGCCTTGATCCCCAGCCCCTTGAACGTGCCCGACTGGACCACGTAGGCCAGCTCGACATCCCGCTCCCACTCTTTCAGCCCCGCATCGCCTGCGCGCCCGTTGTCGCCATTGAGGTAGCGGGTCATGAAGGTCAGCCCGGGGATCCCGGCCGCGGCAAAGTTGTAGGCATAGCTGGCCATCCAGGTCTTCTCGTCTTCCTCGATGAACTTGCCGATGCCGACGTTGCTGAAGCTGTAGACCGTGGCGCCGCTGATATAAGGCAGGCCGGCGTCGCCACTCAGCACCTGGTAGCCGGCGCCAAGGGTATGCCCGGAATGGGCGTAGGCCAGCTGGCCGCTGAGCATGTCGTTATCGATGCGCCCGCCATAGGCACCGCCGGCATCGTGGCTCTTGAAATAGCGCAGGTCGCTGGTCAGCACCCCGCCGGCCAGGGGCAGGTCGTGCTGGATGCCGGCGAAGTCCTGGCGATAGAAGTCCTGCAGTTCACCGTGGAAGTAACTCAGGCGCAGTCGCTTGCCGAACGCGTAGTCGGCGCCGCCGTAGGTGAAGTCACCCGACTCGCGGCCGCCATAGCCATCGAGGAACAATCCCACGCTGTCGGAGGAATCACGCAGCTTGAAGCGATCCAGGTGCCCCGCCGTCAAGGTCAGCCCGGCGATGTCCTTGCTCACCAGTTCCGAGCCCTGGTAGGTCTGCGGCAGGAGCCGGGCATCGTTGTAGACCAGCAGCGGGTTCTTCGGCAGCAGGGTGCCATGCTTGACCAGCGTGTCGCCGATGCGCGCCTTGGCCGTCACCCCGGCGCTGGCGAACTCGTCGGCGGCGCGGCCATCGTCATGGACCGGCAACAGGCCGGTGCCGCTGCGTCCCTTGCCGGAGTCCAGCCTGACCCCCAGCAGCCCAAGCGCATCCACGCCAAAGCCCACGGTGCCCTGGGTAAAACCGGACTGGTAGTCGAGCAGGAAACCCTGCGCCCACTCCACCCGCTCGCTTTTCGCCGTGGCCGCGGCGCGGGCACTGAGGCCCTGTTCGTCGCGGAAGTTTTCGTTGAAGTAGACGTTGCGCAGTTGCAACTTCAGCTTGCTGTCGTCGATGAAACCGGCCGCCGAAACCATCGGCAGATAACCCAGGCAGGCGGCACAGGCCAACGCACGAACGAAAGGAATCGTCATGTTGGAACACTCTTTATTGTTGTAGGGATTGTTTCGTGAGGCGGTCAGACGAAGAGCGAGATGGCCCCGGTCAATACCGCCAGCGCGGTAATCACCAGCGAGGTCAGCACCGCCCACTTCACCGTGGCTTTCTGGAAGTCGCCGATATCCCGGTCGACCATGCCCACCAGCAGCAGGGTCGAGGCCACCAGCGGGCTCATCAGGTGCACCGGCTGGCCGAGCACCGAGGCGCGGGCGATTTCCACCGGGTCGATGCCGTAGGCCGCCGCCGCGTTGGCCAGGATCGGCACCACGCCGAAGTAGTAGGCATCGTTGGACAGCACGAAGGTCAGCGGCATGCTGGTGATCGCCACCACCAGCGGGAACCAGTGGCTCCAGGCGTCGGGAATCCAGTCCACGAGGGTCTGGGCCAGGGCGTCGACCATCTTGGTGCCGGAGAAGATGCCGGCGAAGACGCCCGCCGCGAACACCAGCAGGACCACGGTCATGGCATTGCCCGAGTGAGCGAGGATGCGTTCCTTCTGCAGGTCGAGTTGCGGGTAGTTGATCATCAGCGCCGCGACGAAGCCGATCATGAACAGGATGGCGGCGTGCATCAGGCCCATCACCATGGCGACCATCACCACGATGACCAGCGCCAGGTTCAGGTAGGACAGGCGCGGACGCTTGTACGGCGTGTCTTCGAGGATCGCCTTGATGTAGCAGTTGCCACCACCGGACTCCAGCTTGATGTTACCGATGCGCTTGCGCTCGGCCCGGCCCAGCAGGAACGCAGTGAACACCACCCAGGCGGCACCGCCGATCATGGTCGGTAGCATGGGGATGAAGTACGCGGTGGCGTCCAGGCCGAGGGCGGCGATGGCGCGGGTGGCCGGGCCGCCCCAGGGGCTCATGCCGCTCATGATGCTCAGCGACAGCATGGAGATGGTCGCCAGGATCATGGTGTTCATGCCGATGCGCTTGTACAGCGGCAGCATCGCGGCGCAGGTGATCATGTAGGTGGTCGTGCCGTCACCGTCCAGGGCTACCAGCAGCGACAGCAGCGCGGTGCCGATGGCGATCTTCTGCGGGTCGCCGTTGACCCGCTTGAGGATCTTGCGGATCAGCGGGTCGAACAGCCCGGCGTCGATCATCACGCCGAAGAACAGGATGGCGAACAGCAACAGCGCCGCCGACGGCGCGACCATCTTCAGGCCGTCGAGCATCATCTTGCCGAGCCCGGGGGCGAAGCCACCGATCAGGGCGAAGACGATGGGCACCACGGTAAGGGCGACGATCGGGGAAAGACGTTTGCTCATGATCAGGTAGGTGAAGGTCACCACCATGATCAAACCCAGCAATGCCAGCATAGGAAGTTCTCTTGTTGTTATGGTCGGGCAACAGCGCTCCGCACCCGGTGCCAGGCACCGGGCGGACGCTTCGTGGTTGTGTTTCGGGAGTGTTGCGGGTGGGTCAGTGCGGACGCTGTTGTCGCTCGGCGGTCCACTCTACGGACGCCTGCGGCTGCGGGGCGCGTCCCTCTTCAAGAGTGCGCAGCAGCACCTCGCGATCGCAGGCCTTTTCCGAGAGCGACATGACCACCGTGGCCACCGCGTTGCTCGCCAGACTGGTGAGGGCGCGGGCTTCGGACATGAAGCGGTCGATACCGATCAGCAAGGCCAGGCCGGCCAGGGGAATGTCGTGGATCACCGTCAGGGTCGAGGCCAGCGCCACGAAACCGCTGCCGGTGACGCCCGCCGCGCCCTTGGACGACAGCAGCATGATCGCCAGCATGGTCAGGGTCTGGCCCAGGGTCAGGTCGATGTTGCAGGCCTGGGCGATGAACACCGCCGCCAACGACAGATAGATCGCCGTGCCGTCGAGATTGAAGGAATAGCCGGTGGGCAGCACCAGGCCGACCACGCCTTTCTTGCAGCCGAGGCGTTCGAGCTTCTCGATCATCCGCGGTAGCACCGGCTCGGTGGACGAGGTACCGAGCACCACCAGGAACTCCTCGCGGAAGTAGCGCAGCAGCTTCCACAGGCTGAAGCCATGCAGGCGGCACAGCCCGCCCAGCACCACCAGGACGAAGAAGGCGCAGGCGATGTACAGGGTCATGACCAGCTTGGCCAGCGAGCCCAGCGAGGTGATGCCGTACTGCCCGACGGTGAAGGCCAGCGCGCCGAAGGCACCGACCGGAGCGAAGCGCATCAGGTAGCCGAAGATGCGGAAGACCATCTGCGACAGGGCTTCCAGCACATCCAGCACCGGCTTGCCACGCTCACCCATCGCCGAGAGGGCGAAGCCGCTGAGCACGGCAATGAACAGCACTGGCAGCACCTCGCCCTTGTTGAAGGCGCCGACGAAGGTGTCGGGGATGATGTGCATGAAGAAGTCCACTACACCCAGCTTCGCCGCCGACTCGGTGTACTGGGTCAGGCCCGAGGTATTGAGGCGCGAGGGGTCGATGTTCATGCCCACGCCGGGCTGGAACAGGTACACCGCCGCCAGGCCGATGCCCAGGCTGATCACCGTCAGCACGAGGAACAGCAGCAAGGTCTTGCCCATCAGGCGGCCGAGACTGCTTTTATCGGTCATCCCGGCGATGCCGGTGACGATGGTGCAGAACACCACGGGGGCGATCATCATCTTGATCAGCTTGATGAACGCGTCGCCCAGCGGCTTCAAGGCAATGGCCTGCTGGGCCCAGAAGTGACCGACCAGCACACCCAGCACAACGGCGCAGATGATCTGGAAGTACAGCGATTTGGCGAATTTCATGAGGCATCACCCATTGTTGGATTTGTGCGGATGCGCTTGACAACAATTGTATAAGAATTAACCAGCCAGGCGACGCGAGCGCGGGGCGTACACGAAGCCGGAGAACAGCCGCCGCGCCGTGCGCACCACCGAGGCCTGCAGCGGACCGCCCTCCTCGTTGCGCGACAGCGCGATATCGATCGCGCCGCTCGGATGCTCCAGGCGGATCTGGGTGAGCGCGGCAGTATCGTCACCCAGCACGCCCGCCGCCACGGTTCCCGGACTGACGCACGCGGTCGCCAGACCGACGGCGCCGGTGATGGCCAGCGCCCGATGGCAGTTGTGCGGCATGAAGTAGCGCACCTGCAGGGTGCCGTCGAAGCGCGGTGGCGAAATCAGCACCGGCTTGGGGATCACCATGCTGCTCACATCGCCCAGGCCCATGGCCCGGCCGGCCTTGATCCGCAGGGCTTCCAGCTTTTCCAGCAGCACCGTGTCGGCATCCAGTTGCGCCGGGCTTTCCGACCCGGTAACGCCCAACTGGTTGGCCTCGACGATCATCATCGGCATGGCCATGTCGATGCAGGTGACCGGGATCCCGTCGATCACATCCCGCGCCTTGCCGGTGGGAAACAGCTTGCCGGTCTTGCTGCCGATGGCATTCAGGAACGTCAGGTGGATCGGCGCGGCGGTGCCGGGCACGCCATCGATGGCGGTCTGGCCTTCGTAGCGGACGATGCCGCCCGGGGTGTCCACCCGGGAATTGACGAAGGTGTTGGTGTTCAGGTTGCGGATGCGCACCAGGGTGTGGCCTTCCTGCGCCTTGACCAGGCCCTGCTCGATGGCGAAGGGGCCGACCGCGCAGAGCATGTTGCCGCAGTTGGGCGCGGTGTCGACGCGGCGCTGGGCGACCATGACCTGGACGAACAGATAGTCGACGTCGGCATCGGCGTGCAGCGACGGGCTGACGATCGCCACCTTGCTGGTCTGCGGGCTGCCGCCGCCGATGCCGTCGATCTCCAGTTCGTGGCCCGAGCCCATGATGTTGAGCAGGACCTCGTCACGCTCGACGACATTGGACGGCAGGTCCCAGGCATGGAAGACCGGGCCTTTCGAGGTACCGCCGCGCATGAGCACACAGGGAATTCGTTGCATGACTACTGACTCTCACTGATCAATCGGCATAATTGATGTTGTGGGAGAAAGAGTGACACTCGCGGATAAATCAATCCAATGCAAAGATCGGAGTCATTATTTCGATTGGCGCATCAATATCTGTTGACCGGTACAGGCGTGCATTCATGGAATATGAGCTTCAGGATCTTCGATCTTTCGTCAAAATCGCCGAACTCGGCAGCTTTCACGAGGCAGCGGAGGCGTTGCACCTGTCGCAGCCGGCGCTGAGCCGGCGGATCAAGAAGCTGGAAGAAGGGTTGGGCACGCCGCTGCTGGAGCGCACCACCCGTCGGGTCGGGCTGACCAGCGTCGGGCGGGATTTCCTGCCCAAGGCGCGGCGGTTGCTGGATGACTTCGAGGACTCGATCCTGAGCATTCGCGAGCTGGCCGAGCGGCAGAGCGGTCAGGTCACCCTGGCGTGTATTCCCACGGCGGCGTTCTACTTCCTGCCGTCGGTGATCGGCGTCTACAACGACCAGTACCCGAAGATCCGCATCCGGTTGCTCGATCTCAGTGCCAACGATGGGCTGGAAGCGGTGCTGCGTGGGGAAGCGGATTTCGGGATCAACATGATGAGTGGGCAGCATCCGGATATCGAGTTCGTGCCTCTGGTCAAGGAGCACTTTGTCCTTGCCTGCCGTCGCGACCATGAACTGGCGAAGCGAAGCTCGGTGACCTGGAGCGAGCTGGTGGATTATCGGTTGATTGGTGTGGGGCGGCTGAGTGGTAACCGGATCATTCTCGACCATGCGCTGTCCGGGTTGAATATCCGTCCGAAGTGGTTCTACGAGGTGCAGCACCTGTCGACATCGCTGGGGATGGTGGAAGCGGGGCTGGGGGTTTCGGCGATGCCGAGCCTGGCGATGCCCAGTGCCGATCACCCGACGCTGGTGAGCGTGCCGCTGGAGGAACCGCAGGTGAGCCGGACGCTGGGACTGGTGTATCGGCGGGGGGCGTCGTTGTCGCCGGCGGCGGAGAAGTTCGTGTCGATTCTGTTGGAGAAGTGGCCGAATGCATGAGCCGGGATCCCATGCCCCCGCAGTCGCTCCATCTACCTGGCACCACCCCCTTGAAAAGGACACCCCATGATCTTCAAGTCCGACGACGAAGCCATCGCCGAACGCTATTTCCGCTCCTCCCAGGACATCGGTTCCATGTTCGCGATCAGCGCAGAAAGATCCTCTTGAAATCGAGATCACCAGAGTATTCCTGAGGGCAATAGATCAGATCGGAGATATGAACCTCCATATTGCTCTCCTTCGGTATGTGCATGGATTGCGTCGAGCCCCTCACCCGCTGCTACCGGCAAGCCAGGGGGGCCGATCGCTGACCAGGGAAAACTATCCCCTGCACCCATTCGGCGAATACCAGGCATTTCCGAAACGGCAGCTGGATAATTCCGAGCCGCACTACAGGCCGATATAGCCATTTCCCTCCGCTAATGCAGATTTTTCCTACTTATTTTCCTCTCCCCCGCCTCCATCCTCTTGCGGTTCAGGCGGCCTGGCTTTCAGAAAATCGGAAAGCCACTGCCATCTATCCGCTATCGGAACGCGAGGATTGGAGGCCCCATGGCCAAAGGAAATTTCATCAGGAAAGACGACAAGACCACCTGCGGTGGCCAAGTCATCGAAGGCGACACGCACATCAACTTCTTTGGCTTCGCCCATGCCCGTGAGGGGCATCAGGTGACGTGCGGAGTGACGGGGGAGATCTACCGGATCCTGGGCGGCATCGCCAGGTTCACCACCAACGGACGCAAGGCCGCGGGAACACTGGACAGCATCAGCGGCTGCCCTTGTCGCGCGAGGTTGATTCCTTCGGTTCTGCACATGACGTATGACTTCGAAGAGCGGTCGCTGCCGTCATCCACAGCGCTCAGGTCGAATCAACAGGAAAGTACTTCCCGGCAACCCACCGTATCGACTCATTCTCACCCAGCGAACGCGGCATCCGCAGCACCCGCCATCGAGCGCTGCAGCGGCTGCTTCCAGTTGGTGGATCAATGGGACATACCCTGCGCAAGCCATGACTACGCACTGCTGCGAAACGGCTGCTCCCTTGCCGGCGACACCCTCAACCCCGAGGGCTACAGCCATATCTGCTACAGCACCAACGCCACCGAACTGAACATCGCCACCAGCGCCCCCGCGCCCGCTCTGGAATAACCCTGATGTCCCTGAATGACTTCGAACAAACCAACGCACTCGGCCCTGAGACCCTTTTCACCCTGCCGAACGCGACCTTGGAAACCGCGCCGGGCAAGGACCATCCGCCCAAAAAGATCATGATCAATCGGCTCGCACTGACACGGTTACCTGGGGCCATGCGCAATATGGGCTGGGAGACTGCAGCGGCGTTGATGCAGCGGTGGTTTGATAGCCCGGCCTGGGCGATGCCAAATGAATGGAAAGAATATGAGACACAGCCTGGCTCAATGAGTCTCAGCGCCGCGCACTGCGATGACCAAATTGTAAAGATGGAATGGGCGATGCAGTTTGAAAGTTGTCGAAACGCAATACGGATCGCCGAAAGTCGCATTGAGACACCAAAGGCAATCTCGCTGCTGAAAAAGCGGTTGAAGGCAGCAGGATGGGTGCCGAACGCTCCATTTGACCTGGGTTTTTTCGGCATGAATTCCTTGCAGATGGATTCTATATCGCAAGTCAATATTGCCGAGTTTGGCGAAAGTTCTGACACGCTGGATGATCTGTATGGCGCTTTAGGCCGGGCCACCCTAAAAGTCGGCGTAGTAGGAATAGCGTACTCCGAAAAAGACACAGCAACAGGGGTTTATTACCACTATTTCAGGACGTCACACATCGGGTTTTACATCAGGGACAACTATGACTTTAATGGCCCCCAATACCTGGGAACCTGGACAAAAAACAGGGTACTTACCAAGGCCGAGACGATCCTGAGTTTGACACCCGCGGGGCAATCGATAATCCATATTGGAAGCGAACCATTCGCTGCGATTAGCAATCCTGACTTTCGTGCCTACCGCAAAAAAACTGGAATGGGTGGGGACTTTGTCATTTACTCAGACGTAATGTGGCGGAAACATGAAAGGATTATTAGCCTAGGCGATTTATCGTGAACCCTCCTGGATTTCTTTTAATTTTTTGCGGAGTTTTCGGATCGATATGGTTAGCCTCCGAATGGTGGGAAACTGGATTAGCCCAACCACTGGGTAAACCTGTATTAAGTCCGAACGGATGCTATCGGGTGGACAGGCTGAAACCCTTCTGGATATTGCCTGACCTTTTTCACAGAGAGCCCCACCCCGATAACGAAAACCTTTCACCAAGATGGTTTCCAAGATGGGGATATCCAGGCTTCTATCGCTTGTACGATCAGCGTACTGGTGAACTGCTCGGCCAGAGTGGGGTTTATGACCTTGAAAGCGCGAGCGGACCGATGCTATGGGGTAGCAAGAGCTATCCCATGGTCTCGGCGGGCTTGATTACGATCGGGCCCAATGCTCCCGACTGTATTGGCGACCGTCCTTCGACGCCGAACGCCAGGTGATGAACCTCTCAAACTCCCGCTGACGGGTGCCCGGATATCGAAGGTCTTCTGGTTTATTCCCTAATGGTTGCAAGCCAGAAGCACCCAATCAGTCACGCAAGCAAGAAGGATTCACATGATCTTCAAGTCCGACGACGAAGCCATCGCCGAACGCTATTTCCGCTCCTCCCAGGACATCGGTTCCCTGTTCGCGATCAGCGCAGGCCTGACCTGCCTCCAGTTCCCTGACCCACGCCCTTTCGCCATGATCGTGACGGCCTTGTTCTTCCTGTGGGCCTTTCTCTCAGGCAGTGCTTATCGCCGGATCGCCAAGGAGTACCTCAAGCAATACCCCGGTGTACTTGGAGGTATCCGATTTGCGATCACCAAGCTGCCGCTGGTGCTCTGCAGCCTGAGCTTCCTCACCTTGATCATGATGGGTGCGCTCACCACGGAGCGCATTCTGCAATTCGGGAAATATCTCCCCGCCTCCCCATTCTGAAAAAAGAACGGCCCCGGTTTTCCAGTTCTGTCGGACTGAAAACCGAGGCCGTCTGTTTTCCGATGACCGCCCTACTCCCCGCACCGCCAGACCGGCTCCGAAAGATGCTCATGGAAAAAGTCCGAAAGCGCCCGGATCTTCGCCGGCCGCGTCCGCGCCGACGGCGTCACGAAGTACAACCCTCCCCGCGTCATGCTCCACTCCGGAAGAATCCTCTGCAGGCGACCATCGGCCAGGTACTCGCTGGCAATGAACTCGGGCAACTCCGCGATGGCGAGCCCGTCGAGCAGCACGGGCAGCAGCGCATCGGAGTTGGTGACCCGCAGCGGCCCGCTGGGTAGCACATCCTCTTCCGCCCCCGACGCATCGGTAAAGCGCCACACCTGGCTACGGGCGCGATAGGCATAACTGAGACACGGCGCGTCAACCAGATCCCTGGGATGCTGCGGACAACCGTGCTGCCGTAGGTAAGCCGGCGACGCCACCAGCACCTGCGTGACGGCACACAGACGCCGGGCCACCAGCGAGGAATCCGGCAACGCCGCAATCCGCAACGCCGCATCGAAACCTTCCGCAACCAGATCCACCGAGGCATCGGAAAGGTGCAGATCGATGGACAGTCCGGGGTACTGGCGAATCAGTTTCGGCAGCAAGGGCGCCACCCAACGCAACCCAAACGACATCGGCACCGCCAGCCGCACCTGCCCACGGGGTTGCACCGACAACTCCATGGCCTCCCCCTCGACCTCCTCGGCCTGGCGATAGATCTCGCTGGCCTTGCCGACCATGCCGTGCCCGAACTCGGTCAACGACAGTTGCCGCGACGTGCGATTGAACAGCCGCCCGCCCAGGCGCTCCTCCAGGCGGGCGACAGCGCGCGAAACCGTCGGCACCGACACGCCCATGACCCGAGCCGCCCCCGCGAACGACCCTTCTTCGGCCACCTTGGCGAACATGGCCAGACCTTCAAAATCCGGAAGCTTGCTCATTTCAATTCTGCAATGATGAGTTTCAAACGATTCTATTTTGGATTCATCTGAGCGTCGATACGCTTCTCCCACCGAAACAGACAACCTCTTGGAGAAGCATCATGAACGGCAAACTTGAAGGCAAAATCGCAATCGTCACCGGCGGCACCAGCGGCATCGGCCTGGCCACCGCCAAGCTCTTCGCCACTGAAGGCGCCACCGTCTACGTCACGGGTCGTCGCCAGGCCGAACTGGACGCCGCCGTCGCGCAGATCGGCAACGCGATCGGCGTGCAGGTCGACTCCTCGAAGGTGGAGCAACTGGACGCCTTCTATCAACGAGTGAAGGCCGAACACGGCCGCATCGACGTGCTGTTCGCCAACGCCGGTGGCGGCTCGATGCTGCCGCTGGGCGAGATCACCGAGGCGCACTACCACGACACCTTCGACCGCAACGTGAAGGGCACGCTGTTCACCGTGCAGCAGGCGCTGCCACTGCTGGCGCAGAACGCCTCGGTGATCCTCACCGGTTCCACCGCAGGCAGTTCCGGCACCCCGGCGTTCAGTGTGTACGCGGCGTCCAAGGCTGCTGTAAGGGCTTTCGCTCGCAACTGGATTCTGGATCTGAAAGACCGGAATGTGCGGGTCAACACTATCAGCCCGGGCGCCACCCGTACTCCGGGCCTGGTGGAGCTCGCAGGTCCTGATGCGGCGCAACAGCGTGGTCTGCTGGATTACCTGGCTTCGCAGATCCCTCTGGGGCGCGTTGGTGAGCCGGAAGAGATTGCCAAGGCTGCGCTGTTCCTGGCGTCGAGCGATGCGAGTTTCGTCAATGGGGCGGAGTTGTTCGTGGATGGGGGGCAGGCGCAGATCTGACCTCAGGGCGCGGCACCATCCGGAAGGGCTCGAATGCCTGCGCCGCCGCCAACCACACTGGCCAATTATTGCCGCAGTGGCTACGACGAGAAGTTCGTCGGTCGCGGCGGCAAGATCGAGAAAATCGAGGAATAGAGCCTGCCGGACCACTGATCTCATTCAAGCGTAAAAAACCGGTGCTGCCTTTTCCCAGCAAACCTCAGATTTTTCCTACTTCTTTAACTTCTCATTTCTTCCATCCTCCGGCCTGTCGGACGGCACGGCTTCCAGAGCACTGGAAAGCAGCTGCCATCCATTACCCACTAACACGTCCGACTTTTTCATCCGGGCGCGAGGATCGGAGACCTAATGGCCAAAGGCTATTTCATCGCACAGGGCGACAAAACCACCTGCGGTGGCAAAGTTATCGAAGGTGACCCACACATCAACCTGTTTGGCATCATGCATGCGCGGGAAGGGCATGCCGTCACCTGCGGGGTTACGGGCCAGACTTACCAGATCGTGGGTGGTATTGACCAGTTCATCAGTAACGGGCGCAGGGCTGCCGGAACGGGAAACAGCCTCAGCTCCTGCCCGTGCCGGGCACAGTTAATTCCCTCGATATTCCATATGACCTACGACTACGAAACCGCATCGGCACCCTCTCCCACTGCATTCGGAACAGCGAGTCAACCCGGCAACGGTTCCCAACATGCATTCACCACTACCCCAACGCATGCGGCGAACGTGTCGGTCGACGAGCCTGATATCGAACGTTGCAGCGGGTGTTTTCATCTCGTCGATCAATGGGGCGCTCCCTGCGCAACCCACCAGTACGCATTACTGCGAAACGCCTCGCACCTGGCCGGTGATGTCCTCAATCAAGAGGGCTACAGCCATATCTGCTACAGCGCCAACGCTACCCGCCTGAATATCGCCACCAGCGCTCCGGCGCCAATGCTGGAGTAATCAACATGTCCTTGAATGATTTCGAACAAACCGATGCACTGGGTGCAGACACGTTGTACATGCTGGCAAATGCCACCTTGGACACCGCACCAGGAAAGAACCATCCGCCAAAGGAAGTGGTGATCAACCGCCTTGCGCTGACTCGACTGCCGGGCGCGATGCGGAATATGGGATGGGAGACTGCGGCGGCGTTGATGGAGAGGTGGTTTGAAAGCCCCGCTTGGACGATGCCGGAGTCTTGGAAAGACGAGGGTACACAACCCCACGCCACTAGCCTGAGCGCTCAGAACTGCGACGATCGGATCGTAAGAATGGAATGGGCGACACGATTTCCTTCTTGCCGCCAGGCAATACAGATTGCGGAAAGTCGAATTGAGACTCCCAACGCAATCAAGCTACTGAAAAAACGGCTGAAAGCTGCTGGTTGGACACCTGAAAAACCATGCGATCTTGGCTTTCACGGCATGAGTGCACTACAAATGGACGTTGTATCACAGGTGAATTTTTCAAAATTCGGTGAGTCCCTGGACACGCTGGACGACATGTACGGCGCATTGGGAAGAGCAACACTCAAGGTTGGCGTAGTCGGAACTGCTTTTACAAAAACAGATCCAGAAACGAAGCAGGCTCGACATTTATTCAGAGTGTCTCATGTCGGGTATTACATTCGGGACAACTACGACTTCAATGGCCCCCAATACCTAGGAACATGGGCAGCAGACAGAGTGCTTACCAAGGCTGAAACGGTCCTCAGCCTGACACCTTCTGGTCAGTCGATAATTCACTTGGGAGGTGAGCCTTTTGCCGCAGTAACTAATCCTGATTTTCGCAATTACCGAAACAAGACTGGAAGAGGTGGTGACTTTGTCATCTACTCGGACATATTGTGGCGACGGGATGAGCGCATCATTGACTTGGGAAATTTGACATGATGGCTATAAAAAGCCTGGTCTGGTGCGCAACAATTTTGGCAGGGGTATGGTTCGCTTCTGAGTGGTGGGAAACATCATTGGCCCGACCACTTCGCGAACCAATTTTCAGCCCGAACGGCTGCTACAGGGTAGATCGCCTCAGACCGTTTTGGGTTCTCCCCGATATTTTTCACCGCGAATCGCATCCTGATGAAGATCGCCCACCAACCTGGTTTCCACGGTGGGGCAACCCCGGCTTCTATCGCTTGTACGATTTGCGTACGGGCGAGCTTCTTGGCCAAAGCAAGATTTACGATCTGGAAAGCGCAAGCGGTTCGCTCTGGTGGGGTGACACACAGGATCCAATAGTTTCTGCCGGGCTTATTCCTATCGGTCCCGGTGCTGTCGATTGCTTGGAGGAGTTTCCACCCAAACGGGAAAAGAACCCATGAAAGCAATTTTTTGTGCTTCGTGATTTCCGGTTTCGATGAGTTCGCTTTCGAATGACGGGAAACCGGCTTTGCGAACCCACTGAACCACCGCGAGTCTCCCCGATGAGGACAAGCCTCCAACGTGATATGGAAAAAGCTAAAAGCTGCAGGAGACCGTTCTTGTGCCAGCGACTGAAGGTGCTGTCGGGTGCACGCTCTGAGTTCGGTGATTCCAACGTTAGAAAATCCGTCATCCCCCGCCATAACCTGTTGCATTTGTCGCTGAAACTTCCCACATCTCCGACTTTCTTGTAGGCAATTTCCCAAGCATACTCCCCAACCCCGCTTAGCGGTTGCGTCCCGTGGAAACGACTCCTACTCTTCGCCGGTCGTTGCGAAATCGACGACACGGATGTAGCAGTCCGACCACGTAAGACCCTCTCAGCAACCTGTTATGGCGGCTGTGTGTGCGGGCACCTTCGGGTGCGCCGGGTTCCTACGTGTCCGGTCTGCTACCCCACATACAGCCGCCACCCATTCGTGTAGCAGCGAAACGTGGCTATCCCGTCATCACGTAGGATTCAACGCCATGAAAAAGCTCGTCCCCGATCCACCTCCCGTTCTCTGCGTTGGTCCTGGTCTCTCCCATGACCAGGCCTTGCGAAAAGCCGTAGAACACCTCAAGCAGGCGATTGAATACGCCAGCTCACTCACCGACCTGAAGAACGAGCAGAACGAACTGACGCTTAACTATGCTCTGCTGGATATGAGGATTTCCAAGGCGTTGCTGGCAATTGCCTTGGCTGCCTCACCGGTGACTATCCCAATATGAGGGAAGGCCGCGGAGCACAGCTCCGCGGCCTTTTTTCGTTTGGATGAGGAAAACTCTGGTTGCGCAGGTAAGTCTTTCTGGAGAACGCCTGATGTCCGACAATCACAAGGATACGAGCATTGAGATTGCCTATCACATCACGCCGATGGGCAAGACTTACTCTTCTAGGAGCTCTTCCACGTCACCGAACAGCTCTTCATACGTGTCCTCCAAGAAATCGCCCGGTGCCTTCTGCACTCGGACCTTACTGACCACACGCCCACCACCGAGCTTTGGCCAGACCGAAATTTTTGATGTCTGAATGACCGCCAACTCCGTGTCTGAGAGCTCAATCATCGTCCAGCCAATACCGTAGAGCTCATCCGACACATCGCGCAAAAACACCTCCGAGAGACGTTTCCAGCCAGAAATTGATCTCAGGGTAGGACGTGAAAAGCGGAACCTCGAAATGTCCTTCTGCTTCTCGTCAGCGTAGAGCTTTGCGTTGATGATCAGTCCAAGGGCAGTGTGATATGCGTTGAGCTTGATGCGCTTAGTAGCCATTACTAATACTCATGTGTGAGTTATGTGAAGTGCGTCGAAGGTAGATTGGCGTTCATGGCGAACATTGAGTCCTGGCGACGCGCCGCTTGGCGGCCTGCGAATAGTACAAGAATAGAAACAAAAGTAAACCCTCCGCCTAGAAATCGAACAGGGTCGTCTTTTAGGCGGAGGGCTAAGACAAGAGCAAAAGGGGAGCGATTTATTTTTCCAGCCGAAAAATAAATCGCTCCCCTTTTCTCCTGTGCAGCAGGCGCTGCCACTGCTGGCGCAGAACGCCTCGGTGATCCTCACCGGCTCCACCGCAGGCAGTTCCGGCACACCGGCGTTCAGTGTGTAGGCGGCGTCCAAGGCTGCTGTACGAGCCTTCGCTCGCAACTGGGTTCTGTCTCCTTTTCTGGTCCCCTTTTCTGCAAAATTCAAGGTGCCAAACATTGTCTTTTGCTGTGAGGAGGCCGTGATGAAATTCTGTGGCATAGACCTGCATTCGAACAATAGTGTTGTGGTAGTCACCGACGAAACGGATCGCGTCCCTTTTCTGCTTTTCTGTCTACCCCCCTTTTCTGTCGAGTTCAAGCTCCGGGGTACTACTAGACATCAAACTAACAAAATGCCACCATTGTATTTCAGCGCGATCCAAGATGAATAACACACCTTGTATATCATCCATTTGAGCAAACACTGCTTAGCGATAGCACCAAAGGAAATTAACTACAAGAGGATATAGTACACAACATGCTAAAAGCAGTGATCATATCAGCGGCATCACTTTTAGTAATTACGGCAGGACTAGTAACTTACGACGGATACACAACAAATAAAAATATGCTAGATCGCACCACCAACCAACCTCACGACTTGACAACCCAGTACTGCCTACTCTTATTAAACTGCCACTCCTTCAATTACAACAACTCTCAAAATCTTTCCAACCAAGATCGGAGAAAGCCAAACTCCTACAGAGACAGAGCAACATGCGAAGAAGTCGGCAATCGCCACATTGAAGCGTGGATAGAAACCAACGGCACATCAATCTTGACTCGATATGTAGTTACTTGCAATCCAGCGCCATCAACTCTCCCAGCGCCAGACACCCGAACTCTTGATGAAAAAGTTCGAGACAAAATCAACTCTAGGAATCGTTAGCCACCACTTGGTCGATGATGGGGATTGACCGAAACCCCATCTTCTTTGGACTCATTGTCACCACACCGTGATCGACTGTCCAACGCACAACTTCTACTGCAGGGTAGTTCATGTGAAGTTGCATCATGACCCAAAAGGGGACCGATTTATTTTTCCAGCCGAAAAATAAATCGGTCCCCTTTTCTCCTAACACTGCCTCACTGATGGGTAGCTTTTGAAGTTTTCGCAACCCCTTGAAACGCCTATACTTGTCTATGGTAAGCGAACTTAATTGTTAACTTTGAATGAGCCTGAGATAGGGGTAATAACTGGAATCTCGGCATCCACTGGTGACAACTCAGCAAGCGAGGCCGCCCAAATGCTTAGCTTTTCCATGCAAGAATTAGCATAACTCAATGAATCCAAGGCTGTTACCGCATCTGCTTTTTCGATAATGTTATGAAAGCGCGCCCTTCGGAGTGAAGGGTCGTCAAAGTGCCTACCTGAAGTACGATCAGCCTTTAATTGTCCTGGATTAGAAGGCAACGGTAACTTTACGAAAGGCAACGACTGTCCGCCAGACAGTTGGGCGACTCCTGTCATGGCATAAAGCGTTGCTCCCGCTGTTGCCAATGGGGCTGCATGGATTATCAAATTCCGGTAACCACCTAGGGTGTCCAGCCAGTTCCCCGCTGAGGACACTTGTTGAATTTCCACCCCATGCGGGTCAGTTGGAGGATTTTTTTTCCAGTGGCTACATAGAGCGCCAATACTTGTAATGTTTCCTGTGCCTGTAGGCTTAACATACCAGTAAAATTCGATGAGGTAATCTCGGAGAGTGCAAGCATCAATCAGAAAAGTTTGGGCTGCTAAATAGCAGAGCTCTGTATAGCCGTCAAGGAACCGTTGCCCGTCCTTGAAGTCTCCCGATTGCAATTTTGAGTGCAACTGATCCATATACGCTTCTGATAGCTGTCGAACTCGCCACTCACAGCTCCTGAGCTGGTGAGAGATACGTGTAGCTATGTCATAGAGTTGGCTATCATTTTTCTTTAAAGCACCATTTGCGATAAAGGACCAATCTCTACCTTGATCCCAAGTGAGCCAGGCGGCTCCCAGAGATGGTTTGACGCGCCACTCAGGCCGTGCGAGTGCATGTGGCCCGGTGAAGAAATCGCATCCTACAACCTCTAATCCGAGGTTTCTAATGTCTGAAAATAGGGAAGTGTAGTTCTTAATTTCAATGGCTCTCTTCTCGCCAGTCATATCGCCTGGATAGAGAAAATTACACGATTTGTCATAACTTAGAACCCTGATACCCCCACTGATGTGTACCTCGCGTGACGCTAGCCACTCCATCAGACTCTCCTTAATGATTTCGATTTATGTCGCCACAGCAACCAGCATCACACGATAGACCAAAAATCGCATCAGCACCTCGACGCCCTGAGCCGGCCTGTACCAATCTCAATTTTTGTCCGCAGGCTGTTTCAACATTCCAATCCGATAGTAATGATGATCGCCGCTATCCTGCCTGTTCATGGTGTGGCGTCACCGCTTGAGGCCAGAAGGTGGCCGACCTACTAAAGCGGGGCAGATTGAAAATCGAGGAAATCGCCAAGATGGCTGACGTGGGAGTGGCTAGCGTCTATCGTATCAAGCGGGACCTGTCTCAGTCCGCTGAGGTACCATGAGAGTACCTGAGGAAGCATTAGATGGACGACAAGACCGAGGTGGTCGCTAATACCCTAGAACTGCTGTTTATGAACCAGACGGCTCTCAGAGCGGCCCTGGACGAACTGTCCCTATGGGTAGGTCAACGAGGATCGACACAGGTCCACGACACGTGATGACAGCCCTTCAGACACTCGATCAGCACTCTGAGTGCCATCCCTCGGGCATCGAGCGTCTACGCTCCTGAGCACGCTTACAAGCCGCCTACGGGCGGCTTTTTCGTGCCTGCTGATATTTTGAAATCCTTCTTGCGATGAGCAATGCAGTACGACTAGGGTATTGAGGACTGACCCACTCTGAGAGTCTTTTTGAGCAGGCCGCAATTCTAGGTAACAGGTGAATACTCTCAACAGGAACCAAAAGCTCAACGGGGTTATGAAGCTGAGAACTGATGTAGTCAATAGCTGCTTCCAATTCTCAAACATTCCGACTGGAAAATCATCAAGGAGCGACATGAGCATTCCACAAGAGGTTTTGCAAAAGGCAGCGGATGACCCGATAGAGGGTGCAATTGAAACCTGTCGATTCGCGATAGATTTCGCCAGCCAATCAACAGATTGGACCGAAGACATTCACAACGTTTACTTACAAGCCACAGCCCTGCTGCTGACACTTGAAGAAAATGGACTTATTGATACAGGCACCGTTCACCCGGATATTGAAGGACACATGGGCTATGTCTGCAACAGAATGCAGAGCTTCGTTCAGGAAAGTTTAAGCAACCTTGTCGGTCAATCCTCAGCAAAAAGATTGGACTCGTTGAAAAAGAGCTTCAACATTACCCTAGCCAACGGCTTCGCCTACGAATTTACAGACGGTGACATCAACAGAATTCAAGAAATTATAAATGAGTTACGCGGATTAATATCCAAAGATTCTGAATTAGACTCTGGGCACAAGCAGCGACTGTTGAAAAGGCTGGAGGATCTTCAGAAGGAGCTGCACAAAAAAATTTCCAGTCTTGACCGCTTTTACAGCCTCATGGGAGATTTTGGAGTTGCCGTTGGGAAGCTAGGCAAAGATGCCAAACCCTTTACTGATCGAATCGGGGAACTGATTGGATATGCTTGGAAAGCACAAGCGAGAGCGGAGCAGCTTCCTAGTAGCGCTGAGAACCCTCTGCTCGGGCATGAGGGGGAGCCCCCTCGCATAGAATAGAGCATGCGAACTAACGGCAACCCCTGCTGTTAATTAAAACCCCACCATCAGTGAAGCCTATGGATAATACTAACCTATAGGCTTTGCAAATCACCGAATCTGTGGCGTGCTGGATGACGCGTCGATGGAAAGCTCCACACATCACTCTCATCACTTCACAGCAGCCCGTCGAATAACTGCCGAGCCGTGGCGGGAACACGATCTATTTGGCCAGCTTCGAGCACCTTAATTATAGAATGCTTCTCATCTCCATCGACCTGACCATAGAACATGTAATAATTGTCCCGCTCAAAGGTCTTCCAGCCACGAGACTCAAAGATATCGAGCTCGCAGTGCCCACTGAGATCATGTCCCGGAGAGTTAAAGTTGAAAAAAACCCTCCCATATGCGCCTTTGACAATGGAAGTAGGTTTGCCGAAGAACAGGAAGCTTTTCCGCAAATAAGGCTTGATATTTCGCTGAGCCTTTTCGATAGAAACGATCAGATCATGTAAACGAATCGCATCCTCACCACCAAACTGAACCGCAATGTTCAGATTCACTTGAGCCAGTTGCACTAGCCTTCTGACAGTCTTGAAGCGCCCCGGATTGAGAAGGTTTCCATCTGAGTCGAAGTAATTCTCGAACCCTCCCCTACCGCTAACTGACGAGCCATTCTGAGCCTCTTTCCTTTTCGGCTTGAGGTAATCATCGTCATCGTCATCTTCCCGCTCGTCATTGTCCGCCAAGCTCTTCCAGCCAGCGAAAGTAACGATGTTGATAGCTCGCCTCTGCTTAGCATCAGCGTCCCCGCCACCTCCCGCCGCCCCTCTTTTCCGGTGAGGACACTCGACCGTGTCAAACCCTGGCATATGGAAATAGAACGCGGGCACTCCATCTTTTCGTTTCGGACTCTTGCGAGGTCGTCTGCCACACATAACACCGCAGTCCGGACAGTAGATCCGTCCATGGTGGTCGTCATCGGTGTAAAGCTCTGGAGGGAGCTTAGGGGCGCCAACAAGTGCAGATGGCTGTACAGAGGCTGGCTGAGGCTCTAGAAGCAGAAACACAACATGAGGGATGGATACCTGCGACATACATTCCTTTGCCTAGTGAGATAAATGATGGCCAGTCAGCACTGGTCGACTACGCCCAAATCACGCCCAACTGTTGCAAGGGGAAAGTCAGCCCAGAGCGACCCGAAGAGTCATATTCTCTGGAACGTGACGCGCCTACGGCGAACGGCTTTAAATAATAGCCCATGGCCATATCAGAAATGAAGGTCGGTACGGCTAGATATGAGAGGTACATGATCGACCTCACATCGGCCCGCGTAGAGCCTGAAATCAGGGGCTTGGATGCGAAGAGGCTTGACACTAGAATGCCCAGCACGGCGTACCACTCTGGTGTGCCTAAACGCTGGTCCACTTCTGTATTTTCTTGCGAAGAATCCTTGATAAATCAAGAACTTATAGAATGGAGGCGGCCCCACCAGCCACACCCCGGCACACAATGTTCCCGCTGTGGCTGCTCCCTTCCGGGCCTGACCAGGTTTACGGGTAATCGTTGCGGGGGGACCGATGGGGCCACCATAACGCGGCTCGTCAGGTGACGAGCCGCGCCATTGTACCGGTCTGCGGCAGAGTTACAACCTTTGGGTGAGAAAAAATCATCATTTCTCAAGGACTTGTCCGAGGCGAGGGACTAGCTGCGCGTCTTTTGGCAATTGATGGCGAAGCTGTCGGAGAGCCTGAGCGCCAGTTGTGTCAGGCATACCGAAATGAAGGCTGATTGTGAGGGCGGCGAACCACCGCAATCAGGAGGCTGAATTCACCGACGCAATCGCTGGCAAGCCAGCTCCCACAGGGGTCCGCGTCGCCCATGGGAACGCGGACACCGCGAGGGACGTTAGAGGGCGATGCCCTGCTCCGCCAGAAACTCGATGAACGCATCCTCATCCAGCACCTTGACCCCCAACTCATTGGCCTTGGTCAGCTTGGAACCCGCTCCCGGCCCTGCCACCACGCAGTGGGTCTTGCCCGAGACCGAACCCGCCACCTTGGCTCCAAGGCTTTCCAGCTTGTCCTTGGCAATATCGCGGCTCATGCGCTCCAGGGTGCCGGTGAGCACCCAGGTCTGGCCGGCCAGGGGCAGGCCTTCGGCAACCTTCTTCTCGCTGGTCCAGTGCATGCCGAATTCCAGCAGTTGCCCTTCGATGGCGCGGGCCAGGTCGCGGTTGGCTTCGATCAGGAAGAATTCGCGCACCGCTTCGGCCTGCTTGGCCGCCAGGGCCTGGCGCAGGTCGATGCCGTCGGCGGCGAAGATCGCGTCCAGGCTGTCGAGCTTGGCCACCAGCTTTTCCGCGCCGGTCGGGCCGACGGAGGAAATATCCAGCTTGGCGATCAGGCCAGCCAGGGTGGTGCTGCGGGCGAACTCGGCCGCGACCTCGCCTTCGTCCTGCAGGACCATGCCGCAGTCCAGCAGTTGCTGGATGACGCTGCGGTTGTGCTCGTCTTCGAAGAAGTTGTGGATCTCGTACGCGACTTCCAGG
Organism: Paucimonas sp.; assembly: GCA_031253995.1. Classification (GTDB taxonomy): domain Bacteria; phylum Pseudomonadota; class Gammaproteobacteria; order Pseudomonadales; family Pseudomonadaceae; genus Aquipseudomonas. The sequence goes on along the minus strand of JAIRVG010000054.1, from coordinate 115,201 downwards.
CCGATATCCGGCAGGTAGGTGAGCACCTGCGGAAGGGCCTTCATCACCCGTTGCAGCGAGCCGAGGGAGCGGGCCAGGACCTTGGCGGTCTCTTCGCCCACGTCAGGGATGCCGAGGGCGTAGATGAAGCGCGCCAGGCCCGGGCGCTTGCTGGCTTCGATGGCGGCCAGGAGCTTGTTGCTGGACACCTCGGCGAAGCCTTCCAGCTCGACCACCTGCTCGAAGGTGAGGCGGTAGAGGTCGGCCGGCGAGGCGATGAGTTTTTCGTCCACCAGTTGTTCGACGCTCTTTTCGCCCAGGCCGTCGATGTCCATGGCGCGGCGGGAGACGTAGTGGATGATCGCCTGCTTGAGTTGCGCGGCGCAGGCCAGGCGGCCTACGCAGCGGTACACGGCGCCTTCGCTGACGGTTTCCTTGCCCTTGCTGCGCTTGACCAACTGGGTGCGCTCGACCTGGGAGCCGCACACCGGGCATTCGGTGGGGATCTGTACCGAGCGCACGGCCTCGGGGTCGCGGCGCTCCAGGACTACTTGCATCACTTGCGGGATGACGTCGCCGGCGCGACGGATGATCACGGTGTCGCCGATCATCACGCCCAGGCGGGCGACTTCGTCCATGTTGTGCAGGGTGGCGTTGGCCACGGTGACGCCAGCGACCTTGACCGGCTTGAGCCGGGCCACAGGGGTGACGGCGCCGGTGCGACCGACCTGGAACTCGACGTCGAGGACTTCGGTGAGCTCTTCCATCGCCGGGAACTTGTGGGCAATGGCCCAGCGCGGTTCGCGGGCGCGGAAGCCGAGTTCGCGCTGCGAGGCGAGGCTGTTGACCTTGAACACCACGCCGTCGATTTCGTACGGCAGGTCGTTACGCCGGGCGCCGATGTCGTGGTAGTAGGCCAGGCATTCCTCGATGCCGGCGGCATGCTTGAGCTCGCGGCTGATGGGCATGCCCCAGGCCTTGAGCTGTTCGAGAATGCCGATGTGGGTTTCGCCCACCGGCGCCGAGACCTGGCCGATGCCGTAGCAGCAGAATTCCAGCGGGCGGCTGGCGGTGATCTTCGAGTCGAGCTGGCGCAGGCTGCCGGCGGCGGCGTTGCGCGGGTTGGCGAAGGTCTTGCCGCCGATTTCGGCCTGGGAGGCGTTGAGCTTTTCAAAGCCGGCCTTGCTCATGAAGACTTCGCCGCGCACTTCCAGCACGTCCGGCCAGCCTTCGCCTTGCAGCTTGAGGGGGACGTTGCGGATGGTGCGCACGTTGACGCTGATGTCTTCGCCGGTGGTGCCATCGCCGCGGGTGGCGCCCTGGACGAGCTGGCCGTTGCGGTAGAGCAGGCTTACGGCCAGGCCGTCGAGCTTGGGTTCGCAGCTGTAGTCGACGGGCTGGCCGCCGCCGAAGAGGTCGCCGGCCGGAAGGTCGAGGCCTTCGGTGACGCGGCGGTCGAATTCGCGCAGGTCGTCTTCTTCGAAGGCGTTGCCGAGGCTGAGCATGGGGACTTCGTGGCGCACCTGGGTGAAGGCCGCCAGGGCTGCGCCGCCGACACGGCGGGTGGGCGAGTCCTCGGTGACCAGCTCCGGGTGCTCGGCTTCCAGGGCCTGGAGTTCGCGGAACAGGCGGTCGTACTCGGCGTCCGGCACGCTGGGCTCGTCGAGGACGTAGTAGCGGTAGTTGTGCTGGTCGAGTTCGGCGCGCAGTTCGAGGATTCGGGTTTCGGCGTTCATGGTTCGGGGTCTCTTGCGGTGCGGAAGAGCGGCCGGGGTTGTGGGTCAGTTGGGACTACAGAAAAGCCAGGGTTCTGCACGGACCTGTGGGAGCTGGCTTGCCAGCGATTGCACTAGTGAACTCACCACCGTCATCGCTGGCAAGCCAGCTCCCACAGGGTTTGGTGGTGGACTCACTGACAATGCCAGCCATCACTGGGTTCTGTGGTGGATTCACTGGCAATGCCAGTTCCCACCAGGTCCGTGTTGCTCGCGTTATCTCTGTAAGCACAAAGGGCCGCTAAGCGGCCCCAAGGTTCAACTGACTGGCATCCACCAGCCTACTCTTGCGTGTTTCTATTCTTTTCAGCGCTTCTGGGTCAGGGCACGGCGTTCGAATTCGACGATTCGCTGGCGGTAGTGCTCGATGGTCTGGGCGGTCAGCACGCTGCGCTGGTCGTCCTTCAGTTCGCCGTCCAGCTCATGGGCCAGCTTGCGCGCCGCTGCCACCATCACGTCGAAGGCCTGCTTCGGATGACGCGGGCCCGGCAGGCCGAGGAAGAAGCTCACGGCACGGGTGCTGAAGTGGTCGATGTCGTCGAGGTCGAATACGCCCGGCTTGACGGCGTTAGCCATGGAGAACAGGACTTCGCCATTGCCGGCCATGCTTTCGTGACGGTGGAAGATGTCCATCTCGCCGAAACGCAGGCCGCTTTCCAGGATGTTCTGCAGCAGGGCCGGGCCCTTGAAGCCGCCTTCGTCACGGGAAATCACGCTGATCACCAGCACTTCCTCGACCGGTGGCAATTCCTTGCCCTCGGCAGCGGTGCCGTAGCCGGTGGTGGTGGTGCGCGGTTTTTCCGCTGGGAAATCGTCGTCGGCATCGGCAAACAGGTCGGGCTCGCGCGGTTCGGCGCTGAGGTTGAGGTCACCCTGCTGCGGCTCGCTGCCACGCTTGCCGCGCTTGTTGCTCTTGCCCGGTTTGGAATCGCGGGCCGGGGCGCTCATCGACGGCAGGTCGTCCTCGTCGAGCTGCGGCTCCTGGTGCGTATCGAGCACGCGGGACGGGCCGAGCACTTCGGCATTGCTTTCTTCGTCGGGAAGATTGGAGAAACTGCGATCCAGACGGAATTTCAACTTGCCCTTGCCGCCACGCATGCGGCGCCAGCCGTCGAAGAGAATACCGGCTATGACAATGATGCCGATGACGATCAGCCATTCGCGCAGACCGATTTCCATGTAATCCCGTGCCTCTGTAAAAAATGCTGAAAAATAAAAGGGTTAAAACCCTTTAAAACGTGGCGCCAACTCTATGTTCTGACTGACGTTTTACCCACGTACGAAAAATTGACATTAAGCTAGCACGACCAAAGATAACTTTACACCGTCTGTCGCGACTGACAGGCCATTTGCTCGAAGATCGTGCGGTTTTTCCTGTTTCAGGCGTCGACCATGGCCATCGCCTCCTCCACATCCACCGCCACCAGCCGCGAGCAGCCTGGCTCGTGCATGGTCACCCCCATCAACTGGTCCGCCATTTCCATGGCGATCTTGTTGTGGGTGATATAGATGAACTGAACCGTCTGACTCATCTCTTTCACCAGTCGCGCATATCGGCCGACGTTGGCGTCGTCCAGTGGCGCATCGACTTCGTCGAGCATGCAGAACGGCGCGGGATTCAATTTGAAGATGGCAAATACCAGGGCCAGGGCCGTCAGCGCTTTTTCACCGCCGGAGAGCAAATGAATGGTGCTGTTCTTCTTGCCCGGCGGGCGCGCCATGATCGTCACCCCTGTATCGAGTAGATCTTCGCCCGTCAGTTCCAAGTAAGCGCTGCCACCACCGAAAACTTTCGGGAAAAGTGCCTGTAATCCGGCATTTATCTGATCGAAGGTATCCTTGAAGCGGTTGCGGGTTTCCTTGTCGATCTTGCGGATGACGTTTTCCAGGGTGTCCAGGGCTTCCACCAGGTCGGCGTCCTGGGCGTCGAGGTAGCGCTTGCGCTCGGACTGCTGCTGGTATTCCTCGATGGCCGCGAGGTTGATGGCGCCGAGACGCTGGATGCGGGCGTCGAGGCGTTCCAGTTCGGCCTCGGCTTCCTGTTCGCTGGCCTGCTCGGTGAGGGTGGCGAGCACGCCGTCGAGGTCATAGCCGTCGGCGTGCAACTGTTCGTGCAGGGTCTTGCGGCGCACGCTGAGGCCCTGCCATTCCAGGCGATGGCTTTCCAGTTGGCCGCGCAGCAGCTGGGATTGCTGCTCGGCCTGGCTGCGGCGCTTCTCGGCGTCGCGCAGTTCGCGGTCGGCGTCTTCCATGTGCAGGCGGGCCTGGCGCATTTCCTCGTCGACGCTCATGCGCTTTTCCAGCAGCTCTTCGAGCTTGAGACGCAGCTCTTCCAGCGGGGCCTCGCCCTCCTCCAGGTTCAGCGTCAGTTGCTCGCGCTTTTCGGTCAGGCGCTCGGATTGCAGTTCCAGGCGTTCGAGGGCCTGGCGGGTGGAGTCGTGCTGGGCACGCAGCGAGCCGAGGCGCACGGCGAGCTGGTGGGCGTGGTCCTTGTGCTGGCGGGCTTCCTGGCGGACGCGGTCGAGGTGCTCGCGCAGGCCGTCGCGCTGGGCCAGGAGCAGTTCGCGCTGCTCGGTGTCCTGGGCCATCAGGTCCAGGGACTCTTGCAGGATCAGGCGCGACTCGCCCAGTTGTTCCTGTTCGACGGCGCGCTGTTCGGCGGCTTCGGCCAGTTCGTCTTCGAGACGCTGGCGACGCAGGTTGAGCTGTTCGGCCCGGGCCTTGCCGGCGGACAGCCTGGCCTTGAGTTCGCCCTGCTGGCGGGCTTCGTCCTGGGCGCGGCGACGCAATTGCTCGCGGCCGTCTTCCAGTTGGCGCTGCTGCTCGCGCAGGTCGCCGAGTTGCTCGTCCAGCTGGGCCAGACGGGCTTGCTGTTCTTCCTGCTCCAGGCCCAGGCGTTCCAGCTCCTGGCCGCGGGCCAGCACACCGCCCTGGGCATCGCTGGCGCGGCTGACCCGGAGGAAATGCCGGCCGACCCAGTAGCCGTCACGGCTGACCAGACTTTCACCCTCAACCAGCTGGGCCCGTTGTGCCAACGCCTGATCGAGGGTTTCCACCGGCCGCACGCGACCCAGCCATGGCGCCAGGTCCACCGCGCCCTCGACCTTGTCCAGCAGGCTGCCGGGCAGGCGCGGCGCACCGGCGGCGACGTCCAGCAGGCGCAGTTCGCCTTGGTCGAAGCCGTCGAAGCTCAGGCCGTTGAAGCCATCCACCAGCACCGCCTGCAGATCGGCGCCGAGCACGGTTTCCACCGCCAGCTCCCAGCCCGCCTCGACCCGCAGGCCCTCGGCCAGGCGCGGACGCTGTTCCAGGCCCTGCCCCTGTAGCCATTCGGCGGCGCCGCTGCCGGGTTCCAGCGCGGCCTGTTGCAGGGCTTCCAGCGAGGCCAGGCGCCCGCCCAGGCGTTGCAGCTCGCCCTGGGCCTGCTGCTGGGCCTGGGTGGCCTGTTGCAGTTGCTCGCGCAGCGTGTCGAGACGCTCCGCGGCCTGTTGTTCTTCCAGTTGCAGGTCTTCCAGCACCAGCTCGCTGCTGGCCACCTGTTCGGCCAGTTCGAGAATCGCCGCGTCTTCCGGGTCGGCACTGAGCTGGTCGCGCTCTTCGCCGAGCTTGCGCTGGCGCTCGGACAGGCGCTCCAGGCTGTGCTCCAGTTGCTGGATCCGCGACTGTTGCACCTCGGCCTGGCGCCGGGGCTCGGCGGAGCGGGAGTTGAAGCTGTCCCACTGCTCCTGCCAGCCGTGCATGGTGGTTTCGGCTTCTTCCAGGGTGGCCGCGGCTTCCTCGGAGGATGCCAGGGTCATTTCCTGTTCCGGTTCGAGCATTTCCAGCTCTTCGGACAGGGTCGCCAGCAGGGTGCGGTCGTGGCCCAGGTGGGACTCGGTCTCCTGGCGCGAGCGCTCGGCTTCCTTGAGGTCGTCCTGCAACTGGCGCAGGCGCTGCTGGCCGTGCTGGATGCTCTGCTCGATACGGGCGATATCGCCGCCCACCGAATAGAAGCGGCCTTGCACCTGGTTGAAACGCTCGGACAGCTCGTGGTGGCCATCGCGCAGGCGCTCGATGCTGGCGTCGGCGTTGCGCTGGTCGGCGACCAACGCTTCGAAGGACACTTCCTGGTCGCCGATCACGCTTTCGCGCTGGCGCACCTGCTCATCCAGCGCACGCCAGCGCAGGGCCGACAGTTGCGCCTTGAGCTGGCGTTCCTCGGCCTTGTATTCCTTGTACTTCTCCGCCGCCTGGGCCTGGCGGTGCAGGCGTTCGAGCTGGCGTTCCAGCTCTTCGCGCAGGTCGGTCAGGCGTTCGAGGTTTTCCTGGGTGCGGCGGATGCGGTTCTCGGTCTCGCGGCGGCGCTCCTTGTACTTGGAGATGCCGGCGGCTTCCTCGATGAAGTTGCGCAGCTCTTCGGGCTTGGCCTCGATCAGCTTGGAGATCATGCCCTGCTCGATGATCGAGTAGCTGCGCGGCCCCAGGCCGGTGCCGAGGAAGATATCGGTGATATCGCGGCGCCGGCACTTGGTGCCGTTGAGGTAGTAGGTGTTCTGCGCGTCGCGGGTGACCTTGCGCCGGATGGAGATCTCGGCGTAGGCGGCGTATTCGCCCACCAGGGTGTTGTCGCTGTTGTCGAACACCAGCTCGATGCTCGCCTGGCTCACCGGCTTGCGGCTGGTGGAGCCGTTGAAGATGACGTCGGTCATCGACTCGCCGCGCAGGTTCTTCGCCGAGCTTTCGCCCATCACCCAGCGCACCGCGTCGATGATGTTGGACTTGCCGCAGCCATTGGGCCCGACCACGGCGGCCATGTTGCTGGGGAAGTTGACGGTGGTCGGGTCGACGAACGACTTGAAGCCCGCCAGGCGGATGCACTTGAGGCGCATGATCAGTCAGTCACCAGCGCGGCCAGGACCAGTTCGCAGCTGCGCGCGCAGTACTCGCCGAGCACCTCGCGGATCTGCGCCAGGTCGCGGGCGATCACCGCCTGCAGTAGGCGGGCGAACAGTTGCAGGAAGTCGTCCATCTGAGTCTTGCGCCGCTCCAGCGCCAGGTAGTGGGCGCGGCTCATGGCCGGCTGCAGGTTTTCCACGGTTTCCTGCAGGTAGGGGTTGTTGGCGAACGGATAGGCGGCGCGCATCACCGCGAAGCTTTCCTCGACGAAGGTCTTGATGTCCTGGCGCTCGCTGGCGTCCTGCAGGCGTTGCTGGATGGCCAGGAACGGCGCCAGGTCGGCGGGCGTCTGGTAGCCGGTGGCGACGGAGTTGCCGAGCAGGATGTACAGCTCGCCCATCAGGGCGCAGAGGCTGCGCAGGTTGTGCTCGTTGAGCTCGGTCACGTGGGCGCCACGGCGCGGCAGGATGGTCACCAGGTGGCGGCGTTCGAGGATCAGCAGGGCCTCGCGCACCGAGCCGCGGCTGACATTCAGCGCCTGGGTGACCTTTTGTTCCTGGATGCGCTCGGCAGGCTTGAGGACCCCACCGATGATCTGCTCGGCCAGGTGATGGGCAATCTGCTCGGAGAGACTGTCCGGCGCCTTGAACGTCATGGTTTTCCTTCGAAATCGGTTAACGGCTAAAAACGCGGAAGTGTACCGCAAATGCCCTGCTGCCAGCATGAAAGGCGCCGTCAACTGCGCGAAGGTTCCCTTCCAGGCTAGTAGAAGCAACGGCATGTTGCTTGCAGACATTCCCAATGTGGATTGCGGACCCGTTCCCACAGGGATCGCGTATCGGCCTGGGGCGCAGCCAGCTCGCCATCTCCTACACTGAAATGCATGAAACCAACGCACCGGACGACAGCTTGCGGAAAATTTCCTGACCCTTAAGTCAGAAAATCATTGACCGGAAAGTCAAGGCTTACTACATTCCGCCTCAGTCCGCTCAACAACAATAATTTCGCTTGTGAGGCCCTTCCGTGATCCAGTTTCTCTTGAACCAGGAATTGCGCAGTGAGCATGCCCTGGACCCCAACATGACGGTGCTCGAATATCTGCGCGAGCATCTGGGAAAAACCGGTACCAAGGAGGGCTGCGCCAGTGGTGACTGTGGCGCCTGCTCCGTGGTGGTCGCCGAACTGACCCGGGAAGACGGCAAGGACAGCCTGCGCTACCGCAGCCTGAACTCCTGCCTGACCTTCGTTTCCTCCCTGCACGGCAAGCAGCTGATCAGCGTCGAAGGCCTCAAGCACCAGGGCAAGCTGCACAGCGTGCAACAGGCCCTGGCCGACTGCCATGGCTCGCAGTGCGGCTTCTGCACGCCGGGCTTCGTCATGTCGCTGTTCGCCCTGCAAAAGAACAGCGATGCACCGGATCTGCACAAGGCCCAGGAAGCCCTGGCCGGCAACCTGTGCCGCTGCACCGGCTACCGGCCGATCCTCGCCGCCGCCGACCAGGCCTGCTGCCAGGCCCAGCCCGACCAGTTCGACGCCGCCCAGTGGCAGACCATCGAACGCCTCAAGGCCATCGCGCCGAAGGACATCGGTGAACTCAACAGCGGCGACAAGCGCTGCCTGGTGCCGCTGACCGTGGCTGACCTGGCCGACCTCTACGGCTCGCACCCGGAAGCCCGCCTGCTCGCCGGCGGTACCGACCTGGCCCTGGAAGTGACCCAGTTCCATCGCACCCTGCCGGTGATGATCTACGTGGGCAACGTCGCCGAACTCAAGCGCATCGAGCACTTCGACGACCGCATCGAGATCGGCGCCGCCACCCCGCTCACCGACTGCTACGACGCCCTCAGCGCCGAGTACCCGGACTTCGGCGAGCTGCTGCACCGCTTCGCTTCGCTGCAGATCCGCAACCAGGGCACCCTGGGCGGCAATATCGGCAACGCCTCGCCGATCGGCGACTCGCCGCCCCTGCTCATCGCCCTCGGCGCGCAGATCGTGCTGCGCAAGGGCAACGACACCCGCACCCTGAAGCTGGAAGACTATTTCATCGACTACCGCGTTACCGCGCGCCAGGAGAGCGAGTTCATCGAGCGCATCATCGTGCCGAAGGCCCGCGAGCACTGGGCGTTCCGCGCCTACAAGGTGTCCAAGCGCCTGGATGACGATATTTCCGCGGTGTGCGCGGCGTTCAACCTGCGCATCGAGAACGGTGTGATCGAACAGGCCCGCGTCGCCTTCGGCGGCATGGCGGCGATCCCCAAGCGCGCCCATGCCTGCGAAGCCGCGCTGCTCGACAAGCCGTTCAACCAGGCCACCCTGGAAAAGGCCTGCCTGGCCCTGGCCCAGGACTTCACCCCGCTCTCGGACTTCCGCGCAAGCAAGGAATACCGCCTGCTGGGCGCGCAGAACCTGCTGCGCAAGTACTTCGTCGAACTGCAAACACCGCACATCGAGACCCGGGTGACCGCTTATGTCTAACCATCATCACGTCGTCAAGAGCCAGGCGGAACTCGCCGAACTGTTCAGCCAGGACCTGACCACCGGGGTCGGTCGCAGCGTCAAGCACGACAGCGCCGACAAGCAGGTGTCCGGTGAAGCGGTGTACATCGACGACCGCCTGGAATTCCCCAACCAGCTGCACGTCTACGCCCGCACCGCCGACCGCGCCCACGCGCGCATCCTCAAGGTCGACACCAGCCCGTGCTACGCCTTCGAGGGCGTGCGCATCGCCATCACCCACGAGGACATCCCCGGCCTCAAGGACATCGGCCCGGTGGTGGCCGGCGACCCGCTGCTGGCCATCGACAAGGTGGAGTTCTTCGGCCAGCCGGTGATCGCCGTGGCCGCCCGCGACCTGGACACCGCACGCCGCGCGGCGATGGCGGCGATCATCGAGTACGAGGACCTCGACCCGGTGCTCGACGTGGTCGAGGCCTTGCGCAAGAAGCACTTCGTGCTGGACAGCCACACCCACCAGCGCGGCGACTCGGCCAGCGCCCTGGCCAGCGCCCCGCACCGCCTGCAGGGCACCCTGCATATCGGCGGCCAGGAGCACTTCTACCTGGAAACCCAGGTGTCCTCGGTGATGCCCACCGAAGACGGCGGCATGATCGTCTACTGCTCGACGCAGAACCCCACCGAAGTGCAGAAGCTGGTGGCCGAAGTGCTCGACGTGCCGATGAACAAGATCGTCCTCGACATGCGCCGCATGGGCGGTGGTTTCGGCGGCAAGGAAACCCAGGCGGCCAGCCCGGCCTGCCTGTGCGCGGTGATCGCGCGCCTTACCGGGCAGCCGACCAAGATGCGCCTGCCGCGGGTCGAGGACATGACCATGACCGGCAAGCGCCACCCGTTCTACGTCGAGTACGACGTCGGCTTCGACGACAACGGCCGCCTGCACGGAATCAATTTCGACCTGGCCGGCAACTGCGGTTACTCGCCGGACCTGTCGGGCTCCATCGTCGACCGCGCGATGTTCCACTCGGACAACGCCTACTACCTCGGCGACGCTACGGTGCACGGCCATCGCTGCAAGACCAACACCGCATCGAACACCGCCTACCGCGGCTTCGGCGGCCCGCAGGGCATGGTCGCCATCGAGGAAGTGATGGACCGCATCGCCCGCCACCTGGCCCTCGATCCGCTGGCGGTACGCAAGGCCAACTACTACGGCAAGACCGACCGCAACGTCACCCACTACTACCAGACCGTCGAGCACAACATGCTCGAAGAGATGACCGCCGACCTGGAGGCCAGCGCCGACTACGCCGAGCGCCGCGAGTCGATCCGCCGCTTCAACGCCAACAGCCCGATCCTGAAGAAGGGCCTGGCGCTGACCCCGGTGAAGTTCGGCATCTCCTTCACCGCTACCTTCCTCAACCAGGCCGGTGCGCTGATCCACATCTACACCGACGGCAGCATCCACCTGAACCACGGTGGCACCGAGATGGGCCAGGGCCTGAACACCAAGGTGGCGCAGGTGGTGGCCCAGGTGTTCCAGGTGGACATCGACCGCATCCAGATCACCGCGACCAACACCGACAAGGTGCCCAACACCTCGCCGACCGCAGCGTCCAGCGGCGCCGACCTGAACGGCAAGGCGGCGCAGAATGCCGCCGAGATCATCAAGAAGCGCCTGGTGGAGTTCGCCGCGCGGCAGTACAAGGTCACCGAGGAAGACGTCGAGTTCCGCAACAACCATGTGCGCATTCGCGAGGAGATCATCACCTTCGAATCGCTGATCCAGCAGGCGTACTTCGCCCAGGTGTCGCTGTCGAGCACCGGGTTCTATCGCACGCCGAAGATCTTCTACGACCGCAACCAGGCCCGGGGCCGGCCGTTCTACTACTTCGCCTTCGGCGCGGCGTGCTGCGAGGTGATCGTCGATACGCTGACCGGCGAGTACAAGATGCTGCGCACCGACATCCTGCATGACGTGGGCGCCTCGCTGAACCCGGCCATCGACATCGGCCAGGTCGAGGGCGGCTTCGTCCAGGGCATGGGCTGGCTGACCACCGAGGAACTGGTGTGGAACGCCAAGGGCAAGCTGATGACCAACGGCCCGGCCAGCTACAAGATTCCGGCGGTGGCAGACATGCCGATCGACCTGCGGGTGAAGCTGGTGGAAAACCGCAAGAACCCCGAGGACACGGTGTTCCATTCCAAGGCCGTGGGTGAGCCGCCGTTCATGCTGGGGATCGCGGCGTGGTGTGCGATCAAGGATGCGGTGGCGAGTTTGGCCGACTATCGCGAGCAGCCGAATATCGATGCCCCGGCGACGCCGGAGCGGGTGCTGTGGGGTTGTGAACAGATGAGGAAGAAGGTGGCGCAGCAGCAGGCTTCGGTCGAGGTCGAGGCGGTCACCGAGTAAGAGGCTGGCCTGTTTGTGAAGGCTGCTGGCCCTATCGCTGGCAAGCCAGCTCCCACAGGTATCACTTACACCGCCGAACCTTGTGGGAGCTGGCTTGCCAGCGATGAGGCCAGCACAAGCACCACAAGACTCCTGGAGAGGTCTTACATCATGCATCAATGGATCAACGCCCTCGCCGAACTGCAGGACCAGGGCGAGCCCTGCATCCTGGTGACCATCATCGAGGAGCGCGGCTCGACCCCGCGCAACGCCGGCTCCAAGATGGTGGTCAGCGCCACCCGCCTGTTCGACACCATCGGCGGCGGCCACCTGGAATTCAAGGCCATGCACATCGCCCGGCAAATGCTCGCCGAAGGCCGCGAATCGCCACACCTCGAACGCTTCAGCCTCGGCGCCAGCCTCGGCCAGTGCTGCGGCGGCGCCACCGTGCTGCTGTTCGAACCCATGGGCGCGGTGCAGGCGCAGATCGCCGTGTTCGGCGCGGGCCATGTCGGCCGCGCTCTGGTACCCTTGCTCGCCGCCCTGCCCTGCCGGGTGCGCTGGATCGATTCCCGCGAGCAGGAATTCCCCGAGACCCTCCCCGCCGGCGTCAGCAAGATCGTCAGCGAAGAGCCGGTCGACGAGGTCGACGAACTGCCCCGCGGCAGCTACTGCATCGTCATGACCCACAACCACCAGCTCGACCTCGAACTCACCGCCGCCATCCTCAAGCGCAACGACTTCACCTGGTTCGGCCTGATCGGCTCGAAGACCAAGCGCGCCAAGTTCGAACACCGCCTGCGCGACCGCGGCTTCGACGCCGAACGCATGCAGCGCATGCGTTGCCCCATGGGCCTGGCCGAGGTCAAGGGCAAGCTGCCGATCGAGATCGCCGTGTCCATCGCCGCCGAGATCATCGCCACCTACAACGCCAGCTTCGGCCAGCACAACCCGGCCGTGAACGCTGAACCCATCGCCCAGTTGCTGCCGCCTTCCCGGCGCAGCCAAGCCATCTGACGAGACCGTTATGAGCGCAACCCGCAAAGCCTACCGATCCGCCCTCCTGCACAGCATCGCCGACCCCGCCGACGTGGGCGTGGAAAACTCCTTCGAGTATTTCGAGGACGGCCTGCTGGTGGTCGACCAGGGCAAGATCACTGCCATCGGCCACGCCGCCGAGCTGCTACCGACCCTGCCCGCCGACATCGAGGTGGTGCAGTACCAGAACGCCCTGATCACCCCGGGTTTCATCGACACCCATATCCACTTCCCGCAGACCGGCATGATCGGCTCCTACGGCGAGCAACTGCTGGACTGGCTGAACACCTACACCTTCCCCTGCGAGAAGCAGTTCGCCGACAAGGCCCATGCCGACAAGGTGGCGAAGATCTTCGTCGAGGAACTGCTGCGCAACGGCACCACCACCGCACTGGTGTTCGGCAGCGTGCACCCGGAGTCGGTGAATGCCTTCTTCGAAGAAGCCGAACGCCTCGACCTGCGGATGATCGCCGGCAAGGTGATGATGGACCGCAACGCCCCGGACTACCTCACCGACACCGCCGAATCCGGCTACGCCGAGAGCAAGGCGCTGATCGAGCGCTGGCACGGCAAGGGCCGCCTGCACTACGCGGTGACCCCGCGCTTCGCGCCGACCAGCACCCCGGAACAGCTGCAACTGGCCGGGCAACTGCTGGGCGAGCATGAAGGCCTGTACATGCACACCCACCTGAGCGAGAACCTCAAGGAGATCGAGTGGGTGAAATCGCTGTTCCCCGAGCAGAACGGCTACCTGGACGTGTACGACCACTTCAAGCTGCTCGGCGAGCGCTCGGTGTTCGCCCACGGCGTGCACCTGTGCGACGCCGAGTGCCAGCGCCTGGCGGAAACCGGTTCGGCCGTGGCGTTCTGCCCGACGTCGAACCTGTTCCTCGGCAGCGGGCTGTTCAACCTGCCGCAGGCAGAGCAGTTCAAGGTCAAGGTGGGATTGGGTACCGATGTCGGCGCGGGCACCAGCTTCTCGCTGCTGAACACCCTGAACGAGGCGTACAAGGTCATGCAGTTGCAGGGCGCGCGGTTGCATCCGTTCAAGTCGCTGTACCTGGCCACCCTCGGCGGTGCGAGGGCGCTGAGCCTGGACGACCGGATCGGCAGCCTCAAGGCGGGGAATGATGCGGACTTCGTGGTGCTGGACTACAAGGCCACGCCGTTGCTGGATTACCGTCTGCAGCAGTCCAACAGCATCGAGGAGACGCTGTTCGTGCTGACCACCCTGGGCGATGACCGGACCATCAGCCAGACCTTTGCGGCCGGCGTCTGCGTCCACCAGCGCGGCTGAACGCTGACCCTGTGGGAGCTGGCTTGCCAGCGATAGCTATGGTGAATTCACCACTGCAATCGCTGGCAAGCCAGCTCCCACAGGGTTATTCGTTGCCCACAAAAAGGGGCTCATTCATGAGCCCCTTTTCGCATCTGTGCAGTTTTCAGCCCTTGGCTGACACCGCCCCACCCCGCTTCTTGCTCTGCAGCAGGTGCGAGAACACCGCATGCAGATCATCCGAAGCACTTTCCTCATCGAGGTTGAGCTTGCTGTCGATGTGGTCCATGTGATGCATCATCAGGTCCACCGCCTTGGCCGCGTCCCGCGCCTCGATGGCGTCGATCAGTTGCATGTGCTCGTCGTAGGAGCAGTGCGAGCGGTTGCCGCTTTCGTACTGGGCGATGATCAGCGAGGTCTGCGACACCAGGCTGCGCTGGAAGCTGATCAGCGGCGCGTTGCCAGCGGCTTCGGCGAGCTTGAGGTGGAATTCACCGGAAAGACGGATGCCAGCACCGCGATCGCCGCGGGAGAAGCTGTCGCGCTCTTCGCGAACCATCTCGCGCAGTTCGTTGAGCTGCTCGGCGGTGGCGTGCTGCACGGCAAGTTCGGTGATCGCCCGCTCTACCATGCGCCGCGAGAAGAACACCTGGCGCGCTTCCTCGACGGTAGGGCTGGCCACCACTGCGCCGCGGTTGGGCCGCAGCAGCACCACGCTTTCATGGGCCAGGCGCGACAGCGCACGGCGGATGATGGTGCGACTGACGCCGAAGATCTCGCCCAGTGCTTCCTCACTCAACTTGGTACCCGGCGCCAATCGCTGTTCGAGAATGGCCTCGAAGATGTGCGCGTAGACGATGTCATCCTGGGTGCCGCTGCGGCCGCCGGTCTTGCCGGCCCGCGGGGCTTTCTTGAGGGGTTGTAGCTGTTCGTTCATGGGCACTCGCGCACGAAGATTCGCCTATCGGACCTCGACTGTAATACCAGCCAGTGGGGCGATGGCAAGTCCTGGGTAGAAAATTAACGGCTTAAGGTATTGCCGCATTGTACACAGCAATCGGCATTTCTGCAGGCGAGCGTGTTCGTTATAGCGCCTGCAACCGCTAATTTGCGCACACCTAATAAAACAGTATTTGCATTCTTTGTATACAAACGCATAATCCACGAGCAGCAACCTGACCCGAAAGTCAACTTAGGGTCCGGAAGCCCGCCAACCCCTTCCCTCGCAGAGCCCCGAGTGATTAGCGCAGGACCAGCTCTGAAAAAACAAGAAAGACTTGAGGAGTAACTCGCTGTGGAAAGCCGCAAATCCGAAGCACCTACGCTGGATCTCGCGCCACCGCTCGAAACGAGCTGGATGGAACGGATTTTCAAACTCAAGCAACACGGCACCAGCATCAAGACCGAAATGATCGCCGGCCTGACGACCTTCATCACCATGGCCTACATCATCTTCGTCAACCCCAACATCATGGCCGATGCCGGCATCGATCACGGGGCGGCCTTCGTCGCCACCTGCATCGCTGCCGCCCTCGGCTGCCTGTTGATGGGGTTGTACGCCAACTGGCCGGTGGGGCTTGCGCCTGGCATGGGCCTCAACGCCTTCTTCACCTATACCGTGGTCGGCACCATGGGCTACACCTGGGAAGCCGCGCTGGGCGCGGTGTTCGTTTCCGGGGTGCTGTTCATGTTCCTGACCCTTTCTCGCGTGCGCGAATGGCTGCTCAACAGCATCCCGGTCAGCCTTCGCCATGCCATGGGCGCCGGCGTCGGATTGTTTCTCGGACTGATCGGCCTTAAAACCGCGGGCATCGTCGTCGACAGCCCGGCCACCCTGATCAAGCTGGGTCACCTGAACACCGCAGGGCCGCTGCTGGCGGCGCTGTGCTTCCTGATGATCGCGGTGCTCAGCTACCACCGGGTGTTCGGTGCCATCCTCATCAGCATCATCACCGTGACCCTGGCCGGCTGGGGCCTGGGGCTGGTGGAGTACGGCGGAGTGTTCTCCCTGCCGCCGAGCCTGGCGCCGACCTGGATGGCCATGGATGTGGCCGGGGTGTTCAACGTCAGCATGATCGCCGTGGTCCTGGCCTTCCTCTTCGTGCACATGTTCGACACTGCCGGGACCCTGATGGGCGTGGCGCAACGCGCCAACCTGGTGAATGCCGACGGGCGCATCGAAAACCTCTCCCGCGCACTGAAGGCAGACAGTGCCTCCAGCGTGTTCGGTGCCGTGGTCGGTGTGCCGCCGGTGACCAGCTATGTGGAAAGTGCCGCGGGTGTCGCTGCCGGCGGGCGTACCGGCCTGACGGCGGTGGTGGTGGGCTTGCTGTTCGTCGCGGCGATGTTCTTCGCCCCGCTGGCGGGGATGATCCCGGCCTATGCCACCGCAGGTGCGCTGATCTACGTGGCGATGCTGATGATGGGCAGCATGGCCCATATCGAGTGGGATGACGCCACCGACAGCATTCCGGCGATCGTCACGGTGATCATGATGCCGCTGACCTTCTCGGTGGCGGACGGGATTGCCCTGGGCTTCATCAGCTTCGTGGTGCTCAAGGCCTTTACTGGCAAGCACAAGGAGATCTCGGCCAGCCTGTGGGTGCTGTGTGCGATCTTCATTGCCAAGTTCATCTTCCTCTGACCGATCCAGGCGCACCCGACAATGACGGGTGCGCCTCGCCCCTATTGAAACGTCACCTGATCACTCTCCAGGTACTCGAACGCCGCATCGCTCTGTCCAGACACCGGCAAGGTGAGTTTGATGATCGGCAGCATGATGCCCGACTTGTTGAAGTAGTTGCGCTGATCGATCCGCGCCCCTTCCAGTCCATCCGCCTTGTTGTAGTAGAACGCCTCGATAGGCCATTGCGCCGACGTCACCCCGACCGCGGGGTTATCCGCTAGCAGCTCGTTCTGATCGTTGGTACCCGAAGGCGGTATTTCCCGGGTCAGCTCAAGCATTTGCCTGAATGCATACGCCGCGTGATTGCTGGAAGTGTGCAGCAGACTGAAACCGCATTGGCGCTGCTGCAACGCACCGCTTGCCGGGTCGAGCAGATACTTCTGGCGGTACTGCCCAGCGGTGAATACCTGTTCCTGGGAGCACGGCCTGGACGCCTTGTGCAAGGCATGCTGCCCGCACCCTTTGGCGTCCCTATGGGTTGTGGCACCACTCACGGGAAAAGCACAGAGGAAGTTCAGCCGGAACTTGTAGTCGGGAGCCAACTGCTCGGGATAGGCGACATAGCCCTTGCTGCCGATGGTCATGGGCAAGGATGCAGTGCGGTTCAGGTACGAAAAGGTCATGCCGCGCCCGGCCTTGACCGTGTCCGGGTTCGGCTCCCAGGTGTTGTAGGTGGTCGCGGTACTGGTGCCGCGCAACAGCACGCCGACACAGCGATACGACGCCAGCCACTCGGCGCCGCAGTTTTCCCGCATGTCGTTATAACGCCGGGTCAGTTCAAGGGCCGTTGCCGCCCCCAGCTCGGAGCGTGACGACGAATGGTTATAGTCCGCGACAGCGGACAAGGGCAGCACCAACAAGAAAGCACAGAGAACATTTCTTCGACCGTTCACCAGCACCTCCAGCAACGTGCAGGGCACGCTTCCATGAGCGATATCAGGATTCCGGGAAGGTCACCTGATCGCCCTCGATGTACTCAAAAGCCGCGTCGCGCCCGCCACGCACGGGCAAGGTGATCTTGATGATCGGCAGCATGATCCCCGACTTGTCGAAGAAGTTGCGCTGATCGATCTGCGCTCCGGGCAAGCCTTCGGGGGCCGTGTAGAAGATGGCTTCGATGGGCCACTCCCTGGCGCTGGTGCCTTGCGGCGGGTTGTCGATCATCACCTCGTTCTGGTCGTTCACCGGGGCATGCGGCACCAGGTTGGTGGCCCGCAACATCTGCTCGAAGGCATCCGCTGCCGGTTGAAGCGCTCCATCGCGCAGGTTGAATGCACATTGCGCCTGATGAGGGTAGGCAAGCTCCGGCGCACGCGTGTAATGCTCAAGGAATTGCTCCGCCGTGGTGATGCCCTGCACATCGCAGGCCTGCGACCCCTCATGCAAACGATGCTTGCCGCAACCCTTGTCATCCCGGTTGGCGGTGGCGCCATCCACGGGGAATGCGCAGAGGACGTTCAATGTGACCCGCCCTGCAGGCACCTGCTGACCGGGATAGATGACCAACCCCTTGGCATGCTTGTAGAGCATCTCGATTGGCCCCAACACGCTCAGGTAGGAGAAGCTCATGCCGAGCCCGGCGTCCACCGTCGCGGGATTGGGCTCCCATGTGTTGAACTCGGTCGAGCTGGTGGTGGTTCGCAACAGGATGCCAGCACACAGGTAGGCTGCTTGCGCTCGCGCTCCGCAGTCGGTACGCCGGTCGTGATAACGCTGGTCGAGCCGCTTCGCCACCTCCGCGCCCAGTGTCGACCGTGGCAATGGGTAGTCCTGGTAGTCGGCGTTGCAGCCACCCCAGATTGCCGTCAGGAACAGCCCCAGCAGCACGTTCATCGAAGCAGTCATTCCGACTCCCGCCTAGCGTTGCGAATAGCCCGAGGATAGGAGGGAAGCGCTGCCGATGTAACTGACAGAAATACCAGGTACCGGCTCCGGAACGAAAAGCCCGCCGTGTTTTTTGAGCTGCAAGCTTCAAGCTGCAAGCAGTAAGAAAGAGCCAGTGCGCGGCGCCGCAGCTTTTTCTTGCAGCTTGTAGCTTGAAGCTTGCAGCTCAAAAATCAGCAGACGAAAAAAAGCCCGCAGTGTGAGCGGGCCAAGGACCTACGAAGATTCTTCTAGCGACCAACTAGCTTCCACGATAGGTCGAGTAACTGTAAGGCGAGATCAGCAGCGGAACGTGGTAGTGATCCTGCTTGTCATTGATGCCGAAACGCAGCACCACCACATCCAGGAACGCCGGCTCCGGCAGTTGCACACCACGGGCACGGTAGTAATCACCGGCGCTGAACTGCAGCTGGTACACACCACTGCGGTAGTCGTCACCCTGCAGCAGCGGCGCGTCGACGCGGCCATCGCTGTTGGTCAGGGCAGTGGTCACCAGTTCCAGCTGCTGACCTTCGACCCGATACAGCTCGACCTTGATCGAACTGCCAGGGCAGCCATGCGCGGCATCCAGTACATGCGTGGTCAAACGTCCCATTGCTTGATCGCCTCTTGTTCACATCGATTGGGCAAAAAATACCCGCCTGCACCACAGAGAAACACGGCAGCAGGCGGCTGTGGAAGCATTAAGACACTTTCGCGAAAAATTGTACACAATTTTTCTTGCGATTTTCCGATTCAGCGCTAGCAGCGCCTGGAAATACGCCATTAGTCGCAAAGCCAAGGCCTGTATAGACGTCGTCGTCATTTGCTGACCATTCAGGCAGGTTTCTTGCACACCCTCCTATAGACGAAGGGCGAAAGAAAAGGGAAAAAACAGGCTTACAAATCGTAAATAAAGTTGTATACAATCAACCCATCGTCGTGGCCCCACGCTAACTCGCGCACACCGCCACCCCCGTTTTAACGAACAAGAAGGAAGACTGCAGTGAGCGCTGACTACCCTCGCGACCTGATCGGCTACGGCAATACCCCTCCCCATCCGCACTGGCCGGGAAATGCCCGCGTCGCGTTGTCCTTCGTGCTCAACTACGAAGAAGGTGGCGAACGCAACGTGCTCCACGGCGACAAGGAGTCCGAAGCCTTCCTCTCCGAGATGGTCGCCGCCCAGCCGCTGCAGGGCGTGCGCAACATGAGCATGGAGTCGCTGTACGAGTACGGCAGCCGTGCCGGCGTGTGGCGCCTGCTCAAGCTGTTCAAGGACAGCGGCGTGCCACTGACCATCTTCGCCGTGGCCATGGCCGCCCAGCGCCACCCGGACGTGATCCGCGCCATGGTCGAGGCCGGCCATGAGATCTGCAGCCACGGCTACCGCTGGATCGACTACCAGTACATGGACGAGGCCCAGGAGCGCGAGCACATGCTCGAAGCCATCCGCATCCTCACCGAACTCACCGGCGAACGCCCGCTGGGCTGGTACACCGGCCGCACCGGCCCGAACACCCGCCGCCTGGTGATGGAGGAAGGCGGCTTCCTCTACGACAGCGACACCTACGACGACGACCTGCCCTACTGGGAACCGAACAACCCGACCGACAAGCCGCACCTGGTGATCCCCTACACCCTGGACACCAACGACATGCGCTTCACCCAGGTCCAGGGCTTCAACTGCGGCGAGCAGTTCTTCCAGTACCTGAAGGACGCCTTCGACGTGCTCTACGAAGAAGGCGCCGAGGCGCCGAAGATGCTTTCCATCGGCCTGCACTGCCGCCTGGTCGGCCGTCCGGCGCGCCTGGCTGCGCTCAAGCGCTTCATCGACTACGCCAAGAGCCATGACCAGGTCTGGTTCGCCCGTCGCGTCGACATCGCTCGCCACTGGCACGCCACCCACCCTTTCCAAGCCGAGACCGCGAAATGACCGCTTTCAAGACCCTGACCCCTTCGACCCTGGACCGCGCCGCCTTCGTCGCGGCCTTCGCCGACATCTACGAGCACTCGCCATGGGTCGCCGAGAAAGCCTACGACCTGGGTCAACTGGCAGAAGTGGATCAGATCGAGAACCTGCACCAGCGCATGAGCGACATCCTCCTCAGCGCCGATCACGCCGCCCAGCTGGCGCTGATCAACGCTCACCCGGATCTCGCCGGCAAGGCCGCGATCCAGGGCGAGCTGACCGAATCGAGCACCAACGAACAGGCCGGCGCCGGTATCCACCAGTGCACCGCCGAAGAGTTCGCCCGCTTCACCGAACTCAACGATGCCTACAAAGCGAAATTCAAGTTCCCGTTCATCATGGCGGTGAAGGGCAGCAACCGGCACCAGATCCTCGCTTCCTTCGAAACCCGCATCCACAACGATGCCGAGACCGAGTTCAAGGAAGCCCTGGCGCAGATCAACCTGATCGCCCTGTTCCGCCTGCTGCAACTGTAAGACCCGCGCCGGCCAGGCCGGCGCCCATAGCCTGACAACAACACAGAATTCAGAGAATAAAAGCATGCGTACTCTTGTGATCGAGCCCCTGACCAAAGAAGCCTTCGCCCAGTTCGGTGACGTGATCGAAACCGATGGCAGCGACCACTTCATGATCAACAACGGCTCGACCATGCGCTTCCACAAGCTGGCGACGGTCGAGACCGCGCAGCCGGAAGACAAGGCGATCATCAGCATCTTCCGCGCCGACGCGCTGGACATGCCGCTGACCGTACGCATGCTGGAACGCCATCCGCTGGGCAGCCAGGCTTTCATCCCGCTGCTCGGCAACCCCTTTCTGATCGTGGTCGCGCCGGTTGGCGATGCACCTGTATCAGGTCACGTCCGTGCCTTCATGAGCAATGGCAGGCAGGGCGTCAATTACCATCGCGGCGTCTGGCACCACCCGGTGCTGACGATCGAAAAGCGGGATGACTTCCTGGTGGTTGATCGCAGTGGTTCCGGCAACAACTGCGACGAGCATTTCTTTACCGAGGATGAGCAACTGATCCTCAATCCCCACCAATAAGAGAAGGCTGGCCACCGTTTCCTGGCGGTGACCGGCAAGAGGTACAAGACTGTGGAAGCACATCTGTTGGAATGGCTGAACCTGAGCGTGCGCTGGGTTCACATGATCACTGGCGTGGCCTGGATCGGCGCGTCGTTCTACTTCGTCTGGCTGGAGAACAACCTCAACCGTGCCAATCCGCGCGATGGATTGTCCGGTGATCTCTGGGCGATCCACGGTGGCGGTATCTACCACCTGGAGAAGTACAAGCTGGCACCGCCGAAGATGCCGGACAACCTGCACTGGTTCAAATGGGAAGCCTACTTCACCTGGATGTCGGGTATCGCCCTGCTGTGCCTGGTGTTCTACTGGCAGCCCACCCTGTACCTGCTGAAACCGGGCAGCACCCTGACCGGCTTCGAAGGCGTGACCATCGGTGTCGGCTCGCTGATCGCCGCCTGGTTCATCTACGACTTCCTCTGCGACTCGCCACTGGGCAAGCAACCTGCCCTGCTCGGCCTGGTGCTGTTCGTCCTGATCATCGCGGCCTGCTTCGGCTTCAGCCAGGTGTTCAGCGGTCGTGGCGCGTACCTGCACACCGGCGCGATCATCGGCACCATCATGGTCGGCAACGTGTTCCGCATCATCATGCCGGCCCAGCGCCAGCTGGTGGCCGCGATCGAAGCCAACACCACCCCTGATCCGGTCCTGCCGGCCAAGGGCCTGCTGCGCTCGCGCCACAACAACTACTTCACCCTGCCGGTGCTGTTCATCATGATCAGCAACCACTTCCCGAGCACCTACGGCAGTGAATACAACTGGTTGATCCTGGCCGGTATCGCGGTAGCTGCGGTGCTTATCCGTCACTACTTCAACACCCGCCACGACAGCAACAAGTTCGCCTGGGCCCTGCCCGTCGGCGCCCTGGCGATGATCTGCCTGGCCTACGTCACCGGTCCCAAGCCGCTGCCGACCGCTCCTGAGCAAGCTGCGGCGAAGATCGAGTACCAGCCGCTGCCGGAAACCGCACTGGGTGGCAAGACCGCTGCCGAGAAGGCCGAGGAAGAGCAAGCCGCTGCCTGGCAGGCCGCCCAGGCCAAGCCTGCCGAACCTGCTGCTCCAGCCGCCCCTGCTGCACCTGCCGAAGCGCCAGCCCAGGCAACCGCCGCAGCCCAGGCCGCCGGTGGTGGTTTCGACAAGATCCACAGCGTCATCCAGGAACGTTGCACCGTGTGCCACTCGGCCAAGCCGACCAGCCCGCTGTTCAGCACCGCACCTGCCGGCGTCATGCTCGACACCCCGCAACAGATCCAGGCCCTGGCCCCGCGTATCCAGGCGCAAGCCGTCGCCAGCCAGATCATGCCACTGGGCAACATCACCCAGATGACGGCCGAGGAACGCAAGCTGGTCGGTGACTGGATCGCCAAGGGCGCACCGGTCAATTGAGCTGCAAGCTTCAAGCTACAAGCGGCAAGCTGATCGGGTTCGCCTGACAGACTGCCGCTTGAAGCCCGCAACGAGTAACACGCTAAACGGCAAGCAACGGCGACCTGCTTTTTCTTGAAGCTTGGAGCTTGGAGCTTGCCGCTAAAAAATAAGAACAAAACCGTTGAGGTGCTGCATGTCCGAGTCTCGCCAGGCGTACATCCCCGATGCGCCGCCACGACAGCCCCTGCCCCTGCTGCAACTGATCCTGGTCGGTCTGCAACATGTGCTGCTGATGTACGGAGGCGCCATCGCGGTGCCGCTGATCATCGGTCAGGCTGCCGGACTCTCCCGAGAAGAAATCGCTTTCCTGATCAATGCCGATCTGCTGGTCGCTGGTGTCGCCACCATGGTCCAGTCGTTCGGCATTGGTGCTGTGGGTATCCGCATGCCCGTGATGATGGGCGCCAGCTTTGCCGCCGTGGGCAGCATGGTGGCCATGGCCGGCATGCCGGGCGTCGGCCTGCAGGGCATCTTCGGTGCCACCATCGCCGCCGGGTTCTTCGGCATGCTGATCGCGCCGTTCATGTCCAAGGTGGTGCGCTTCTTCCCGCCGCTGGTGACCGGCACGGTCATCACCTCGATCGGCCTGTCGCTGTTCCCGGTGGCGGTCAACTGGGCCGGTGGCGGTGCCGAAGCCGAGACCTTCGGCTCCCCGGTATACCTGATCGTCGCCGCCCTGGTGCTGCTGACCATCCTGCTGGTCAACCGCTTCATGCGCGGGTTCTGGGTCAACGTGTCGGTGCTGATCGGCATGGGCCTGGGCTACATCCTCGCCGGCTCCATCGGCATGGTCGACCTGTCTGGCCTGGACGAAGCGCCATGGCTGCAAGTGGTCACCCCGCTGCACTTCGGCATGCCGACCTTCAGCCTCGCGCCCATCCTTTCCATGTGCCTGGTGGTGGTGATCATCTTCGTCGAATCAACCGGCATGTTCCTCGCCTTGGGCAAGGTGACCGACCGTGAAGTCACCCCGGGCATGCTCCGTCGCGGCCTGATGTGCGACGCCGGTGCCTCCTTCGTCGCCGGGTTCTTCAACACCTTCACCCACTCCTCGTTCGCCCAGAACATCGGCCTGGTGCAGATGACCGGGGTGCGTTGCCGCTACGTCACCGTGGTTGCCGGCGCCTTCCTGATCCTGCTCAGCCTGCTGCCCAAGGCGGCCTTCCTCATCGCCTCGATCCCGCCGGCGGTGCTGGGCGGCGCGTCGATCGCCATGTTCGGCATGGTCACCGCCACCGGCATCAAGATCCTCCAGGAAGCCGACATCGCCGACCGCCGCAACCAACTGCTGGTGGCCGTCAGCGTGGGCATGGGCCTGATCCCGGTCGTGCGTCCGGAGTTCTTCGCCCAGATGCCGCAGTGGATGGAACCCATCACCCATAGCGGCATCGCCATGGCCACGGTCAGCGCCCTGGTGCTGAACCTGTTGTTCAACATTCTTGGCGGGGCCGAACGCGCCGCGCACAACGAAGCCAGCCACTCGCATTGAGCCTTTGGGCGGCGCCCTTGCCGCCCGGTTCCACCCCGAGCAACAAGCAGGACCGTCGACCCGTGGGAGCGGGTCGTCCGGGGCGTTTTGCGCCAAAAAACCGCAACGAACAATAATAATCAGCCGGGAATCACAACATGAAACGCACCACCACTTCCCTTCTCCTGGGCAGCAGCTTGCTGGCAGCACTTCCAGCGATGGCGGGGGACTTGATCCAGTGGCACGGCGAAAGCCTTTCCTACCTGTACGGCAAGGACTTCAAGGTCAATCCGTCGATCCAGCAGACGATTACCTTCGAACACGCCAACAAGTGGAAATACGGCGACACCTTCCTGTTCATCGACAAGATCTTCTACAACGGCCAGGCCGACCGCGGCAAAGGCTACCGGACCTACTACGGCGAGTTCACCGAGCGCTTCTCGTTCGGCAAGATCCTCGACCGCAAGGTCGGCTTCGGTCCCATCAAGGACGTGCTCCTGGCCGTCAGCTACGAGTCCGGCGAAGGCGACAACGAGGCCTACCTGATCGGCCCCGGCTTCGACCTGGACATTCCCGGCTTCAACTACTTCACCCTGAACTTCTACAACCGCCACACCGAGGGCAGCCGTCCGGGCGACAACGTCTGGCAGATCACCCCGACCTTCTCCTACACCATTCCCGTGGGCAAGTCCGACATCCTCATCGATGGCTACATGGACTGGGTGGTGGACAACGACCAGACCAAGCGCCGCGGCACCTACCACGCCAACCTGCAATTCAACCCACAGGTCAAGTACGACCTGGGCAAGGCCCTGAACCTGGGCGCCAAGCAACTCTACGTGGGTATCGAGTACAGCTACTGGAAGGACAAGTACGGCATCGAGAACAGCGGTCGCCTGGATACCAACCAGAACGTGACCAGTGCGTTGGTCAAGGTGCACTTCTAAAACCTGACTGATTGCACAGTTTCAGGATTGAGTGCTCCAGGACGGAGCACTTGAGGACCGGCGCGCAAGCCAGTAATCTGCGCGCCCCCTCGATCGGGGCGGAAGGATTCCGCCCGCGTTTGCTGACCGCTCAGTCAATGAATTCGGGCGTTTGGCAGGCGTAAGGCCAGTTCGAAATAGCCGTTTCATCTGTTCAGCAAGACGTCGAGCAGGAGTGCTGCATCCAGCCGGGAAGGTTGGCCCAGCTCTTGCCATACAGCTGTGGCCAATCGAAAAAACCTGACTTGAAAGACAAAAACCAAACCGGACGACGCCATTACAAGAGCGTCGCACACAGAACCAAGGGAGCAACGCGATGCGCTTTACCAACAGCCTGATTCTCGCCAGCGGTCTGCTGGCTGCCAGCGGCGCCATGGCCGGTGACCTGCTGCAATGGCAGAACAACAGCCTGACCTACCTCTGGGGCAAGAATTTCGCCGTCAACCCGGAGATCCAGCAGACCGTGACCTTCGAGCACGCCGATGCCTGGAAATACGGTGACAACTTCCTGTTCATCGACAAGATCTTCTACAACGGCCAGAAGGACTTCAACAACGGCCCGAACACCTACTACGGCGAGTTCAGCCCGCGCCTGTCGTTCGGCAAGATCTTCGACCAGAAGCTGGAATTCGGCCCGGTCAAGGACGTGCTGCTGGCCATGACCTACGAGTTCGGCGAGGGTGATACCGAGTCCTACCTGATCGGCCCTGGCTTCGACCTGGCCATCCCCGGCTTCGACTACTTCCAGCTGAACTTCTACCAGCGCCACACCGAAGGTCCGCGTGACGGCGACAACGTCTGGCAGATCACCCCGGTGTGGGCCTACACCATTCCCGTGGGCAAGTCCGACATCCTGATCGACGGTTTCATGGACTGGGTGGTCGACAACGACAAGAGCTACCACGCCAACCTGCACTTCAACCCACAGGTCAAGTACGACCTGGGCAAGGCGCTGAACTTCGGCGAGAAGCAGCTCTACGTCGGTTTCGAATACGACTACTGGAGCGACAAGTACGGCATCAAGGACACCAAGGCCTTCGATACCAACCAGAACACCGCGAGCTTCCTGGTGAAAGTGCACTTCTAAGCGTTACCCGCCACCGCTTCGGCGGTGGCGGCTGTTCTCCGGTGCTGACTCCCATCAGGCCGGTGATCGCGCCAGCAGCGTCGATTCCCGCTGTCGGCGCGATCAACCTTCCGCGTCAGCCGCGCAGCGCCTTCCAGATCTTGCCGACACCGGCCACCACGGCCAGTACCGCGGCACCCGCGACAACCCCCAGCACCCCATTGATCAACGCCGAGACCAGCGCCCCGCCGTTACCCGCGCTGAATGCCTCGACCGCGTGATGCAGCGGCGCGATGCCATGCACGAGGATGCCGCCACCCACCAGGAACATCGCCGCGGTGCCCACCACCGACAGGGTCTTCATCAGGTACGGCGCGGCCCGCAGGATGCCGTGGCCGATGGACTTGCCGATGCCCTTGGAAGTCTCGGTGAGCCACAGGCCGAGGTCGTCCAGCTTGACGATGCCGGCCACCAGTCCGTAGACGCCGATGGTCATGACCAGGGCGATGCCGGAGAGGACGATGATCTGCTGGGTGAGTGGCGCATCGGCGACGGTGCCGAGGGTGATGGCGATGATCTCGGCGGAGAGGATGAAGTCGGTGCGGATCGCGCCCTTGATCTTGTCCTTCTCGAAGGCCACCAGGTCCACCGCCGGGTTGGCCACCGCCTCGATCAGCGCGGCCTTGTCGGCCTGCTGTTCCTCGGCTCCGTGCAGGTACTTGTGCGCCAGTTTCTCGAAGCCCTCGAAGCACAGGTAGGCGCCACCGATCATCAGCAGCGGCGTCACCGCCCAGGGAATGAAGGCGCTGATCAGCAGGGCCGCCGGCACCAGGATCAGCTTGTTGACGAAGGACCCCTTGGCCACCGCCCAGACCACCGGAATCTCCCGCTCGGCACGCACGCCCGAGACCTGCTGCGCGTTGAGCGCCAGGTCGTCACCCAGTACACCGGCGGTTTTCTTGGCCGCCACCTTGGTCATCACGGAAACGTCATCGAGTACTGCGGCGATATCGTCCATCAGTAAAAGAAAGCTGCTTCCTGCCATGTTCTGGGTATCTCGTGTAGGGAATGGTTTCCCAAGGATAGCCGCTCGCCTGTTACAGCACACCGGGTATTACTGGCACTGGCGTGCCGCAAGCCGCTGCCTTGAGCGCCGCGCGAGGCCGGTGCTACCATGCGCCACCGCCTGCCGGGCCTGCCGTGGTGCGGGCCGAGACCAAGGAACAGCGCCAACCATGAGCAGCATTCGCGAGCGCAACAAAGAACTGATTTTGCGCGCGGCCAGTGAAGAATTCGCCGACAAGGGCTTCGCCGCCACCAAGACCAGTGACATCGCGGCCAAGGCCGGCCTGCCCAAGCCCAACGTCTACTACTACTTCAAGTCGAAGGAAAACCTCTACCGCGAGGTGCTGGAAAGCATCATCGAGCCGATCATGCAGGCGTCGACGCCGTTCAACGCCGAGGGTGATCCGGAAGAAGTACTGAGCGCCTACATCCGCTCCAAGGTGCGCATCTCCCGCGACCTGCCGTTCGCCTCTAAGGTGTTCGCCAGCGAGATCATGCACGGCGCGCCGCACCTGAGCCCGCGCCAGGTAGAGCAGTTGAACGTCCAGGCCCGCCACAACATCGCCTGCATCCAGCGCTGGATCGACAAGGGCCAGATTGCCCCGGTGGACCCGCACCACCTGATGTTCAACATCTGGGCGGCGACCCAGACCTATGCCGATTTCGACTGGCAGATCTCGGTGGTGACCGGGAAGGCCAAGCTGGATGACAGTGATTACGAGGCGGCGGCGCAAACGATCATTCGCCTGGTATTGAAAGGATGTGCGCCGGACGCTTGAGCACAGCGAGCTATTGGCCACTCGATTTCTGAGTTTTGACGCAATTACCCTCCTGATATAGGCTCAACTCAATTTTCGAAAAATTGAGTTGAGCATGCCGCACATCAAGAAGCCCCGGCCCTACGCGGAGATCCTGGCGCTCCATCTGCCTGACATGCTGCAACTCGTTCAGCGGTTTTCCGCTGTCGACCAGAAGGGTCGCTACCTCCACTGGCACGATTTCCGTCATCGGGTACCACCAGATACCAACGCGGAGGCTGCCTGGGGCGCGGTGAAGTTTTCCCGGAACATCATCCTCAAGCCCATCGAACTGACTGCCGAGGACGGGCAGCCGTTCCAATACTGCCTGCCTGATTACGCCCAGACCGTCATCCACGACATCGAGCACATCAACGCCAAGCTCGGCCTGGGGGCGTCCAACACCTCCAACGAGCAAAGCAATACCTTCCTGGTCGAGTCGCTGATGATGGAAGAAGCCATTTCCAGTGCCCAGCTCGAAGGGGCGGCGACCACACGAAAGGTCGCCAAGGAAATGCTTGAAAAAGAACGCGAGCCGCTCAATGACGATGAGCGGATGATCTTCAACAACTTCATGCTGATGAAGCTGGCAAAACACAGCAAGGCGCTACCGCTGTCACTCGAACTGATCCGGCGCTTTCACGCCGAGGCCACCCGGGACATTCAGGAAGAACAGGCCTGCCCGGGCGAAATCAGAAGAACCAATGACATCTACGTCAAAGGCCGGAACGAGGAGATCGCCCACCAGCCACCCGACGCCGCCCTGCTGCTGGAACGCCTGGAAAGACTGTGCGACTTTGCCAACGCCAACCATGATGGTCACGATGGCCGGACATTCATCCATCCTGCAGTGAAAGCGATCATCCTGCACTTCATGATCGGGTACGAGCATCCGTTCAACGATGGCAATGGTAGAACGGCAAGAGGCATCTTCTATTGGTGCATGTTGAAAAACAGCTACTGGGCGTTCGAGTACATCTCCATCAGTGCGCTGTTGAAGCAGGCACCGGTGCAGTATGGGGAGTCCTATCTTTTCACCGAAACCGATGATTTCGACCTGACCTACTTCATCTACTACCAACTCAGGATCATCGAACGGGCGATGAACGGCTTCCTTTCCTACATCGAAATCAAGCGCAAGGACTTCCATGACGTCGTGGGCTTGCTGACAGAGTCGGGATTCGACAAGCACCTGAATTTCAGGCAGGTCCACCTGCTGCAAAAGGTGCTGCGCAACCCCGGCAGGCTATTCGTTGCAAAAGAGGTGAAGAACGACTTCGACGTTTCCGAGGGCACGGCACGCGCCGACCTGGAAAAGCTGGTGAAACTGAAGCTGCTGGCCAAGACGACGGAAGGGAAAACCCACTGCTATGTCGCCCGGGGCGACGCGGCCGCCCAGATAAGGAAAAAGTAACGCTGGGGCGATGACGCAAACGATCATTCGCCGATCTTGACCGGCTTCAGGGCCCATCGCGGGCAATGCCCGCGATGGGCCGGTGTTTACAACACAGGATTCAGATCAGGCAGCCACCCCCGCATCCGCCCGCAGCCCCGCCTCCTCGATCGCACTGATCGCACACTGCTCGTCGATATCCGACGTATCCCCGCTGATCCCGATCGCCCCAAGCACCACGCCCGCTTCATTGCGAATCAGCACGCCACCCGGCGCCGGCACCACCGGGCTCTGGCCCAGGCCATTGAGCGCGGCGAAGAACGCCGGGCGTTGTTGCGCATCCAGCGCCAGCAGGCGCGAGCCCTTGCCCAGGGCGATCGCGCCCCAGGCCTTGCCCATCGCCACCTGCGGACGCAGCAGGCTGGCACCGTCCTCCCGTTGCAGGGTCAGCAGGTGGCCACCGGCATCCAGCACCACCACGGTCAGCGGCGCAGCGGAGATCTTGCGACCCGCCGCCAGCGCGCCATTCACCAGGCTTACGGCGACTTTCAAGCTCAATGCGTTCATGAAACGGTCCTCTTGTTGTTGGAAGCCCAGGGGGCAAGTGAAAAATTGATAGACCAAATAGAACACAATGGCGAATATTTTTGTATACAATAATTTGACCCTGAAAGCCTGATCCGGGCAAAACCCCATTTTTACGGCATTTCGCCCATGGGCGATGAAAGGGATTGACCAGAGTCGCATCCCGTGAATACACTCTGGCCAAAAGCAGTTTTGTATACAATTACAACATCAATGAGGCACAAAGCCATGAGCAAAATGAGAGCAATCGATGCAGCCGTTCTGGTGATGCGCCGCGAAGGTGTGGAAACCGCGTTTGGCATCCCTGGTGCAGCGATCAACCCGCTGTACTCGGCCCTGAAGAAAGTCGGCGGTATCGATCACGTCCTCGCTCGCCACGTTGAAGGCGCCTCGCACATGGCCGAGGGCTACACCCGCACCAAGGCCGGCAACATCGGCGTGTGCATCGGCACCTCGGGCCCTGCGGGCACCGACATGGTCACCGGCCTGTACAGCGCCTCCGCCGACTCCATCCCGATTCTCTGCATCACCGGCCAGGCTCCACGTGCCCGCCTGCACAAGGAAGACTTCCAGGCCGTCGACATCACCAGCATCGTCAAGCCGGTGACCAAGTGGGCGACCACCGTCCTGGAACCAGGCCAGGTGCCTTACGCCTTCCAGAAAGCCTTCTACGAAATGCGCACCGGCCGTCCAGGCCCCGTGTTGATCGACCTGCCGTTCGACGTGCAGATGGCCGAGATCGAATTCGACATCGATGCCTACGAGCCGCTGCCTGTCACCAAGCCAGCCGCGACCCGCAAGCAGGCTGAAAAAGCCCTGGCCATGCTCAATGACGCCGAGCGTCCGCTGCTGGTTGCCGGTGGCGGCATCATCAACGCCGACGCCAGCGACAAGCTGGTGGAATTCGCCGAGCTGACCGGCGTGCCAGTGATCCCGACCCTGATGGGCTGGGGCACCATCCCGGACGACCACGAGCTGATGGTCGGCATGGTCGGCCTGCAGACCTCGCACCGCTACGGCAACGCCACCCTGCTCAAATCCGACCTGGTGTTCGGCATCGGCAACCGCTGGGCCAACCGTCACACCGGCTCGGTGGACGTCTACACCGAAGGCCGCACCTTCGTTCACGTCGACATCGAACCGACCCAGATCGGCCGCGTGTTCACCCCTGACCTGGGCATCGTCTCCGATGCCGGCGCCGCGCTGGACGTGTTCCTGGAAGTGGCCCGCGAGTGGAAAGCCGCCGGCAAGCTGAAGGACCGCGGCGAATGGCTGAAAGACTGCCAGGCGCGCAAGTCGAGCCTGCAGCGCAAGACCAACTTCGACAACGTCCCGGTCAAGCCACAGCGCGTGTACCAGGAAATGAACGAAGTGTTCGGCAAGGACACCTGCTACGTCAGCACCATCGGCCTGTCGCAGATCGCCGGCGCGCAGTTCCTCCACGTATACAAGCCGCGCCACTGGATCAACTGCGGCCAGGCCGGCCCGCTGGGCTGGACCATTCCGGCGGCACTGGGCGTGGTCAAGGCCGACCCGACCCGCAAGGTCGTCGCGCTGTCGGGCGACTATGACTTCCAGTTCATGATCGAAGAGCTGGCGGTGGGCGCGCAGTTCAACCTGCCGTACGTCCACGTGCTGGTGAACAACGCCTACCTCGGCCTGATCCGCCAGGCGCAGCGTGGCTTCGAGATGGACTACTGTGTTCAACTCGCCTTCGAGAACATCAACGCCCCCGACGTCAACGGCTATGGCGTCGACCACGTCGCCGTGGTCGAAGGCCTGGGTTGCAAGGCCCTGCGCGTGTTCAAGCCCGAGGAAATCGCCCCTGCCCTGCTCAAGGCGCAGAAGATGGCCGAGGAGTTCCGCGTGCCGGTGGTGGTCGAGGTGATTCTCGAGCGCGTCACCAACATTTCGA
Source organism: Paucimonas sp. (assembly GCA_031253995.1). GTDB lineage: Bacteria > Pseudomonadota > Gammaproteobacteria > Pseudomonadales > Pseudomonadaceae > Aquipseudomonas. The sequence continues at coordinate 83,105 of JAIRVG010000054.1, read as the reverse complement.
TGGGTACCGAAATCAACGCGGTCAACGAGTTCGAAGACCTGGCCCTGGTCGGCAACGACGCGCCAACCGCGATTTCGCTGCTCGACTGATCGTCCGTGCGGCCCCGCCCTCCGGGTGCGGGGCCCCGACCTAGCAAGGAGAATTCCATGCCACGCTTCGCTGCCAACCTGTCCATGCTGTTCACCGAACAGGACTTCACCGCCCGCTTCAAGGCTGCTGCCGACGCTGGCTTCAGTGGTGTCGAATACCTGTTCCCGTACGACTACCCGGCGACCGAAATCAAGCAACTGCTCGACGCCCACGGCCTGACCCAGGTGCTGTTCAACCTGCCAGCCGGCGACTGGGCCAAGGGTGACCGCGGCATCGCCTGCGACCCGGCCCGGGTCGAGGAATTCCGCACCGGCGTCGACCTGGCCATCGCCTACGCCAAGGTCCTGGGCAACACCCAGGTCAACTGCCTGGCCGGCATCCGTCCACAAGGGTTGCAGTGCGCCGACGTACGCAAGACCTTCGTCGACAACCTGAAGTTCGCTGCCGACAAGCTGCAGGCCGCGGGCATCAAGCTGGTCATGGAAATGATCAACACCCGCGACATCCCCGGCTTCTACCTGAACACCACCAAGCAGGCCCTGGAGATCCAGGCCGAGGTGGGCAGCGACAACCTGTTCCTGCAGTACGACATCTACCACATGCAGATCATGGAAGGTGACCTGGCGCGGACCGTGGAGGCCAACCTGGCCAAGATCAACCACATCCAGCTGGCCGACAACCCGGGCCGTCACGAACCGGGCACCGGCGAGATCAACTACCGCTTCCTGTTCGAGCACCTGGACCGCATCGGCTACCAGGGCTGGGTGGGCGCGGAGTACAAGCCCAAGACCACCACCGAGGAAGGCCTGGGCTGGCTGAAGACCCATAACGCGATCTAACAAGCACCGCCCTCCCCTGTGGGAGCTGGCTTGCCAGCGATAGGGCCAGCAGCAGCAATGATGTTGTCAGTTCTGACCTCATCGCTGGCAAGCCAGCTCCCACAGGGACTGCGGTGACCCCAATTACAAGAGGCAATTTCTCATGGCTAAAATCGGTTTCATCGGCACCGGCATCATGGGCAAACCCATGGCCCAGAACCTGCAGAAAGCAGGTCACAGCATCTTCGTTTCCACCCACCACGACGCCGCCCCCGCCGACCTGATCGCCGCCGGCGCCGTGGCCCTGGCCAACCCGAAGGAAGTGGCCCAGGAAGCCGAATTCATCATCGTCATGGTCCCGGACACCCCGCAGGTCGAAAGCGTCCTGTTCGGTGAGAACGGCGTCGCCGAAGGCGTCGGCCCGAACAAGATCGTGATCGACATGAGCTCGATCTCCCCTACCGCCACCAAGGCCTTCGCCGAGAAGATCAAGGCCACCGGCGCCGCCTACCTCGACGCCCCGGTCTCCGGCGGTGAAGTCGGTGCCAAGGCCGCGACCCTGAGCATCATGGTCGGTGGCTGCCCGAAAGCCTTCGAGCGCACCCTGCCGCTGTTCCAGGCCATGGGCAAGAACATCACCCGCGTCGGTGGCAACGGTGACGGCCAGACCGCCAAGGTCGCCAACCAGATCATCGTCGCCCTGAACATCCAGGCCGTCGCCGAAGCCCTGCTGTTCGCCGCCAAGAACGGCGCCGACCCGGCCAAGGTCCGCGAGGCTCTGATGGGCGGCTTCGCTTCCTCGAAGATCCTCGAAGTGCACGGCGAGCGCATGATCAAGGGCACCTTCGATCCAGGCTTCCGCATCAGCCTGCACCAGAAGGACCTGAACCTGGCCCTGCAAGGCGCCAAGGAACTGAACATCAACCTGCCCAACACCTCCAACGCCCAGCAAGTGTTCAGCACCTGCGCGGCCATCGGTGGTGCCAACTGGGACCACTCGGCGCTGATCAAGGGCCTGGAACACATGGCCAACTTCTCGATCCGCGACGAGAAATAAGCTTCAAGCCGCAAGCTTTAAGCTGCAAGACAAAGCAGTTCCGCTTTTTCTTGCGGCTTGTAGCTTAAAGCTTGCAGCTGCGAAGAGCGCCCCTGGTTCAGCCTGCACGGAGGCCGTCCCAGGGGCGTTTTTGATTCTGCAGAACAATAAGATTTGGAGGCCTGAGATGTCGGTCGATCCGCAACAATTTCTCCGCGACCTGTTCGCCACGGCCATCGATGCCGCGCACCCGCGTCAGGTCCTCGAAGCCCACCTGCCCGCCGACCGCAGCGGTCGGGTGATCGTCATCGGCGCCGGCAAGGCCGCAGCCGCCATGGCCGAAGTGGTCGAGCGCGCCTGGCAGGGCGAAGTCCGCGGCCTGGTGGTTACCCGCTACGGCCACGGCGCCAGCTGCTCGAAGATCGAAGTGGTGGAAGCCGCCCACCCCGTCCCCGACGCCGCCGGCCTGGCCGTGGCCAAGCGCGTGCTGGAGATGGTCAGCGACCTCGGCGCCGACGACCGGGTGATCTTCCTGCTGTCCGGCGGCGGCTCGGCCCTGCTGGCCCTGCCGGCCGAAGGCCTGACCCTGGCCGACAAGCAGCAGATCAACAAGGCCCTGCTCAAGTCCGGCGCCACCATCGGCGAGATGAACTGCGTGCGCAAGCACCTCTCGGCGATCAAGGGCGGCCGCCTGGCCAAGGCCTGCTGGCCGGCCACCGTGTACACCTACGCGATTTCCGACGTGCCGGGCGACCTGGCCACGGTGATCGCCTCCGGCCCCACCGTGGCCGACCCGAGCACCTCGGCCGAAGCGCTGGCGATCCTCAAGCGCTACAACATCGACGCGCCAAAAGCCGTGATCGACTGGCTGAACAACCCCGCCTCGGAAACCGTCAAGGCCGACGACCCGGCCCTGGCCCGCAGCCACTTCCAGCTGATCGCCCGGCCCCAGCAGTCGCTGGAAGCCGCCGCGGTGAAGGCCCGGCAAGCCGGCTTCAGCCCGCTGATCCTCGGCGACCTGGAAGGCGAATCGCGGGAAGTGGCCAAGGTCCACGCCGGCATCGCCCGCCAGGTGGTCCTGCACGGCCAGCCGCTGCCGGCGCCCTGTGTGATCCTCTCCGGTGGTGAAACCACGGTGACCGTGCGCGGCAATGGCCGTGGCGGACGCAACGCCGAGTTCCTCCTCAGCCTCACCGAAAGCCTCAAGGGCCTGCCCGGCGTATACGCCCTGGCCGGCGATACCGACGGCATCGACGGCTCGGAAGACAACGCCGGCGCCATCATGACCCCGGACAGCTACGCCCGCGCCCAGGCCCTGGGCCTGTCGGCCTCCGACGAGCTGGACAACAACAACGGCTATGGCTACTTCGCCGCGCTCGACTCGCTGATCGTCACCGAGCCGACCCGGACCAACGTCAACGATTTCCGCGCCATCCTCATTCTTGAGACTGCCCAACATGACGCCTGACAAAAAAGTCAAAATCCTCGCCACCCTCGGCCCTGCCATCAAAGGCATCGACGACGTCCGCGCCCTTGTGGAAGCCGGGGTCAACATCTTCCGCCTCAACTTCAGCCACGGCGAGCATGAAGACCATGCGATGCGCTACCAGTGGATCCGCGAGGTGGAGAGCCAGCTGAACTACCCGCTGGGCATCCTCATGGACCTGCAGGGGCCGAAGCTGCGGGTCGGCCGCCTGGCCGAGGGAAAGGTCATGCTCCAGCGTGGCCAGTCCCTGCGCCTGGACCTCGACCCGACCCCGGGCGACGCCACCCGGGTCAACCTGCCGCACCCGGAAATCATCGCCGCGCTGGAGCCGGGCATGGACCTGCTGGTGGATGACGGTCGCCTGCGCCTGCAAGTGACCGCCAAGCACGCCGACGCCATCGACACCCGCGTGCTCAACGGCGGCGAGCTGTCCGACCGCAAGGGCGTGAACGTGCCGCAGGCGGTACTGGACCTGAGCCCGCTGACCGCCAAGGACCGCCGCGACCTGACCTTCGGCCTGGAACTGGGCGTGGACTGGGTGGCGCTGTCGTTCGTGCAGCGTCCCGAGGACATCGTCGAAGCCCGCCAGCTGATCGGCGACCGTGCCTTCCTGATGGCCAAGATCGAGAAGCCCTCGGCGGTCACCCAACTGCGCGAGATCGCCGAGCTGAGCGACGCGATCATGGTTGCCCGTGGTGACCTGGGCGTGGAAGTGCCGGCCGAGGCCGTGCCGCAGATCCAGAAGAACATCATCGCCACCTGCCGCCAGCTCGGCCGTCCGGTGGTGGTGGCGACGCAGATGCTCGAATCGATGCGCTTCTCCCCTGCCCCGACCCGCGCCGAGGTGACCGACGTTGCCAACGCCGTGGCCGAAGGTGCCGATGCGGTGATGCTGTCGGCGGAAACCGCCTCCGGCGACTACCCGCTCGAAGCCGTGCAGATGATGAGCAAGATCATCCGCCAGGTGGAGTCCGGCCCGGACTACCAGACCCAGCTCGATGTCGGCCGGCCGAAGGCCGAGGCCACCGTGTCCGACGCCATCAGCTGCGCCATCCGCCGCATCAGCGGCATCCTGCCGGTGGCGGTGCTGGTCAACTACAGCGAATCCGGCAACTCGACCCTGCGCGCCTCCCGCGAGCGGCCACGGGCGCCGATTCTCAACCTGACCCCGAACCTGGTCACCGCGCGGCGCCTGAGCGTGGTCTGGGGCGTGCACTCGGTGGTCAACGACCGCCTGCGCCAGGTCGACGAAGTCTGCTCCACCGCGCTGGAAATCGCCCAGGCCCAGGGCATGGCCAACCGCGGCGACACGCTGCTGATTACCGCCGGTGTGCCTTTTGGCCAACCGGGATCGACTAATTCGCTGCGGATCGAAACCCTGCTTTGACCCTTTCGCGGGGCAGGCCGGCGGTCATCGCTTCATCCGCGTGAAGCCGTGGCCGCCAGCGTGCTCCGCGATCCATCACATAAAAAAAGCCGTACCCGTAACCGTGGGAAAACACACGCCCAAAGAGGCGCCCCACTCCACTTCAGACCTACTGCCATGTACACGAAGAATTTTGTAAATCCGTGCCCGGACTGGGCCACTGCCTTGCTCAACGGCTTCAGCCAGGTGCTGCTGCAGCGTAATCCGCTGTGCGGCCTGTGTTGCCTGCTGGCCATCCTCATCACCGCGCCGCAACTGATCGGAGGCGCACTGCTGGGCGCCCTCGCCGGGCTGCTCACCGCGCAGCGCCGTGGCTACAACCGCGCCGACCGCCAGGCCGGGCTGTACAGCTACAACGGCGTACTGATCGGCGTGCTGTTCAGCTACCTGCTGCCGTGGTCGCCGCTGCTGTTGCCGCTGATCATCGCTGCCGCCGGCCTGAGCAGCATGCTGGTGCACCAGTGGCTCAAGCGCGGTGGCTCGGTGTTGCTGCCGGCCTATACCCTGCCCTTCGTGCTGGCGGGCTGGGCGCTGTTGCTGGTGGCCGAGCCGGCGGCGACGGCCAACACGCCGGTGCCGGCCAGTGCCCTGGATGCGCTGGCGCGGGGGCTGGGGCAGATCTTCCTGCTCGACCAGCCGCTGGCGGGGATGCTGATTGCCCTGGGGCTGTTGTTGGCGGATCGCTATGCGGCGGCCTGGGCCTTCGTTGGCGCGGCCATCGGCGGCAGTGTCGCGCTGCTCGGTGGCGAGGCCACGGCGGCCTACATGGGGCTGTATGGCTTCAACGCAGCGCTGGCGGCGCTGGCCTTCAGCGGGACCCGGGCGCAGCCGTGGAAGCCGTTGCTGGCGATCGTGCTGGCGATCGCGGTGCAGCCGTTGTTCAACCTGCTGCCGATTCCGGGGCTGACGGCGCCGTTCATCGTGGCGTGCTGGATGGTGCGGCTGGGGGATGTGAAAGGGACCAGGGTGCAGAGTCGCTGCATCTGACGCTATCGCTGGCAAGCCAGCTCCCACAGGTATCGTGTGCACCGCTGTACCTGTGGGAGCTGGCTTGCCAGCGATTGGGCCCTGGAAGCTTGCACAACTGCCGGATCCCCCCCTAGGCTTTGCACCATCACCCGCCTGGAATCTCCCACCCCATGGATACCCCCCAGAGCCTGCGCGAACGGCTCTATGTCATCGTCTTTCAAACCGACACCGTCGCCGGCCGCCGCTTCGACACCATCCTGCTGCTGATCATCCTCGCCAGCCTGGTCACCGTGATCCTCGACAGCATCGACGAGATCCACCAGAGCTACGCAGGCCTGCTCGCCGCCATCGAATGGGGCTTCACCGCCATCTTCCTGGTGGAGTACCTGCTACGCCTGTACTGCTCGCCCAAGCCCATGCGCTATGCCTTCAGCTTCTACGGGCTGGTGGACCTGCTGGCGATCGTCCCCGGCATCATCGCCCTGTACTACAGCGACGCCCAGTACCTGCTGATCATCCGGGTCATCCGCATGCTGCGGATCTTCCGCGTGCTCAAGCTCAGCCCCTACCTCAAGCAGGCCCACTACCTGCTCGACGCCCTGCGCGGCAGCAAGCAGAAGATCATCGTGTTCCTGGTCAGCGTGTCGACCCTGGTCACGGTGTTCGGCACCCTGATGTACGTGGTCGAAGGCCCCGAGCACGGCTTCACCAGCATCCCCAAGGGCATCTACTGGGCCATCGTCACCCTGACCACCGTGGGCTTCGGCGACATCGTGCCGAAGACACCCCTGGGCCAGGTGATCTCCTCGCTGGTGATGATCACCGGCTACTCGATCATCGCCGTGCCCACCGGTATCTTTACCGCGGAACTGGCCAACGCCATGCGCGGCGAGCAACTGCGCCACGATTGCCCGGTGTGCCGCAAAGGCAGCCACGAACACGGCGCCGCCTTCTGCTCACGCTGCGGCAATGCGTTGTTCAAGAAACTGGAATAAGCACAGCACTTTTCAATCCTTTTGTGCCTGAGCTTTGCGCTGGCACAATGCCTTTAACTCCAATGCCAACAAGGAATGCACAGTGAAAAAACTCTTCGGTGCCTCGCTCCTCGCCGCGAGCCTGGTCGTGGGCAGCGTTGCCCAGGCCGCGCCTGCTCCGCTGCTGAACGTGTCCTATGACGTGATGCGCGACTTCTACAAGGACTACAACGTTGCCTTCCAGAAGCACTGGGAAGCGGAGCACAAAGAGAAGATCAACATCCAGATGTCCTTCGGCGGTTCGAGCAAGCAGGCTCGCGCCGTGATCGACGGCCTGCCGGCCGATGTCATCACCATGAACATGGCCACCGACATCAACGCCCTGGCCGACAACGGCAAGCTGGTCCCGGACAACTGGGTGACCCGCCTGCCGAACAACAGCGCGCCGTTCACCTCGGCCACCGTGTTCATCGTGCGCAAGGGCAACCCCAAGGCACTGAAGGACTGGCCAGACCTGCTCAAGGATGGCGTGCAGGTGATCGTGCCAAACCCGAAGACCTCGGGTAACGGTCGCTACACCTACCTGTCGGCCTGGGGCTACGTGCTCAAGACCGGCGGCGACGAAGCCAAGGCCAAGGACTTCGTCGGCAAGCTGTTCAAGCAGGCGCCGGTGCTGGACACCGGTGGCCGTGCCGCCACCACCACCTTCATGACCAACCAGATCGGCGACGTGCTGGTGACCTTCGAGAACGAAGCCGAGATGATCGCCCGCGAGTTCGGTCGCGACCAGTTCGAGGTGATCTACCCGAGCGTGTCCGCCGAGGCCGAGCCGCCGGTGAGCGTGGTGGACAAGGTGGTCGACAAGAAGGGCAGCCGTGCCACCGCCGAGGAATACCTGAAATACCTGTGGTCGCCTGAAGCCCAGGAAATCGCCGCCGCCAACTACCTGCGCCCGCGGGACCCGGCGGTGCTGGCCAAGTACACCGATCGCTTCCCGAAAGTGGAATTCCTCTCGGTGGAGAAGACCTTCGGTGACTGGCGCACGGTGCAGAAGACCCACTTCAACGATGGCGGGATCTTCGACCAGATCTATACCGGCAAGTAAGTCCGGCATCCAGGCCTGACTTTCGGGCCTCATCGCTGGCAAGCCAGCTCCCACAAACCCCTGTGGGAAGCTGGCTTGCCAGCGATAGGGCCCTCACAGATTGCAAATCCCTCGCAGAAAAACCCGCCCGATCATTGTCTACCCTTTCCGTCACCCAACGGCCAAAGGAGTAACCCGTGATCCGTCCCCTGCTCACTCTCCTCTTCTGCACCCTGCTGAGCCTGCAGGCACTGGCCGGCCCGTTGGCCGCCGTCACCGGGGAAGAACCGGCCAAGGAGCCGGAACCGGTGGTCCAGGGCGGTCTGCTCGGCACCCTTGCCACAGGCCTGGACAACGTTTCCCAGGAACTCGACATCGACCACCACCTGCTCGACGACTGGCGCTTGCGCACCGACCGCGCGGCCAGGGAGGTCGATCAACTGGTCACCCGCCACGACGCCGGCGACCTGATGGCGATGACCCGGGACTTCCTGATCCTCACCGCCACCTGGGCCGCGGTATTCGCCCTGCTCTGCTACCTCGGCCGCCTGGCGGCCCGTGCCAGCCAGCGCAGTCGCCTGCTGCGCGAGCGCCCGCGGCCGCAGAAACTGCTGGGTTACCTGCTGCCCTACACCCTGCCGGCCATCGCCAGCCTGCCCGCCGCGCTGTTCGTCAGCCGCCAGCTCGACCCGTCGGTAGGCCGCGCCCTGGGCATGAGCCTGGCCTACGCCACCAGCAGCGGGATCTTCTCCACCACCCTCATCCTGTGCCTGATCACCCTGTTCGACGTCGGGCACAAGCGCACGGCGGTACGCATCATCCGCGAGGCCGCGCCCAGGCCGCTGTTCCTGATCGGCTTCCTCGCCGCCTGGAGCGATGCCCTGACCAGCCCGCAGATTTCCCGGCAGATCGGCGGCAACCTGACCAGCAGTATCGCGGTGATCACCGGCCTGCTGGCGACCCTGATCTTCGCCGTGGTGGTACTGCGCTCGCGTCGCCCGGTGGCGCACCTGATCCGCAACCGTAGCCTCAAGGACCGCCTGCAACACCGCGCGGTGCAGGAGACCCTGCGGATCTTCTCGGCCATCTGGTACCTGCCGATCCTGATGATGATCCTGGTGTCGGGGATCAACCTGATCGGCGCCGGCGAAGAAAGCCAGCGTGCCCTGCAAAAGGCCCTGCTGACCACGGTGCTGCTGATCGGCACGGTGTTCCTGAGCATCACCCTGCAGCATTTCCTCAACCCACCGCGCAATCCGGACCAGCGCCTGCGCCCCTACAAGGAGTTGCTCTACAGCCTCTCCCACGCCTTGCTGCGGGTGGCCATGGCGGTGGCGTTCATCGAGCTGCTCGGGCGCATCTGGGGCTTCTCGGTGCTGGAATTCGCCATGCGCAACAGCTTCGGCCGGGCGATCAGCGATTCGCTCAGCAGCATCGGCCTGATCCTGCTGGTGACCTGGCTGCTCTGGGTGGTGATCGACACCGCCATCCAGGAAGCCCTCAAGCCCGTGCCCGGACGGCGCAACTCGCGCCAGCCGAGCACCCGCACGCGGACCATCCTGCCCATGTTGCGCAACGCCACCAAGGTGGTGCTGGTAGTGATCTGCACCATCACCACCATGGCCAACCTGGGGATCAACGTCGCGCCGTTCCTCGCCGGTGCCGGGGTGGTCGGCCTGGCCATCGGCTTCGGCTCGCAGCAACTGGTGCAGGACGTGATCACCGGGCTGTTCATCCTGATCGAGGACACCATCGCCATCGGTGACTGGGTGGTGCTCGACTCCGGGCATGCCGGCACTGTCGAGAGCCTGACCATCCGCACCCTGCGCCTGCGCGACGGCAAGGGCTTCGTGCATTCGGTGCCGTTCGGCCAGATCAAGGCGGTCACCAACCAGTCGCGGCAGTTCGCCTATGCGTTCTTCTCGGTGCAGTTCAGCTATGACTCGGACGTGGACACGGCGTTGAAGCTGATTCGCGAGGCGGGGCAGTCGATCAGCGAGGACCCGATCCTGAGGCACAACCTGCAAGGGCCGTTGCAGGTGTTCGGGGTGGATAGCATGAACCTGAATGGCATGACCTTGACGGCGCAGTTCAGGACCACTTCGGGAGGGCAGTATGCGGTGAACCGGGCGTTCAACGAGCGGCTGAAGAAGCTGGTGGACCAGACCGGCGAGGTGAGTTTTGCCCAGTACAATCCGCTGCCGCAGAGGGTAGGCGATACCAGCGCCTGACGCGGCCGCCCCCACCCTGGAACGAGGGATCGCGCAGCACTGTAATCAGCGGAAGACCAAAGCCTTCAAGCCACCACCTACCTCGATCTCGGGAAACTCCGGAGGATTCTCCAGCCGCTCGACGAACCTCAACCCCGGCGCCTGCTCCGCCATCCCCTGGACCAGGAACTCCGCACCGATCCCCGGATCGTTCACGCAGGCCAGTACCGTCCCGCCCTCGCCCAACAACTCCGGCAGGCGCCGCAGGATCTTCGCGTAGTCCTGGGTCAGGGCGAAGCTGCCCTTCTGGAAGGTCGGCGGGTCGATGATGATCAGGTCGTAGGGCGCCGACTTGCGCACCTTGCCCCAGGACTTGAACAGCTCGTGGCCAAGGAAACCGACCCGGCCCAGGTCATGGCCATTGAGCCGGTGATTGTCTCGCCCGCGGGACAGCGCCGCCCTGGACATGTCCAGGTTCACCACCTGCTCCGCTCCGCCGGCGATCGCCGCCACCGAGAAACCGCAGGTGTAGGCGAACAGGTTGAGCACCCGCTTGCCCGCCGCCTGCTCGCGGACCCAGCGCCGGCCATAGCGCATATCGAGAAACAGCCCGTTGTTCTGCTTCAGGCCCAGGTCCAGTTGGTAGCGCAGGCCATCTTCTTCGATCACCTTCGTTTCGCAAGGCTCCCCCAGCAGCCAGTGGCCGGGGCTGTCGGGCAGGTAGCGGTGCTGGATCAGTACCGCCACGCCTTCCGGCGCCAGCCCGCGCAACATGGCTTGCAGTTCCGCCAGCTGGCCTTCCGGCGGCTCACGGAACAGCGCCACCAGCAGCACGCCTTGCAGCCAGTCCACGGTGATCTGCTCCAGCCCCGGCCAGCAGCGCCCGCGGCCATGGAACAACCGCCGGGTTTCCTCCGGCGGCGGGTTCAGGGCAACGAGCAGGTGTTGATGCAGGGTTTCGATGGCAGCGGTCATGGCGGGTTTTCGGCGAGCTAAAGCGGCGCATTCTACGCCTTTGCATCGCTCGCGCGGACAGCGGATTTGAACCACCAGCCCCGCTGCATGCCGGCCGCCGCCAGCAGGATCGCCGCCACGCCCAGCCATTGCAGCGCTTCCAGGCGGTGACCGAACGCGACCCAGTCCACCGCGATCGCGGCGATCGGATAGATGAACGACAGCGCACCGGTCAGGGCGGTCGGCAGTTTCTGGATCGCGCCGTACAGCAGCACGTACATCAGGCCGGTGTGGACGATACCCAGGGTCACCAGGCTGCCCAGTTCCGCCTGGGTGGTCGGCAGGCCGCCGAGGTTGGCGAACGGCGCCAGCAACAGCACCCCGGTACATACCTGGATCAGCGCGATCAGGTGCGGTGGGGTGCCGGTCAGGCGCTTGATGACCAGCGCCGCCACGGCATAGAGGAACGCCGCGCCGAGGGCCAGGGCAATGCCCAGCAGGTAGGCGTCACCGCTCTCGCCCTGGCTGCCGTGGGCGCTGACGATGGCCAGCATGCCGGCGAACGACACCGCCAGCCAGAACAGCTTGGGCAGGGTGATCTTCTCGCCGAGGAACAGCGCCGCCAGGCCCACCAGCATGAATGGCTGGACGTTGTACACCGCCGTGCCGATGGCGATGGACGCCCGCGAGTAGGACGCGAACAGCAGCACCCAGTTGCCGACGATGGCCACGCCACTGAGCACCGCGAGCAGGAAGGTGGTGCGGGTCAGCAGGCCCGGGCGCAGGAAGCCCATGGCCGCGCAGATCGCCAACAGCGTGGCGGCGCCGAACAGGCAGCGCCAGAACACCACATCCAGCACCGGTTGCCCGGACACCAGCACGAACCAGCCAATGGTCCCGGAGATCAGCATGGCGCCGATCATTTCCAGCGAACCGCGACGCAGCGAATTGTCCATTACGCACCTCCCAGTAGATGTGACAGATTATGACGAGGGTCATGCGGGCCGTTCCAGTGGATAAACAAGGCTGGGATATCCGCTAACCTTTGTTATCAAGGCCATTTCGCCAATCCACCTGACGAGGCGTGTTACCCATGACCGATGCCATCGACCAACTGCTGCTCAATGCCCTGATGGAGGACTCGCGGCGCTCGCTGAAGGCGCTGGCCAGCCTCACCGGGCTGTCTGCCCCCAGCGTCAGCGAACGCCTGCGACGCCTGGAGGAACGCGGGGTGCTCAAGGGTTACACGGTGGAAGTGGATGCCCGCAGTTTCGGCTACCAGTTGCAGGCCATCGTGCGGATCCGGCCGTTGCCGGGGCAGTTGCAGGAGGTGGAACGGCAGATCATCGCCATTCCCGAGTTCACCGAGTGCGACAAGGTGACGGGGGACGACTGCTTCATCGCGCGCCTGCATGTGCGCTCGATGGAACAGCTGGATACCTTGCTGGACAAGCTCAACAGCCATGCCGAGACCAGTACTGCGATCGTCAAGAAGACCCCGGTGAAGCGGCGGTTGCCGCCGATGGAATGATCAGCGGGATCCCTGTGGGACACACTACTGATTAAAAACTGTACACACACATGTAACTTTAAGTGCCATTTTTGTGTGCAATTTTTCCAGCAAGCGCCCCACAACGTTACATCCCCCACCCCAACTAATTTGACCATTCGATCAGTATTTACGCGCCTTAAAAAATAAATCCTGTTTATTTGGTCAACTTATAATTTTTCCATTTCATCAACTTACAAAAATTCCAAGCAACTTCAACAAGATAGCAAAACTCCAGCTGAACTTTCCGTGGCATGGAACTGGCTTACCTCTGCTCGCGCTTTGTATACAGTTTCTCGAAATCCAGAGCACACTAGATCCGCCCACCTGCCGTCGCCGGGTAGCGGAATGCCCCTAACCAATTGGTTCTCGTGGTTTAGCAACCAGGCCTCATCGCGCCACGAGTATCAGGAGCAAGCCGGAATGAGCATGAGTCTCTACAACAAGACAGAATTGGACTTTTCCTCGTCTACCCCCGAATCGTCGACGCAGCCGCAACACCCCGTCACCCTCAGCCCGCGCCTGCACAACCACGACCTGGCCCCGACCAAGGCCGAGGGTCGGCGCTGGGGCCGCTATAGCATCTTCGCCCTGTGGACCAACGATGTGCACAACATCGCCAACTACTCCTTCGCCATGGGGCTCTACGCCATGGGCCTGGGCGGCTGGCAGATCCTGCTTTCACTGGGGATAGGTGCAGCGCTGGTGTACTTCTTCATGAACCTGTCCGGCTACATGGGCCAGAAGACCGGGGTGCCGTTCCCGGTGATGAGCCGGATCGCCTTCGGCATCCATGGCGCGCAGATCCCGGCGCTGATCCGCGCGGTGATCGCCATCGCCTGGTTCGGTATCCAGACCTACCTCGCCTCGGTGGTGCTGCGGGTGCTGCTCACCGCGGTGTCCCCGGGCCTCGCCGTCTATGACCAGGACGCGATCCTTGGCCTGTCCAGCCTTGGCTGGGTGTGCTTCGTGGCGATCTGGTTCGTGCAACTTGTGATCCTGGCCTACGGCATGGAAATGGTGCGCCGCTACGAGGCCTTCGCCGGCCCGGTGATCCTGCTCACCGTCACCTGCCTGGCCGCGTGGATGTACGTGCAGGCCGACTTCAGCATCGCCTGGTCGGTGCGCGAGCCGCTGACCGGCGCCGCCATGTGGCACAACATCTTCGCCGGTGGCGCGCTGTGGCTGGCGATCTACGGCACCCTGGTGCTGAACTTCTGCGACTTCGCCCGCTCCTCGCCATGCCGCAAGACCATCCGTTCCGGCAACTTCTGGGGCCTGCCGGTGAACATCCTGGCCTTCGCGGTGATCTCCGTGCTGCTGTCCGGCGCGCAGTTCAAGATCAACGGCCAGATCATCGACAGCCCGACGCAGATCATCGCCAGCATCCCCAGCACCTTCTTCCTGGTACTCGGCTGCCTGGCCTTCCTGATCGTCACCGTGGCCGTGAACATCATGGCCAACTTCGTCGCCCCGGCCTTCGTCCTCAGCAACCTGGCGCCGCGGGTCCTGAACTTCCGCCGCGCCGGGATGATCAGCGCCACCCTCGCCGTGCTGATCCTGCCGTGGAACCTGTACAACAGCCCGCTGGTGATCATGTACTTCCTGTCCGGCCTCGGCGCCCTGCTCGGCCCACTGTACGGGGTGATCATGGTGGACTACTGGCTGATCCGCAAAGGCCGGGTCAACGTGCCCGAGCTGTACAGCGAAGACCCGAACGGCGCCTACCACTACCGCCGCGGCGTCAACCCACGGGCGCTCATCGCCTTCGTTCCCGCCGCGCTGCTGGCCATCATCCTGGCCCTGGTGCCCAACTTCGAAACCATCGCGCCGTTCTCCTGGATGATCGGTGCGGGCATCGCCGGCCTGCTCTACCTGCTGATGGCGCCGCGCAACCGGCACTACGACGAAGTCAGCGGCGAATCCATCGCCGTCGACAGCGTCAGCCACTGATTCCTTGTTCAGGCCCGGGACTGCCGGGCCGTCACTGCCTTAGCGAGACCCCCACATGCGTATCCTGATCGTCAACGTCAACACCACCGAAGCCATTACCGAGGCCATCGCCCGCGAAGCCCAGGCCGTCGCCGCGCCGGGCACCGAGATCATCGGCCTGACCCCGTACTTCGGTGCCGAGTCGGTGGAAGGCAATTTCGAAAGCTACCTGGCCGCCATCGCCGTGATGGACCGCGTGCTGGCCTACGACGGCCCCTACGACGCGGTGATCCAGGCCGGCTACGGCGAGCATGGCCGCGAAGGCCTGCAGGAGTTGCTCAACGTGCCGGTGGTGGACATCACCGACGCGGCCGCCAGCACCGCCATGTACCTCGGGCATGCCTACTCGGTGGTAACCACCCTGGACCGCACCGTGCCGCTGATCGAGGACCGCCTCAAGCTCTCCGGCCTGTACGACCGCTGCGCCTCGGTGCGGGCCAGCGGCATGGCCGTGCTGGAACTGGAAGAGCAGCCGGAACGCGCCCTGGAAGCCATCGTCGAGCAGGCCGAGCGGGCGGTACGCGAGGACAAGGCGGAAGTGATCTGCCTCGGCTGCGGCGGCATGGCCGGCCTGGACGAGAAGATCCGCCAGCGCACCGGCGTGCCGGTGGTGGACGGTGTCAGTGCGGCGGTGAAGATGGCCGAGTCGCTGGTGCAACTGGGCCTGTCCACGTCCAAGAGCCGTACCTACGCCACGCCGCGGACCAAGCGCATCGTTGGCTGGCCGGCGCATTTCGGTCGTTGAGATTCCGGTAGCTGCTGTCTCCCAGCAGCGGCACACCGGTGAGGAGCGGCGGAACGCACGCCGACCCGCTCCCACACCCGCCGGATGCCCAGGCCCAGGAACCTGACGCATCCGGCAAACCCGGCAATACCTCTTTGCGAGGCGCGGTCCGCTCACCCGGTACCGACGCCTCGTTTTTTTGCCCTGTACGGTCATACCGCGTTTTGGGTTGAACGTCAGACCCCGGCCTTCGGACAGCTCGACTCGCCGCCATCCAGCCCCTGCTTCACATTGCGGCTCAGCATCGTCGCCTTGCCATCGCGCCAGGTCAGGGTCAGCACGTACAGGGAATCGAAGTCGCCGTTCTCCCAGTCCTCGGTGATCACCCGATCCTCGCCCAGGGCCTTGCCGGCCACGGCGTTGATCAGTTCCGGGAGATAGCCATGGGACCAGGCGGTATACACGGTGGCATTGCGATACTTGTTGCTGATCAGTTCGCGGGCCAGGGCGCTGGTGTCGTTGGCGCCGTAGTCGATGTTCACCGGCAGGCCGAGCTTGATCGCGCTGGGACTGATGGTCATCAACGGCCGCAGGTAGCTGTAGCTGTCGTCATTGACGCCCTCTTCCACCTCACGGGTGGGATCGGCGGCGAATACGTAGTCGGCCTTGCCGAATTTCTCCGGGAGCAAGGTAGCAAGATCGAGGGCGCGATTGAGACCCTGGCAGTTCAGCTGGCCGAGGCCCTCTCCAGGCTTTTCTGCATGACGCAGGAATACCAGGGTCTGGGTACCGTCCACCGGCTTGGCGAAGCTGTCGAAGGTAGTGAATCCGAGAAGGGCGGTGCCCACGGCGAGCGCGGTACACAGCAGCGCCGGGCGGCGCGAGGGGAAGGTCACGGGCAACTTCATGATGATCCCTTGAGGACAAAGACATTGAACCAACCCGCCAGTGCTGCCCCGCGGCCGAAGCCGCGGAGCATCCCTGTCTGTCGCTCCTTCCATGGATACGGGCGTCCTTGAGAGTGCAGCAGGCCCGATTGGTTCTGTCCTTGGGGTGCTCATCCGTAAGCTGGGTGTGACTTTACCCAGCCGGTGTTACGGAATTAAGACGCCGGATTCAGTCGTCGCGGGTCAGCACTTCCAGCAGTTCGATCTCGAAATGCAGGTCCGCGCCCGGCGGGATGACGCCCACGGCACGGGTGCCATAGGCCAGGTGGTGAGGCACGAACAGCTTGCGCTTGCCGCCGACCTTCATGCCCATCAGGCCGCGGTCCCAGCCCTTGATCACCCGGCCGGTGCCGATCACGCACTGGAACGGCTTGCCGCGCCGGTGCGAGGAGTCGAAGACCGTGCCATCGGCCAGGGTGCCGGTGTAGTGGGTGGTGATCAGGGCGCCCTTGACCACTTCCTTGCCGTCGCCCAGCTGGACGTCGGTGACCAGGAGTTCATCGTTCAGGATATTCATGACAACCTCTTTTGCGCAGCTGTGACGTAGGTCGCAGCGTTTTGGCAGGAATATCAGTAATTTGCAACAACATCTGGGGCAAACTCCGACCAGGGGCGACCCTAGGTCAAAGCAGATTCATCGCAATCAGCTAGGATCACCCGGACAAGCGTCACAAGGACATAACAATGAACGAGAAAAGCAAGGCGCTGTGCGAGGAGCTGGGGATCGGCGAGGACCTGCTGATTGCCCGTGGCTTCATCGAGTACCCACAAGCCCAGGTGCTGGCCATTGCCGAGATCGACGAGGACGGCCGCCGCTTCGAACTGGAGCCGGAAGCGGCTGCGGCCTGGCGCCAGCTGCGCGCGGCGGCGGCGCGGGACCATGTCGAGCTGTGGCTGGTCTCGGCGTTTCGCAGCATCGAGTACCAGGCGAAGATCATCCGCTACAAGCTGAACAAGCAGCAGAGCCTTGAGCAGATCCTCGCCGTCAGCGCCCCACCCGGCTTCAGCGAGCACCATACGGGGCGGGCGGTGGACATCAATTCCCTGGAAACCGAGTTCGAGCACAGCGCAGCGTTCGAATGGCTGAAGCTGAATGCCGAGCGCTTCGGTTTCTACCTGTCCTACCCGCGGGGCAATGCCATGGGCTATCAGTTCGAGCCCTGGCACTGGTGCTACCGGCCGACCCTGGTCAGCTGAACTGCTCGACCACTTCCGCGCCGGTCATGGTCTGCGTGACGTTGGAGAAGCAGTAGTACGACGGTTTCTCGTCGATATACACCTGCAGGTTGAAGTCCCAGGCGTGTTCGCCATCGAGCACGCCCACCGGGATGGCGAAGAAGTTGCCACCTTTGAGACGATAGAACAGGTGGCTGCCGCATTTGGCGCAGAAGCCGCGTTCGGCCCAGTCGGAAGAATCGAAGACCGTCGGTTCCGCACCACTGAACCGGGGCGCCTGGCTGCTGTGCACGGTGAGCAGCGGGCCGCCGTTCCACTTGCGGCACATGCTGCAATGGCAGGCGCCGAGGCCGTTGTCGTCGAGAGTCACGGTGAGCTGGATGGCGTTGCACAGGCAACTGCCGTGATGGGTGGTCATGTGAGCTCCTTGCCTGGGTGAGTGGCTGGAGAGTGTAGCCAGTAATCGAATACGCCGCGAAACCTGTGGGAGCGGGTTTACCCGCGATGGTGAATTCACTACCGCAATCGCGGGTGAACCCGCTCCCACAGGGGCCGTGGTGTGCTCAAGCGGTCACGGGTGTCAGCACCGGCTCACCGGCAAAGAACGCCTGCATGTTCTTCAGCACCAGCGCCACCATGTCCCGCGCCGCTTCCGGGGTCTGCGCCGCCACATGCGGGGTCAGCACCACATTGCCCAGCTGCTTCAATTCATCCGGCACCGACGGCTCGTCATCGAACACATCCAGCCCCGCCCCGGCGATCCGCCCTTCCTGCAGCGCCGCGACCATCTCGGCGGTGGATACCACGCTGGCCCGGGCGATATTCACCAGGTAACCCTGCGGCCCCAGCGCATCCAGCACTTCCCGGCCCACCAGCGCCCTGGTATTGGCCCCACCCGGCGTGGCGACGACCAGGAAATCCGACTCCCGCGCCAGCTCCAGCACGCTCTCGCAGTACGTGTAAGGCACGTCATCACGGCGCGAGCGATTGTGATAGCGCACCTGCATGTCGAAACCGAGCGCACCGCGTCTGGCAATCGCCATCCCTACGGAACCCAGCCCGAGAATCCCCAGGCGCTTGCCCGCCAGCGACGGGCTGATCACCCGGTTCCATTGACCTTGGCGAGTAGTGGCATCCGCCCGGCAGATATCCCGCACCACAGCGAACAACAGGGCCATGGTGTGATCCGCCACCGCCGAGGCATTGGCCCCGGCGCCATTGGTGACGACGATGCCCCGCGCGGCCGCAGCGGCCAGATCGACGGCTTCGTAGCCGGCGCCGATCACGCAGATCAGGCGCAGCAACGGCAAGGCGGCGATTTCCTCGGCGGTGATGCCCAGCGGCCCACGGGTCAGCACCACGTCGATCTCCGCACCGTGCCGGGCGATGGCCTCGGCGCGCAGTTGCGGGGTCTTCGCGCGGATCAGGCGGTAACCGTTGTGTTCCAGCAAGGGCAGGTAGTCATCGACCGTTTCGACCAGCACCAGTACCGTCTTCGTCATCTCATGCTCCCAGGCGTTCAGCGAGGGGGCATTATGCCGGCATTACTGGGCGAACGCGCGGCCCAGACCGCCTGGCACGCCGCTGGAGTCGGTGTCCTGCCACGGGCCTTCGGGGTTGGTCGACCAGCTCCAGCCGTTGTTCCAGCGGTAGTAGGTGCGCTGGCGGTAGAAGGTGTTGGTCTTGCCTTCGAGGACATACACGCCGAGCTTGGGGTCCCAGTGGCTGGCGCCGCCCGGTGGCGGGGCGAAGCTGGCCGAGGTGCGGGGCATGGGTTTTGGCGTCGGGGTGACGGTGGGTTTGGGCGGGGTCGGGCCCGGCTTGATTACCGGGCCCGGCGGGGGGGCTGTCTCGATCGGCGGCAGCGGCTGGCGATCCGGCTGCTGCTGGTGCACCGTACAGGCGCTCAACCCCAGGGCCAGCGTAATCAGGGTCAGGCGTACGGTGCTGTTCATGGAAGCTCTCTTATAGGTCCGGTCGATCGATGGTCAGGTGCTGTGGCGCCGCGGTAGTGCTCGCCAGGGGCGCACCGCTGCCGACCCATTCGCCCTTGGTGGGCTGGCCGGCGCGCGAGATGCGTGCCATCAGTTGGACTTCAGGGAAGCTCGACAGTTTCATGTTGGGCATCATCGCGTCGCTGTCACTCAGCTCGACCTCGATCGGCAACTGCGCCACGGTGACCCGCTTGGCCGCCAGCGGCATCGGCGGCCCCGACGCCGCGCGCGCGAAGATGAACACGATGTCGTCCGGCTTGACCTTGTCCTTCAGGTCCGCGGCCAGTTCCACGCGTACGGTCAGCTTCGCTCCCGAGGCAGCCACCGGCGCCGAGGCCTTGCCCTCGCCCGCCGCGACCTTTTCCTTGGCCTTCTCGATGCCGCCCAGCAGCGCGGCACGGGAGCTGTCGCCTTCCGGCAACTGCGCCAGCAGGCGGTTCCAGTAGTCGATGGCGTCCTGGTAGCGCTCGCCCTCGAAGGCGGCGATGCCCAGCAGGCCGAGGCTGGTGACTTCCTTGGGATCGGCCTTCAGCGCTTCGTCGGTCAGGGCCTGGAATTGCGGGGTCCACTGCTTGTCGTTGGCGAAGTACAGGGCCTGGGCCCACTGCCCGAGCAGCTCCGGCGCGCGACCGGCCACGCCCACGGCGCGCTCGAAGGCCTTGGCCGCGTCCGCCGGACGCTCCTGGGCCATGTAGGCGCGGCCGAGGAAGTACAGGCCTTCGGCGTTGTCCGGCTGGGCGGCGACGGCGCGTTCCAGGCGCGAGGTCATTTCGTCCAGGGACTGGGGCGCCTGGGCGAACTCCTGGGTCAGGGCCACCTTGTCGCTGGCGCCGTAGTGCAGGTACAGCCCCACCGCCATCGCCGGCACCAGGAACGCAGCGACGATCGGCAGCGCCTTGCCCAGCCGCGCGCTGCGCGAGATGTCGGCGTTCTCGGTATCGGCCAGCAGTTCACGGGCCGCTTCGTCCTTGCCGCGGGCCAGCGCATCGGCGTCGAGCACACCGGCGTCGGCCTGGGCCTGCAGTTCGGCGACACGCTCCTGGTACAGGGCGACGTTGAGGGCGGTACGGTCTTCTTCCTGCTGCGCACGACGGCCACGCAACACCGGAATCAGCAAAAAGCTCAGGGCTACCAGCAACAGCAGGCCTGAGGCGAGCCAGAAATCAGTCATGGGTCTGTTCTTTGTCCAGCAGTGTGGCGAGGCGCTTGCGCTCCTCGGGAGAAAGGTCGGCCGAGCCGTTGCTCACCGGCGCGCGGCGCTTGCGCACGATCACCGCCATCACGCCGATACCGCCCAGCAGCAGCGCCGCCGGGCCGAACCAGAGCAGCCAGGTCCTGGCAGTCAGGGCTGGCTTGTAGCGGACGAAATCGCCGTAGCGATCCACCATGAAGTCGACGATCTGCTGGTTGCTCTTGCCTTCGCCGAGCATGCGGAAGATTTCCCGGCGCAGGTCGGCGGCAATCGGCGCGTTGGAGTCGGCGATGTCCTGGTTCTGGCACTTGGGGCAGCGCAGTTCCTTGGTCAGCTCGCGGTAGCGCTCGCGTTCGGCCTCGTCGGCGAACTGGTAGGTGTCGATGGCCGCCTTGGCCACGCCGCACAGGCTCAGGCCGAGCACGGCGGCTGCGAGCCAGCGCTTCATTGGCTGGCCTCGTCGACCAGGCCCTGGTACACCGGCGCCAGCTTCTCGCGCCAGACGGTCTCGTCGATCACGCCGACGTACTTGTCGCGGATGATGCCCTTGGCGTCGATGAAGAAGGTTTCCGGCGCGCCGTACACGCCCAGGTCCAGGCCCAGGGTGCCCTGCTCGTCGCGGATATCCATCTGGTAGGGGTTGTGGAACTCGGCCAGCCACTTCAGTGCGTCGGCATTGACGTCCTTGTAGTTGACGCCGTAGATCACCACGCCCTGCTGGGCCAGCTTGTTCAGCACCGGGTGCTCGACCTTGCACGAGATGCACCAGGTCGCCCAGACGTTGACCAGCGCCGGCTTGCCCTTGAGGTCGGCCTCGGTCAGCTGGCGGTCACCCTGCACGTTGGGCAGGGCGAAGGCCGGGAACGGCTTGCCGATCATCGCCGACGGCAGCTCGGCCGGGTCGAGGTACAAACCGCGGTAGAGAAACACCGCCACCAGCAGGAACACCGCCAGCGGCAGCACCATGATCCAACGCTTCATGCAGTCGCTCCTTCCAGACCGAGGACATCACGTACCTTGGTCTTGACCTTGATTCGATAGCGACGGTCCAGCGCCGCGAGGAAACCACCGAGACCGGTGAGCAGGCCACCCAGCCAGATCCAGCGGACGAACGGCTTGACATGCACCCGCACCGCCCAGGCGCCGTTCTGCAGCGGCTCGCCGAGGGCGACATAGAGGTCGCGGGTGAAGCCGGCATCGATCCCGGCTTCGGTCATCATCGACTGCTGCACGGTGTACAGGCGTTTTTCCGGGTGCAGCACGCTGATCTCGCGGCCGTTCTCCAGGACCCGCACGGTGCCCTTGTCGGAGGTGAAGTTGGGGCCTTCGAAGTGCTTGGCGCCTTCGAAGACGAAGTGGTAGCCGGCCAGCTCCACCGACTCGCCCGGCGCCATGCGCAGGTCGCGCTCGGCGCTGTTGTTGCTCGACAGCACCACGCCCAGGGCGCAGACCGCCAGGCCCAGGTGGGCCAGGTGCATGCCCCAGTAGCTGCGATTCAGGCTGCGAACACCCTTGAGCAGGCCCTTGTGACGGGTCTTGTCGAGGATGTCGCGCACGCCGCCGAGGACGATCCACGCGGCCAGGGCGAAGGTGGTCAGCACCGGCCAGTCGAAGTCGTCCACCAGCAGGCCGCCGATCGGCGCCAATACCGCGGCGCCCACCAGTACCGGGGTCAGCATGCCCAGCAGCCAGCGGGTCGGGCTGTCCTTCCAGCGCACGATCACGCCCACCGCCAGCACCACCATCAGCAGCGCCATCAGCGGGATGAACAGGGCATCGAAGTACGGCGGGCCGACCGACAGCTTGGCGCCGGTCAGGGCATCCAGCACCAGCGGGTAGAGGGTGCCGAGCAGGATCATCGAGGCCGCCACCACCAGCACCAGGTTGTTGGCCAGCAGCAGGGTCTCGCGGGACCACAAGGCGAAGCCGACCTGGCTCTTCACCACCGGCGCGCGCAGGGCGAACAGGGTCAGCGAACCGCCGACCACCAGCAGCAGGAAGAACAGGATGAAGATGCCGCGCTCGGGATCGGAGGCAAAGGCGTGCACCGAGGTCAGCACGCCGGAACGGACCAGGAAGGTACCGAGCAGGCTGAGGGAGAACGCGGCGATGGCCAGCAGCACGGTCCAGCTCTTGAACACGCCACGTTTTTCCGTGACCGCCAGCGAGTGGATCAGCGCCGTGCCCACCAGCCAGGGCATGAACGAGGCGTTTTCCACCGGGTCCCAGAACCACCAGCCGCCCCAGCCGAGTTCGTAGTAGGCCCACCAGGAGCCGAGGGTGATGCCGATGCCGAGGAAGGCCCAGGCGACGATGGTCCATGGCCGCGACCAGCGCGCCCAGGCGGCGTCGAGACGCCCGCCCAGCAACGCGGCGATGGCGAAGGCGAAGGCCACGGAGAAGCCGACATAGCCCATGTACAGCATCGGCGGGTGGACGATCAGGCCGATGTCCTGCAGCAACGGGTTGAGGTCGCGGCCGTCACCGGGGATCTGCGGCAGCAGGCGCTGGAACGGGTTGGAAGTGATGATCAGGAACGACAGGAAGCCGACGCTGATCATGCCCATCACCGCCAGCACCCGGGCGAGCATCACCTGGGGCAGTTGCCGGGAGAAGATCGACACGGCGAAGGTCCAGCCGCCGAGGATCAGCGCCCAGAGCAGCAGCGAGCCTTCGTGGGCGCCCCACACCGCACTGAACTTGTAGTACCAGGGCAAGGCGCTGTTGGAGTTGCTGGCGACGTAGGCGACCGAGAAGTTGTCGGTCATGAAGGCGTGGGTCAGGCAGGCGAAGGCGAAGGCGAGGAAAGCGAACTGGCCCCAGGCTGCCGGGCGCGCCAGGCTCATCCACAGGCTGTCGCCGCGCCAGGCGCCGAGCAGCGGCAGCGTGGCCTGCACGCAGGCGAAGCAGATGGCCAGGATCATCGACAGCTGGCCGAGTTCGGGAATGATCAGCGAAGCATTCATTGCGCAGGTACTCCCGAGGCCGTCTGCCCGCTTTCCTTGAGGGCCTTGGTGACTTCCGGCGGCATGTACTTCTCGTCGTGCTTGGCCAGCACTTCATCGGCCACCACCACGCCTTCGGCGTTCAGCTTGCCCAGGGCGACGATGCCCTGGCCCTCGCGGAACAGGTCGGGAAGGATGCCGCGGTAGGTGATCGGCACCGACTTGTTGAAGTCGGTGACCACGAAACGCACGTCGAGGGAGTCGCTGGAACGCTGGACCGAGCCCTTCTCCACCATGCCGCCGGCACGGATGCGGGTGTCCAGTGGTGCCTCGCCATTGGCAATCTGGGTCGGGGTGTAGAACAGGTTGATGTTTTCCTGCAGCGCGCTGAGGGCCAGGCCGACGGCGACACCGAGGCCGGCAAGCAGGCCGAGGATGATGAACAGGCGCTTCTTGCGTTGCGGATTCACTTGGCGTTCTCCCGGCGCAGGCGGCGCGCCTCAGCTTGCAGGTAACGGCGGCGGGCCAGCAGGGGCGCGGCGACGTTGATGGCCAGCACCGCCAGGCAGATGCCGTAGGCCGACCAGACATACAGGCCGTGATGGCCCATGGCGAGGAACTCGCCGAAGGATGCGAAGCTCATCGTGCGCCTCCCAGGCTGTTCAGCACTTCTTCCCGGACCCAGCTGGCACGGGCCTCGCGCTTGAGCACTTCGAGACGCATGCGCAGCAGCAGCACGGCGCCGAAGAAACAGTAGAAACCGAGCACCGTGAGCAGCAGCGGCAGCCACATCTCCGCCGGCATCGCCGGTTTTTCCGTGAGGGTGAAGGTCGAGCCCTGGTGCAGGGTGTTCCACCACTCCACCGAGTACTTGATGATCGGGATGTTGATCACGCCGACGATGGCCAGTACCGCGCAGGCCTTGGCCGCACTGTCACGGTTGCTGATGGCATGGCCGAGGGCGATCAGGCCGAAGTACAGGAACAGCAGGATGAGCATGGAGGTAAGGCGGGCATCCCAGACCCACCAGCTGCCCCAGGTCGGCTTGCCCCAGATGGCCCCGGTGACCAGCGCCACGGCGGTCATCCAGGCGCCGATGGGCGCCGCGCTCTGCAGGGCGACGTCGGCGATCTTCATCTTCCACACCAGCCCCACCACCCCGCACACCGCGAGCATGACGTAGCAGGACTGCGCCAGCATCGCCGCCGGCACGTGGATGTAGATGATGCGGAAGCTGTTGCCCTGCTGGTAATCCTGCGGGGCGAAGGCCAGGCCCCAGACCACGCCGGTGCCGATCAGCAGGATCGCCGCGACCGCCAGCCAGGGCAGCATGCGGCCGCTGATGGCGTAGAACCATTTGGGGGAACCGAGCTTGTGAAACCATGTCCAGCTTATTGCGCTGCTTTTCATCACGGTACATCCAGGGTCTTTGCTGGGCGGGGGCCCAGACCTCGTTATTCGCCGACGCTGATCTTCAGGCCGGCGGCTATTGCAAAAGGTGCAAGGGTGACTGCAAGGGCGGCCAGGCTGCCGAGCCAGAGCAGGTATCCGGTTGCCGGCATAGCTTGCACTGCTGCTTGTAGCGCGCCACTGCCCAGGATCAATACAGGGATGTATAGCGGCAAAATAAGCAGCGCAAGCAACAGGCCACCACGTTTCAAACCGACCGTCAGGGCCGCACCCACGGCGCCCAACAGGCTCAGTACCGGAGTACCGAGCAAGAGCGATGCCAGCAGCACCGGCAGGCATTCCACCGGCAGCCCGAGCATCACCGCCAGCAGCGGCGACAACAATACCAGTGCCAGCCCGGAAAAAGCCCAGTGTGCCAGTACCTTTGCCAGTACCAGAAGTGGTAGGGGGTGTGGCGAAAGGACCCACTGTTCGAGGGATCCGTCCTCGAAATCACTGCGGAAAAGCCCGTCCAGCGAGAGCAGCACGGACAATAGTGCGGCCACCCAGACTAATCCTGGAGACAAAATTTGCAACAATTGTGTCTCAGGACCGACCGCAAGTGGAAACAATGCGATGACGATGGCGAAGAATACCAGCGGGTTGGCCAGCTCCGCCGGACGGCGGCACAACAGGCGCGCTTCGCGGCGCAACAACAGGACGAATACGCTCATGCCGCCCACTGCCCCAGGTTGATGTCACGGTAGCCGGACGGCGTCTGCGCCAGCGTGTGGTGGGTGGTCAGGACCACCATGCCGCCCTGCTCGCAATGCGCGGCGAGGTGCGCTTCGAGCTGGGCCACGCCCTGCTTGTCGAGGGCGGTGAAGGGTTCGTCGAGGATCCACAGCGGCGGGCTGTCCAGGTACAGCCGGGCCAGGGCCACGCGGCGCTGCTGGCCGGCGGACAGGGTGTGGCAGGGCACGTCCTCGAAGCCGCGCAGACCCACGGCCTCCAGCGCCTGCCAGATGGCCTCGCGGCCCGCCGGACGGTGCAGGGCGCAGAGCCAGGTGAGGTTTTCTTCCGGGGTGAGCAGGTCCTTGATCCCGGCGGCATGGCCGATCCACACCAGGGAGCGGGCCAGTTCACTGCCTTGCTCCTTGAGCGGCTTGCCGTCGAGCAGGATCTCGCCGGCGGTCGGTTGCATCAGGCCGGCGAGCAGGCGCAGCAGGCTGGTCTTGCCGCTGCCGTTGGGCCCGCTGATCTGCAGCATGTCGCCGGGGCACACGCGCAGTTCGAGGTGTTCGAAGAGCATTCGCCAGTCGCGCTCGCAGGCCAGGCCTGCGGCTTGGAGATGAGGAGTCACAGATTCGCCTTATGCTCAAGTCGGTAGAGGCCTGGCCGTTATAGTGACAACGAAATCCTGGCCGACCGGTCTGGAAGAAATCGGCCGGCATTATACATGCCATGTCCTACTGTAAAGAGGGCTATTTGAACAGGTCGCAACAGCCATGACAGGCGAAATAAACAGCCTAGGCCCACAGTTTGCCGCCGCCGCGCAACAGGCGCGGGGCTCGGCGATGACCGGCGAGCTGGTGCAGTTGCTGCAGGAGCAGCCGGACCTGCTGAAGCCGGGAGAAACCGCCAAGGGTGAGGTAGTCTCGCTGCGCCAGGTCGGCCAGGACATCCAACTTTTGATCAAGCTGCTTCAGCAGAATGGCCGGGAGACCATGGTCGCAGCCACCGCCAGCCAGCCGCTGGCCCAGGGCACCCTGGTCACGGTGAGCCAACCCAATTCCAGTCAGTTGGCCATTACCCTGCAACAGGCCATCGCCAGCAATGTCGCCGCCCTCACCCGCCTCGACAGCCGCGAATTGCCCGTGGGCACCCTGGTGCAGGGCAAGGTGCTGACCACCCAGTTGCAGCAACAGGGCGCCGGCCTGCCGCCGCTGTATCGCTCGCTGGTGAGCCTGCTCAACACCGCCCAGGCCGGGGCCACCCTGGCCATCGATTCCCCTCGCCCGCTGCCCCTGGGCAGCCTGCTCAGCGCACGGGTGATGGGCGACCAGCAACTGAATTTCGTGCCGCTGAGCGGGCGCCAGGACCAGATGGCCATCGCCCAGAACCTCAGCGCCCAGCAGAACCGCCAGGCCTCGCTGCAAGGCCTGCTGGCGGCCATGCAGCGCCTCTCCGGCGATGCCGGCCAGCCGGCGGACGTGCGCGCCAGCGTCGACAAGCTGCTGGCCAGCCTGCCGGATATCCGCCAGCTCGGCGATGCCCGCCAGCTGGCCCAGGCCCTTGGCAACAGCGGTGCGTTCCTGGAGGCCAAGCTGTTCAGTGGCGCCAGCGTGGTGCCAGACATCAAGGCCCAGGTGGTGCGCCTGATCGCCCAGTTGCTGCCGAACGTGCCGGGCGGCGTGCTTTTCACCCAGAACAACGCGGCCGTGGCACAGGCGCTGCCGGGCATGCTGCGCAGCGCCCTCGGCGCGCTGGGCCATGTGGCGCCGCGCACGCCACCGGGCGGTTTCCCGTTGCCGACGCGCCTGTTGCAGAGCGCCGAGGGCGAGGACGACCTGCAGCACCTGCTGCGCCTCGCGGCGGCGGCCATCTCACGGATGCAGAGCCATCAGCTGGCCAGTCTGGAACAGACCGGCAAGACTCCGGACGGCAACCTGCAGACCACCTGGCAGACCGAGATCCCCCTGCGTACCGGCCCGGAATTCATGCCGCTGCAGGTCAAGGTGCAGCGTGAGGAAACCCCGGAACAGCAGGCCGACCCGGAGCGCCAGCGCCGAGACCCGCTGGAGATGCTCTGGCGCATCGACCTGGCCTTCGACCTGCATCCGCTGGGGCCGTTGCAGGTCCAGGCGCAGATCAGCAAGGGCAGCCTGTCCAGCCAGCTATGGGCGGAGCGCCCGGAGACTGCGGCGCTGATCGAGCGCGAGCTGGGCGACCTGCGCGCGCGGCTGGTGGCCCGTGGGGTGACGGTCGGCGAGCTGCATTGCCATCAAGGCGTCCCGCCACAGGGGTCGCGTACGCATCTGGAACAACGCTGGGTGGACGAGAACGCATGACCCGCAAGACACCACCCCGCCAGGCCATTGCCCTGAGCTACGACGGCACCCAGGCCCCTACCCTCACGGCCAAGGGCGATGACGAACTGGCGCAAGCCATCCTCGCGATTGCCCGCGAGCACGAAGTACCGATCTACGAGAATGCCGAGCTGGTGAGGCTGCTGGCGCGGATGGAGCTGGGGGACAGCATCCCGGAGGCGCTGTACCTGACCATTGCCGAGATCATTGCCTTTGCCTGGCAATTGAAGGGCAAGGTGCCGGTGGGGTTCTACGACGAGGGGCCGGTGGAGAGGGATATCACGCCGGATCTGCAGCGGCTGCCAGGGCCGAAATGATGTGGGGCCTGCTCGGGCCAATCGCTGGCAAGCCAGCTCCCACAGGGCTCTCCGTTGCTCTCAAGAGCAACGCGATCATTGTGGGAGCCGCAGCGTCAAGACCCTGAAGAACGCAGGAAATCCTCAGCTCTTGTGCAACTTCCTCATCAACTCCGCCTCGGCCTGGGTCAAGCCGCAGGTCTGGGTCAGTTCGTCGACGCTGGCGCCCATCCCCACCAGCCGCGCCGCCTGAGCAAACGACAGGCTGTTGGGGTCGCGCTGTTCCAGCTGGAGCAGTTTTTCCGGCAAAGGCGCAACCGTCGCACGCAGCTCGTGCAAGGCCTCGCCCATGGACACCGACATGTTCTGGTAGTCATCCAGGCGTTTGTTCAGGTCCTTGATGCGCTGGTCGCGCAGCGCATCACCCTGGGCCTGTTGCGATGCCAGCTCGCGCTGGCGCTTGCTGTAGCCGATGAACAACCAGGCGCTCAGCGCCCACAACAAGGCCAGGAATACGACCGCTACCTCAAGGATCAACTCAGATGTTCTCCAGCTCGGACCACTCTTCCTCGGTCATCATCTTGTCCAGCTCGACCAGGATCAGCAGTTCGCCGTTCTTGTTGCATACGCCCTGGATGAACTTGGCCGATTCCTCGTTACCGACGTTCGGCGCGGTCTCCACCTCGGACTGACGCAGGTAGACCACTTCGGCGACGCTGTCGACGAGGATGCCCACCACCTGCTTGTCCGCCTCGATGATGACGATGCGGGTGTTGTCGGTGACATCGCTCGGCACCAGGCCGAAACGCTGGCGGGTGTCGATCACGGTGACCACGTTGCCGCGCAGGTTGATGATGCCCAGCACGTAGCTCGGCGCACCGGGTACCGGGGCGATCTCGGTGTAGCGCAGCACTTCCTGCACCTGCATCACGTTGATGCCGTAGGACTCGTTGTCCAGGCGGAAGGTAACCCACTGCAGGATCGGATCTTCGGAACCTTGTCCAGACGTCTTTTTCATTCCCCTAACCCTCAAAAACCGCCGTCGGCGGAGTGCTCAGTGCGATCGCGCCAGTGCGCGACCGATCATTTGTTTCCCAGCTGCATCTTCTTGACGGCGCCACTGGCGATCAGCTCGGCCAGCTCGGCGACATCCAGCAATGCGCACATATGTTCGATCACCGTGCCCGCCAGCCATGGCCGCTGGCCGCGCTGCGAGCGCCACTTGATCTCGTTCGGGTCCAGGCGCAACGAGCGGCTGACCTGGTGCACCGCCAGCCCCCATTCGTAGCCCTGCACCGAAATCACGTATTGCAGTCCTTCGCGGAAATCGTCGCGGTAGCGCTCGGGCATGACCCAGCGCGCGGTGTCCAGCACCTTCAGGTTGCCGGCCTGGCTCGGCAGGATGCCGAGGAACCATTCCGGCTGGCCGAACAGCGGCGTCAGCTCGTGGCCGGCCAGCGAGTAGATCGAGCCCAGGCACACCAGCGGCACCGCCAGGGTCAGGCCGGCGACATCGAACAGCAGGCATTCGAACGGCTCGGCAGCCCAGGACGGACGCCCGTCCTCGGCCTTCGGCGGTTGCGGAGGCGCCGGCAGGTGGACCTCCACCAGCGGTTCGATCCGCGGCGGCGCCTCGACCTTGACCTCGGCCACCACCGGCACCGGTGCCACCTTCTCTACCACCGGCTCGACGACCGGCGCTACCTTGAGCACCGGCGGTGCCACCGGGATGCGCACCGGCGAAGGCTCGGCGAAGGTGGTGGGCGCGGCGCGCACGGCCAGCGACTCGCGGCGGGCGTCACGGGCCTGCTCTTCCAGCACCGCGGCCTGGAACTCGTCCAGTTCCTCGCTGGCGACCGGGACCGGCGCGGTCACGACGGGCGCAACCACAGGGACGACGACCGGTGCGACCACCGGCTCGATGATTTCTTCGGTCGCTTCCTGCAGCAGTCCGTCGAGGTAGGACTGCAAGGCCATCTGCGGCTTGGTGGCGATCTGCGGACGGTTCATCAGGCCACCTGCGCCACGGCTTTCTGTTGCAGCAGGTGCTTGAGCAGCGCCCGGTAGGCGACCACGCCGCGGCTCTTGGCGTCGTATTGCGAAGGCGTCACCCCGGCCCGGCTGGCATCGCGCAGGCGGGTATCCACCGGGATGTAGCCGTGCCAGATGTGCTCCGGGTAACCGTCGCGCAGCACCTTGAGGGTGCCCATGGAGGCCTGGGTACGGCGGTCGAACAAGGTCGGCACGATATGGAACGGCAGCGCCTGACGGCGCGAGCGGTTGACCATGGCCAGGGTGCTGACCATGCGCTCCAGGCCCTTCACCGCCAGGTACTCGGTCTGCACCGGGATCACCAGTTGCTGGCTCGCGGCCAGGGCGTTGACCATCAGCACGCCGAGCAGCGGCGGGCTGTCGATCAGGGCGTAGTCGAAGTCTTGCCAGAGCTGCGCCAGACTCTTGGCGATCACCAGGCCAAGGCCGTTCTGCCCCGGCGACTGGCGCTCCAGCACGGCCAGCGCGGTGCTCGACGGCAAAAGGGAGATCTTTTCGTTGCTGGTGGGCAGCAGCAATTGCCCGGGCAGGCCATCGGGCACCTGGCCCTTGTGCTGGAACAGGTCGAAGCTGCTGTGCTCCAGGGTGTCCGGGTTGTGCCCGAAATAGCTGGTCATCGATCCGTGCGGGTCGAGGTCGACGACGACCACGCGCTTGCCGGCGTCGGCCAGCAGGCCTGCCAGGGCGATGGACGTGGTGGTCTTGCCTACGCCACCTTTTTGATTGGCTACTGCCCAGACTCTCATGCGCTGCTTCCTCCCGGTCAGACGGTTTGCCCGCCGGGATCGTTTAAAAGGTCGACGATGACGGAGTTTTGACGGGATTGCTCCCGGACGTCGGTGTTACCACGGGCGGTGCAGTTTGTGTGCCAGCCCGCTTGAGTGCCGCATCCGGCTGCGCATTGGCGGTGCCGGTGCCGGTCAGGCTGCGGCGCACGTCGAGGTTGCGCGAAATCACCAGCACCACGCGGCGGTTCTTCGCCCGGCCATCGGCCGTGGTATTGCTGGCAATCGGCTGGAACTCGCCGTACCCCACCGAGGCCAGGCGCGCCGGGTTGACCCCTTCCATGGCCAGCAGGCGCACGATGCTCGCCGCCCGGGCCGAGGACAGCTCCCAGTTGGTCGGGTACTGCGCGGTACGGATCGGCTGGTCGTCGGTGAAGCCTTCGACGTGCACCGGGTTGGCGAACGGCTTGATGATGTTCGCCACCTTCTCGATCAGGTTGAACGCGACATCGCTGGGCATGGCATCGCCGCTGCCGAACAGCAGCGAGGAATTGAGCTCGATCTCGATCCACAGCTCGTTGCCGCGCACGGTCATCTGGTCGCTCTTGATCAGGTCGCCGAAGGCCTCCATCACCTGGTCGGTGATGGTCTTCAGCGGATCGGCGGTGGACTGGTTGAGACCGGCATCGGTCTGCTCGCTGTCCTTGATGATCGGCTGGGCCGGCCGGGTGCTCAGCGGGCGTTCCTCGCCGATGGGAATCGGCCGGGTGCTGCGCTCGGACTCGCTGAACACGCCGATCAGCGCCTGCGACATGATCTTGTACTTGCCCTCGTTGATCGAGGAAATCGAGTACATCACCACGAAGAAGGCGAACAGCAGGGTGATGAAGTCCGCGTAGGACACCAGCCAGCGTTCGTGATTCTCGTGTTCCTCGACCTTGCGACGACGGGCCATGCCTACTCCATGAAGCCTTGCAGCTTCAGTTCGATGGACCGCGGGTTCTCGCCTTCGGCGATGGACAACAGGCCTTCCAGCAGCATTTCCCGGTAGCGCGACTGGCGCATGACCTGGGCCTTGAGCTTGTTGGCCACCGGCAGCAGGATCAGGTTGGCACTGGCCACGCCGTAGATGGTGGCGACGAAGGCCACGGCGATGCCGTTACCCAGCTGCGACGGGTCGGCCAGGTTGCCCATGACGTGGATCAGGCCCATCACCGCACCGATGATGCCGATGGTCGGCGCGTAGCCGCCCATGCTTTCGAAGACCTTGGCGGCCTGGATGTCGCGGGATTCCTGGGTGAGGAAGTCGACTTCGAGGATGCTGCGGATGGCTTCCGGCTCGGCACCGTCCACCAGCAGTTGCAGGCCCTTGCGCGCATAGGGATCGGGCTCGGCATCGGCCACGCCTTCCAGGCCCAGCAAGCCTTCCTTGCGCGCGGTGAGGCTCCAGTTGACCACCCGGTCGATGCCGCCGGCCAGGTCTACCCGCGGCGGGAAGAGGATCCAGCCGAAGATCTGCAGGGCACGCTTGAACGCGCTCAGCGGCGACTGCAACAGCGCCGCGGCGAGGGTGCCGCCGAGCACGATCAGCGCCGCCGGGCCGTTGAGCAAGGCACCGACGTGGCCCCCTTCGAGAAGGTTGCCGCCAACGATTGCGACGAAGGCGAGAATGATGCCGAGCAGGCTGAGAACATCCATCAGATACAGGCCTCGACCAGGTGACGACCGATATCGTCGAGGCCGTAGACCGCGTCGGCCAGGTTGGCTTTGACGATGGCCATGGGCATGCCGTAGATCACGCAGCTCGCCTCGTCCTGGGCCCAGACCTGGCTGCCGCCCTGCTTGAGCAGGCGCGCGCCTTCGCGGCCGTCGGCACCCATGCCGGTCAGCACCACCGCCAGCACCTTGTCACCGTAGGACTTGGCTGCCGAACCGAAGGTGATGTCCACGCACGGCTTGTAGTTGAGGCGTTCGTCGCCGGGCAGGATCTTCACCATGCCGCGGGCGTCGACCATCATCTGCTTGCCACCGGGGGCCAGCAGGGCCAGGCCGGGGCGCAGCATGTCGCCGTCCTCGGCTTCCTTGACGCTGATCTTGCACAGCTTGTCGAGGCGCTCGGCGAAGGCCTTGGTGAAGGCCGCCGGCATGTGCTGGATCAGCACGATGGGCGCCGGGAAGCCGGCCGGCAACTGGGTCAGGACCCGCTGCAGGGCGACCGGGCCACCGGTGGAGGTACCGATGGCGAGCAATTTGTAGGCCTTGCGCTTGGGCGCCGGCGAATGGCTGGCGGCCGCAGCCGGCGCCGGGGCAGCGGCACGGGTCGGCAACGGGGATGGCGCGCGGGCGGCCCCGAGCGAGGAAACGGGGCTGGACGAGGTGGTGCTCACCGCCGGCAGCGAGCTGGAATAGCTGCTGAAACGACGGTTGCTGCGGGAGATGGTGTGGACCTTCTCGCACAGCATCTGCTTGACCTTGTCCGGGTTGCGCGAGATGTCCTCGAAGTTCTTCGGCAGGTAGTCCACCGCGCCGGCGTCCAGCGCGTCGAGGGTTACCCGGGCGCCTTCGTGGGTCAGCGAGGAGAACATCAGCACCGGGGTCGGGCAGCGCTGCATGATGTGACGGACCGCGGTGATGCCGTCCATGGTCGGCATCTCGTAGTCCATGGTGATGACGTCGGGCTTGAGCGACAGTGCCTGGTCGATCGCTTCCTTGCCATTGGTCGCCGTACCGACGACCTGGATGGTCGGGTCCGCCGAGAGAATTTCCGAGACACGGCGGCGGAAGAAACCGGAATCATCCACCACCAGGACCTTGACTGCCATAAACACTCCATTAGGGCGCGCGGCCGCGAAGCCGCGCCACCCGGGTATCAGATTCGCCGCGCGGCGTAACGCTTGAGCATGCTCGGCACGTCGAGGATCAGCGCGATGCGCCCGTCACCGGTAATGGTGGCGCCCGACATGCCCGGGGTGCCCTGGAGCATCTTGCCCAGCGGCTTGATGACCACTTCCTCCTGGCCCACCAGCTGGTCGACGACGAAGCCGATGCGCTGGGTACCGACGGAAAGGATCACCACGTGGCCTTCATGCTGCTCTTCATGAGCGGCGGAACTGACCAGCCAGCGCTTGAGGTAGAACAGTGGCAGCGCCTTGTCGCGCACGATCACCACTTCCTGGCCGTCGACCACGTTGGTCCGCGACAGGTCGAGGTGGAAGATCTCGTTGACGTTGACCAGCGGGAAGGCGAAGGCCTGGTTGCCCAGCATCACCATCAGGGTCGGCATGATCGCCAGGGTCAGCGGCACCTTGATGACGATCTTCGAACCCTGGCCCTTGGCCGAGTAGATGTTGATCGAGCCGTTGAGCTGGGAAATCTTGGTCTTCACCACGTCCATGCCGACGCCGCGGCCGGACACGTCGGAAATCTCGGTCTTGGTCGAGAAGCCCGGGGCGAAGATCAGGTTGTAGCAGTCCGATTCGCTCAGGCGGTCGGCCGCGTCCTTGTCCATCAGGCCCTTTTCCACGGCCTTGGCGCGCAGCACCGCCGGGTCCATGCCCTTGCCGTCGTCGGAGATGGACAGGAGGATATGGTCGCCCTCCTGCTCCGCCGCCAGGACCACCTTGCCGCCACGGGACTTGCCCGAGGCTTCGCGCTCTTCAGGCGTCTCGACGCCGTGGTCGACGGCGTTGCGCACCAGGTGGACCAGCGGGTCGGCCAGGGCCTCGACGAGGTTCTTGTCGAGGTCGGTCTCTTCGCCCACCAGTTCCAGGTTGATTTCTTTCTTCAGTTGCCGGGCCAGGTCGCGAACCAGGCGCGGGAAGCGCCCGAAGACCTTCTTGATCGGCTGCATGCGGGTCTTCATGACCGCGGTCTGCAGGTCGGCGGTGACCACGTCGAGGTTGGACACGGCCTTGGACATGGCCTCGTCGCCGCTGTTCAGGCCCAGGCGCACCAGGCGGTTACGCACCAGCACCAGTTCGCCGACCATGTTCATGATCTCGTCCAGGCGCGCGGTGTCGACGCGCACGGTGGTTTCCGCTTCGCTGGCCGGCGGGTGCTTGTCGCCACCGGCGGCTGGCGCAGCGGCCTGGCGGGCAGGCGCGGCGGCTGCCGGCTTGGCAGTGGCGGCCGGGGCTGGCGCAGGGCGGGCCGCAGGCTTGGCAACGGCAGCGGCTGGCGCGGCGGCAGGCGCGGCAGTGGCCGCCACGGCGTCGGCCGCGAACTTGCCCTTGCCGTGCAGCTGGTCCAGCAGCGCTTCGAATTCGTGTTCGGTGATGTGGTCTTCGCTACCGGCCGGTGCCGGTGCTTCGCTGACTACCGCGGCTGGCGCTGCCACTGCGGTACCCGGCAACGCGTCCACGGCGAAGGAGCCCTTGCCGTGCAACTGGTCGAGCAAGGCTTCGAATTCGGCGTCGGTGATCTCGTCGCTCGGCTCGGCACCCACTTCGGCGACCGGAGCGGCAGTGCTGGCAGCCGGCAGGCTGTCGGCGGCGAACTGGCCCTTGCCGTGCAGCTGGTCGAGCAGGGATTCGAATTCGGCGTCGGTGATTTCGTCGCTGGCGACCTCGGCGTTCTGCGCCTCGGCAGCGTCATGCACCGCGCTCAGGGAGTCGAGCAGTTGCTCGAACTCGCTGTCGGTGATGTCGCCGGACGCAGCGGCTACCGGCTCGGGTGCAGCAGCCACCGGCTCGGGCGCGACTGGCGCGGCGGCCGGTTCGGCACCCGCAGGTTCCGCCAGGCGCGCCAGGGCACCCAGCAGTTCCGGGGTGGCCGGGGTGATGTCGGTGCGCTCGCGCACCTGGCCGAACATGCTGTTGACCGTGTCCAGGGCTTCCAGGACCACGTCCATCAGTTCGGCATCGACCCGGCGCTCTCCCTTGCGCAGGATGTCGAAGACGTTCTCGGCGATATGGCAGCACTCCACCAGCTCGTTGAGCTGGAGGAAGCCGGCGCCCCCTTTTACAGTGTGAAAACCGCGAAAGATTGCATTGAGCAGGTCGGAGTCGTCCGGGCGGCTTTCCAGCTCGACCAGTTGTTCGGACAGTTGCTCAAGAATTTCGCCGGCCTCTACCAGGAAATCCTGAAGGATTTCTTCATCGGCGCCGAAGCTCATCAAACGTGCTCCCTAAAAACCCAGGCTGGACAGCAGATCATCGACATCGTCCTGACCGGACACGACATCTTCACGTTTATCGGCATGAATCTGTGGTCCTTCACCCCGAGTCGGATGTTTGTTGTGGTCGCTCTCGTCACGCATCTGCTGGCGGTCATGCTCGATACCGGCGAAGCGGTCGACCTGACTGGCCATCAACACGAGCTTGAGCAGATTCTTTTCGACTTCGGTGACCAACGAGGTCACGCGCTTGATCACCTGGCCGGTCAGGTCCTGAAAATCCTGGGCCAGGAGAATGTCATTGAGGTAGCCGCCAACTTTGTGGCTATCCTCGGCGCTGCGCGCCAGAAACCTGTCGACGCGCTGGACCAGCTCGCGAAACTCCGGCGCGGCCACTTCCTTGCGCATGAAACGCTGCCAGTCGGTCTGCAGCGCGCGGGCCTCCTCGCCCAGGTCGTGGAGCACGGGCGTGCCCTGCTCGACCAGGTCCATGGTGCGGTTTGCCGCCGCCTCGGTGAGCTTGACCACGTAGGCCAGGCGCTCGGTGGCGTCGGTGATCTGCGACATTTCCTCGGCCTGCGGGCCGTGGGTGTCGATCTGGAAGCTGACGATCGCGCTGTGCAGCTCGCGCGTGAGCTTGCCGACTTCCTGGTACAGGCCGCGGTCACGGGTCTGGTTCAGCTGATGGATCAGTTGCACCGCGTCGCCGAACTGGCCGCGCTCAAGGCTCGCGACCAGTTCCTGGGCGTGTTTTTTAAGGGTCGACTCGAAGTCGCCCAACGATGATTCGTTATGGTCCATAGCGCCCCCGTTGCACGCCTCAGGCGTTGACGCGTTCGAAGATCTTGTCGATTTTCTCTTTCAGCACCTGGGCGGTGAAAGGCTTGACCACATAGCCGTTGACGCCGGCCTGGGCCGCTTCGATGATCTGTTCGCGCTTGGCTTCGGCGGTGACCATCAGCACCGGCATGTGCTTCAGGCGCTCGTCGGCGCGCACCTTGCGCAGCAGGTCGATGCCGGACATGCCGGGCATGTTCCAGTCGGTCACCAGGAAGTCGAAGTTGTTGCTTTCGAGCATGGGCAGCGCGGTGGTGCCGTCGTCGGCCTCGTGCGTGTTGGTGAAGCCCAGGTCACGCAGCAGGTTCTTGATGATCCGCCGCATCGTCGAAAAGTCGTCAACGATGAGGATTTTCATATCTTTGTTCAATTAGACCTCCAAGCAGTCTTTAACGCGTCCAGCGCTGAACGCGCGTTCAATCAATTCCGGCTACCACGTTGTCACGACTGCATCGAACCCGCGTTCAACGCGCCCGCCATTCTCCCAGCCGGCTGCGCAGACGGGCTGCGCACTGGCTGTGCAACTGGCTGACGCGCGACTCGCTGACCCCCAGGACCTCACCGATTTCCTTGAGGTTCAGCTCTTCGTCGTAGTACAGGGCCAGGACCAGACGCTCGCGTTCCGGCAGGTTGGCGATCGCATCCGCCAAGGCTGCCTGGAAGCGCTCGTCTTCCAGATCGCGCGAAGGTTCGAGCTGGGCACTGGCGCCATCCTCGTGCAGGCCTTCATGCTCGCCGTCCTGCAACAGGTCGTCGAAGCTGAACAGGCGGCTGCCCAAGGTATCGTTCAAAATCCCGTAGTAATCATCGAGACTCAATTGAAGTTCGGCAGCAACCTCGTGATCTTTAGCGTCACGGCCGGTTTTTGCTTCAATTGCACGAATCGCGTCGCTGACCATGCGGGTATTGCGGTGTACCGAACGCGGTGCCCAGTCGCCCTTGCGGACTTCGTCGAGCATGGCGCCACGGATACGGATGCCGGCGTAGGTCTCGAAACTGGCCCCCTTGCTGGAGTCGTATTTGTTGGAGACCTCCAGCAGGCCGATCATCCCGGCCTGGATCAGGTCCTCCACCTGCACGCTGGCCGGCAGCCGCGCCAGCAGGTGGTAGGCGATGCGCTTGACCAGCGGGGCGTAGCGTTCGATCAGCTCGTACTGGGCATCACGTGAGGATTTGCTGTACATCCGGTATCCGCTCGCGCTCATAGCACAGGTCCCGCACTGGTTGGTTGCACCAGACGTTCGACGAAGAATTCCAGGTGTCCGCGCGGGTTGGCCGGCAGCGGCCAGCTATCGACCTTCTGCGCGATGGCCTTGAACGCCAGCGCGCACTTGGAACGCGGAAAGGCTTCATAGACCGCTCGCTGCTTCTGCACTGCCTTGCGCACACACTCGTCGTAGGGAACTGCACCGACGTATTGTAGGGCGACATCGAGGAAGCGATCCGTGACCTTGGTCAACTTGGCGAACAGATTGCGCCCTTCCTGCGGGCTCTGCGCCATGTTGGCGAGGACGCGGAAACGGCTCATGCCGTAGTCGCGGTTGAGCAGCTTGATCAGGGCGTAGGCGTCGGTGATCGAGGTCGGCTCGTCGCAGACCACCAGCAGCACCTCTTGCGCGGCGCGGACGAAGCTGACCACCGAGTCACCGATACCCGCAGCGGTGTCGATCACCAGCACGTCGAGGTTGTCGCCGATCTCGCTGAAGGCCTGGATCAGGCCGGCGTGCTGCGCCGGGGCCAGGTGCACCATGCTCTGGGTGCCGGACGCGGCCGGGACGATGCGTACGCCGCCAGGGCCCTGCAGGAGGACGTCGCGCAGCTCGCAGCGGCCCTCGATGACGTCGGCCAGGGTGCGTTTGGGGGTGAGCCCGAGCAGGACGTCGACATTGGCCAGGCCGAGGTCGGCGTCCAGCAGCATGACGCGACGGCCAAGCTCGGCCAGTGCCAGCGAGAGGTTCACCGACACGTTGGTCTTGCCAACGCCACCTTTGCCGCCTGTCACGGCGATCACCTGTACGGGATGCATGCTACCCATGTTTGTTCTTTACCTTGTCTTGCTTAGACCGAGGCCACATGACGGGCCGCGCCGGCTACAACCGCGAACTGCCACGCGGACCCTGTGATGCAGGTACTGTGCAACTGATACATATCCACCTCAGCCGACTCGCTTGCCGTCGCTGTGGTACAGGTCGGCGAACATGTCGGCCATGGCCTCCTCGCTCGGCTCGTCCTGCATCTGCACGCTGACCGCGCGGCTCACCAGCTGGTGGCGTCGTGGCAGGTGCAGGTCGTCAGGAATGCGCGGGCCATCGGTGAGATAGGCCACGGGCAATTCGTGACTGATGGCCAGGCTCAGGACTTCGCCCAGGCTGGCGGTTTCATCGAGTTTGGTCAGGATGCAGCCGGCCAGGCCGCAGCGCTTGTAGCTGTGGTAGGCAGCGGCCAGCACCTGCTTCTGGCTGGTGGTGGCCAGGACCAGGTAGTTCTTGGCCTGGATGCCGCGGCCGGCCAGGGTTTCCAGTTGCATGCGCAGGGCCGGGTCGCTGGCCTGCAGGCCGGCGGTATCGATCAGCACCACGCGCTTGCGCAGCAGCGGCTCCAGCGCCTGGGCCAGGGACTGGCCGGGGTCGACGTGGGTCACCGGGACGTTGAGGATGCGGCCCAGGGTCTTGAGCTGTTCCTGGGCGCCGATGCGGAAGCTGTCCATGCTCACCAGGGCCAGGTTCTGCGCGCCGTACTTGAGCACGTAGCGTGCGGCCAGCTTGGCCAGGGTGGTGGTCTTGCCCATGCCGGCCGGGCCGACCATGGCGATCACCCCGCCCTCCTCGATCGGCTCGACCTCAGGCACGTGGATCATCCGCGCCAGGTGCGCCAGCAGCATGCGCCAGCCGTGGCGCGGGTCGACGATGTCCTGGGTCAGGTCGAGCAGGTCGCGGGACAGCGGGCCGGACAGGCCGATGCGCTGCAGGCGACGCCAGAGGTTGGCCTGGTGCGGCTTGGCGCCCTGCAACTGGCTCCAGGCCAGCGAGCCGAGCTGGACTTCCAGCAGCTCGCGCAGGCCCGACAGCTCGGAACGCATGGAGTCGAACAGGCGTGGGTCGATGGCCGGGGCCACGGGCGCGGCCACCGGTGGTGGCGCCAGCTCTTCGAGACGGGTTTCCACCAGCGGCTCGGAGGCAGTCAGCGGCAGGCCGGCGAACAGCTGGCGGTTGCCGGTGTCGGTGTCGTTGCGGCTGCTCAGTTCGGCCTGGGCGGTGGCAATGCGCGACTCGGTCTTGCGCAGCTCGTCTTCCAGCTCGACGTTGGGCACCCGCGGGGCCAGGGCGGACAGCTTGTAGTCCAGCGCCGCCGTCAGCTCGACACCGCCAGCAATCCGTCGGTTACCGATGATGGCGGCGTCAGCCCCCAGCTCATCGCGAACCAGCTTCATGGCCTGACGCATATCGGCGGCGAAAAAACGCTTAACTTGCATAACCCACTACCTCAGCCGTTGGGGCCTACTGTGGCGACGATGGTGACTTGCTTGTTGTCAGGTATTTCCTGATACGCCAAAACATGCAAATTCGGTACAGCCAGGCGACCGAAGCGCGACAGCATTTGCCGGATCGGTCCCGCGACGAGCAGGATGGCCGGCTGACCTTGCATCTCCTGACGCTGGGCAGCCTCGATCAACGAACGCTGAAGCTTTTCAGCCATGCTCGGCTCAAGAAGAACACCGTCTTCCTGACCTTGCCCGGCCCTTTGCAGACTATTCAGCAAAATCTGTTCCAACCTTGGTTCGAGCGTGATCACAGGCAGCTCGGACTCAGTCCCGACAATGCTTTGCACGATAGCGCGACACAATCCGACGCGGACTGCGGCGACCAGTGCGGCGGTATCTTGACTCTTGCTCGCATTGTTGGCGATCGCCTCGGCGATGCTACGGATATCCCTGACGGGAACCTGTTCCGCCAGCAGGGCCTGGAGCACTTTCAGCAGGCCGGAGAGCGGCAGCACGCCAGGGACGATTTCCTCGGCCAGCTTCGGCGACCCCTTGGCCAGCACCGCCAGCAGTTGCTGCACTTCCTCATGGCCGATCAGCTCGTGGCAGTGCTTGTAGAGAATCTGGTTGAGGTGGGTGGCAACCACGGTACTGGCGTCCACCACGGTGTAGCCCAGGGACTGCGCCTGGCTGCGCTGGCTGACGTCGATCCACACCGCTTCCAGGCCGAATGCCGGGTCGCGCGCGGCGATGCCGTTGAGGGTGCCGAACACCTGGCCCGGGTTGATGGCCATTTCCCGCTCGGGGAAGATTTCCGCCTCGGCCAGGATCACCCCCATCAGGGTCAGGCGGTAGGTGCTTGGCGCCAGGTCGAGGTTGTCGCGGATATGCACGGTGGGCATGAGGAAGCCCAGGTCCTGGGACAGCTTCTTGCGCACGCCCTTGATCCGCGCCAGCAGTTGCCCACCCTGGTTGCGGTCCACCAGCGGGATCAGGCGATAGCCGACTTCCAGGCCGATCATGTCGATCGGGGTGACGTCGTCCCAGCCCAGCTCCTTGGTTTCCGCAGCGCGCTGCGGCGACGGCAGCAGGTCCTGCTGGCGCTGCACCTCCTGGGCGGCCTTGGTCTTGGCCTGGTTCTGTTTCTTCCACACCAGGTAGGCGCCGCCGGCGGCCAGCAGGCCGAGGCTGAGGAAGGCGATGTGCGGCATGCCCGGGACCAGGCCCATGACGATCATCAGCGCCGCGGAGACCGCCAGGGCCTTCGGCGAATCGAACATCTGCCGGTTGATCTGCTTGCCCATGTCTTCCGAGCCGGAAGCCCGGGTGACCATGATCGCCGCCGCGGTGGAGAGCAGCAGCGAAGGCAGTTGCGCCACCAAACCGTCACCGATGGTCAGCAGGGCGTAGACCCGGCCGGCGTCGCCGAAGGTCATGCCGTGCTGGGCCATGCCGATGGCCATGCCGCCGATCAGGTTGATGAAGAGGATCAGCAGGCCGGCGATGGCGTCGCCGCGGACGAACTTGCTGGCACCGTCCATGGAGCCGTAGAACTCGGCTTCCTGGGCCACTTCGGCGCGGCGGGCCTTGGCCTGGTCCTGGTTGATCAGGCCGGCGTTGAGGTCGGCGTCGATGGCCATCTGCTTGCCGGGCATGGCGTCGAGGGTGAAGCGCGCGCTCACCTCGGAGATCCGTCCGGCACCCTTGGTGACCACGACGAAGTTGATGATCATGAGGATGGCGAAGACGACGATACCGACCACGTAGTTGCCGCCGATGACCACGTCACCGAAGGCCTGGATCACCTTACCGGCGGCGCCGTGGCCGTCGTGGCCGTGGAGCAGCACCACCCGCGTCGAAGCGACGTTCAGGGCCAGGCGCAACAGCGTGGCCACCAGCAGGATGGTCGGGAAGGCGGCGAAGTCCAGCGGGCGCAGGGCGTACACGCAGACCAGCAGGACCACGATGGACAGGGCGATGTTGAAGGTGAAGAACACGTCGAGGAGGAACGGCGGGATCGGCAACATCATCATTGCCAGCATCACCAGCAACAGCACCGGCACGCCGATATTGCCCCGACCCAGGCTGGTGAGGTTGCTGCGCGCGCTGTTGATCAGTTGGGAGCGGTCCACCGGTCTTCCTCTTCAAGCAAACTTTTGACGCCACGGAGGCGCTTGGCGCTGCTCTTTGCAAGAAGCTTTCCAACTTTGCGGTGAACATGAGGGCCCCATCGCTGGCAAGCCAGCTCCCACAGGGATCGAGTGCACCGCCAAACCCTGTGGGAGCTGGCTTGCCAGCGATGAGGCCCGAAAGAACGGCAGAGAAATCAGGAATCGCGCTGCAGATCCGGCGGAATCGGCAGGTCCTTGAGCAGCTCCCACAGGGCCGAGTGCACCGCCAACCCCTGTGGGAGCTGGCTTGCCAGCGATGAGGCCCGAAAGAACAGCAGAGAAATCAGGAATCGCGCTGCAGGTCCGGCGGAATCGGCAGATCCTTGAGCGGCTCCGGCGCCTTGCCCTTGCCGGCATGGAACTGCCGGAGCTGGTAGACATAAGCCAGCACCTGCGCCACCGCCAGGTACAGCCCCGCCGGAATCTCTTCCTCCAGCTCCGTGGAGTAGTAGATCGACCGCGCCAGCGCCGGCGACTCCAGCAGCTGGATATTGTGCTGCACCGCGATCTCGCGGATCTTCAGCGCAATGAAATCCGTACCCTTGGCCAGCAACAACGGCGCCGAGCCCTTCTCCGGGTCGTACTTCAACGCCACCGCATAGTGGGTCGGGTTGGTGATGATCACGTCGGCCTCGGGCACCGCAGCCATCATCCGCCGCTGCGAGATCTCGCGCTGGACCTGGCGAATGCGCTGCTTGACCTCCGGCTTGCCCTCGGTCTGCTTGTATTCGTCGCGCACTTCCTGCTTGGTC
This sequence comes from Paucimonas sp., assembly GCA_031253995.1. GTDB lineage: Bacteria > Pseudomonadota > Gammaproteobacteria > Pseudomonadales > Pseudomonadaceae > Aquipseudomonas. Next base: position 39,634 of record JAIRVG010000054.1, on the reverse strand, counting down.
ATCATCAGCTTCTGCTTGGCCTGGTACAGCTGGATCGGCACGTCCACCGCAGCGATGATCAGCAACCCGCAGGCCATCCACAAGGCACTCCAGGCCACCACCTGGACGCTGTGGATGATCGCCCGGTCCAGCGGCTCGTTGGCGATGGCCAGCAGGTCGTCACGGTCCGCAGAGAGCACCGCCAGGGCCACCAGCAGGATCACGAAGAACTTGGCCAGGGCCTTGAGCAGCTCGGCCAGCGAGTGCATGGAGAACATCCGCTTGATCCCCGCCAGCGGGTTCATCCGGCTGAACTTGGGCGCCATGGAGCCCGCGGCGAACAGCCAGCCGCCCAGCGCGATCGGGCCGATCAGCGCGGCCAGCAGCAGCACCAGCAACACCGGCTGGGTGGCGAGGATCGCCAGCTTGCCCGAGGACAGCAGGAAGATGCCCATGTAGCGCTCATCCATCAGCACCTCACGGGGCAGGCTGAAGTTGCTGCGCATGATCTCCATCAGCGCGCCAGCCAGGAAGCCGCCGAAACTCAGCAAGCCAAGCGCCCCGGCGAGCATCACCGCCACCGTGTTGAGCTCCTTGGAACGGGCGATCTCACCCTTCTCGCGAGCGTCGGTCTTGCGTTTCTCGGTGGGGTCTTCCGTCTTGTCCTGACCGCTCTCGCTCTCTGCCATGCTCAGCGCGCCCGTGCCAGTTCACGCAGCCATTGCAGCGCTTCGGACGCCAACGACTGGTAGTGGGAAAGGATATCAGCCATGCCGATCCAGAAGATGCCCATGCCCAGCACCAGGGTCATGGGGAAACCGATGGAGAAGATGTTCAGTTGCGGCGCGGCGCGGGTCATCACGCCAAAGGCGATGTTGATCACCAGCAGCGCGGTGATCGCCGGCAGCACCAGCAGCAACGCCGCCCCCAGCACCCAGCCGAGACGCCCGGCCAGGTCCCAGAAATGGTTGACCATCAGCCCGCTGCCCACCGGCAAGGTGGTGAAGCTTTCGGTGATCACCTCGAACACCACCAGGTGCCCGTTCATCGCCAGGAACAGCAAGGTCACCAGCATGGTCAGGAACTGGCTGATCACCGTGGTGTTGACGCCGTTGGCCGGGTCGACCATGGAGGCGAAGGCCAGGCCCATCTGGATCGCGACGATCTGCCCGGCAATGACGAAGGCCTGGAACAGCAACTGCAGGGAGAAGCCGAACAGGGCGCCGATGAGGATCTGCTCGCCCACCAGCAGCAAGGCACTGAGGTCCAGCGCCTCGACCGGCGGCATCGGTGGCAGCGCCGGCACGATCACCACGGTGATGGCCACGGCGAAGTACAGGCGAATGCGCTGCGGCACCAGCGAGGTGCCGAACACCGGCATGGTCATCAGCACGGCCGCCACGCGGAACAGCGGCAGCATGAAGCTGGCCACCCATGTGGAAATCTGCGTGTCGGTCAGTTCGAGCATGTCGCGCTCAGCCGATCAACTGCGGGATGCTGCCGTACAACGACAGGATGTACTCCATGAACTTCTGCACCAGCCAGGGCCCGGCGACGATCAGGGTGACCAGCATCACCAGCAGGCGCGGCAGGAAGCTCAGGGTCTGTTCGTTGATCTGCGTGGCGGCCTGGAACATGGCCACCAGCAGGCCCACCAGCAGGCTCGGGATCACCAGCACGGCGACCATGAGGGTGGTCAGCCACAGGGCATCGCGGAACAGGTCGACTGCGACTTCTGGCGTCATCTTCGTTGTCCCCTCGCTATACGCCGCCGAAACTGCCGGCCAGGGTGCCGATGATCAGCGCCCAGCCATCCACCAGGACGAACAGCATGATCTTGAACGGCAGGGAAATGATCAGCGGCGACAGCATCATCATGCCCATGGCCATCAGCACACTGGCCACCACCAGGTCGATGATCAGGAACGGGATGAAGATCATGAAGCCGATCTGGAACGCGGTCTTCAGCTCCGAGGTGACGAAGGCCGGGACCAGGATGGTCAGCGGCACCTGGTCGGGACCGGCGATGTCGGTGCGCTTGGACAGACGCATGAACAGGTCGAGGTCGCTTTGTCGGGTCTGCGCCAGCATGAAGTCCTTGAGCGGCACCTGGGCCTTGTCCAGCGCCTGCGGTGCGGTCAGGGTCTCGGCCAGGTAGGGCTGCAGGGCGTCCTTGTTCACCCGGTCGAACACCGGGGCCATGATGAACATGGTCAGGAACAGCGCCAGGCCGATGAGGATCTGGTTCGACGGGGTCTGCTGCAGGCCCAGGGCCTGGCGCAGGATCGAGAAGACGATGATGATCCGGGTGAAGCTGGTCATCAGGATGACGAACGCCGGGATGAAGCTCAGCGCGGTCATGATCAGCAGGATCTGCAGGCTGACCGAATACTCCTGCGCGCCGTCCGCCCCGCTGGACAGGGTGATCGCCGGAATCGACAGCGGATCCGCCGCCAGCGCCATCGGCGCCGCCACCAGCAACAGCAGCGTCAACAGGGTTCGCAATGCGGCCATCACGGCTTGTCCTTCTGGTCCTTGCCCAGCAGCTCCATCAGGCGCTGGGCGAATTCCGGCGTGGCCGGGCGGGTGCTGGCCGGCGCCGCGACGGGCCGGGTCATGACATGCAGGGTGGTCAGGCTGCCCGGGGTATGGCCGACGAGGACCTGCTCGTCGCCCACCTGCACCAGCAGCAGGCGGTCACGGGGACCGACCTGGCGGCTGCCGACCACCTGGATCACCTGGTTGGCGTTGGGGGCGGCGTTCTGCACCCGACGTAGCAACCAGGCGAGGAAGAAAATCAGCCCCAGCACCAGCAGCAGGCCGAAGACCAGCTGGGTCAGCTGGCCGGCGACGCTGCCGGAGGTCGCCGGTGCCGCCACGCTGGCCGCCGGCGTGGCGCCAACCTGCGCCGCCAGGGCCAGGGGCAGCCAGCACAGGCTGGCCGCGGCCGTCAGCAGGGAAAGAAGACGCTTCACTCAGCGCAGCTTCTTGATACGTTCGCTCGGGCTGATCACGTCGGTCAGGCGGATGCCGAACTTTTCGTTGACCACCACCACCTCGCCATGGGCGATCAGCGTGCCGTTGACCAGCACGTCCAGCGGCTCGCCGGCCAGGCGGTCGAGCTCGATCACCGAACCCTGGTTGAGCTGCAGCAGGTTGCGGATGCTGATCTCGGTGCTGCCCACTTCCATGGAGATGTTCACCGGAATGTCCAGGATCACGTCCAGGTTCGGGCCTTCCAGGCTGACCTGTTCGTTCGGGCGCGGCGAGCTGCCGAACTCTTCCATGGGCAAACGGCTGGCACCGCCGCCGGAAGCGCCGCTGTCGCCGGCCATCAGCGCGTCGATATCGGCCTGGCCGCCATCGCCGCTTTCGCTCAGGGCAGCTGCCCATTCATCGGCCAGGGCCTGCTCTTCCATGGAAGTAATGTCGTTTTCGTTAGCCATGCTGTCCTCGACGGGCAATCAATTCGGTGGTTAAGGCGGGCGGCGCTCAGCGCCGCTCGATCGGCGCCTGGATCTGCAAGGACAGCGTGCCCTTGTGCGAGCCCAGGCGGGCCTTGAAGGAGGGCACGCCATTGGCGCGCAGGACCAGGTCTTCCGGCAGTTCCACCGGGATCACGTCCCCCGGCTGCATGTGCAGGATGTCGCGCAGCTTGAGCTGGCGGCGGGCTACGGTGGCGCTGAGGGGCACGCTGACGTCCAGCACGTCCTCGCGCAGGGCCTTGACCCAGCGTTCGTCCTGGTCGTCGAGGTCGGACTGGAAGCCGGCATCGAGCATTTCCCGCACCGGCTCGATCATCGAGTACGGCATGGTCACGTGCAGGTCGCCGCCGCCGCCATCGAGCTCGATGTGGAAGGTCGAGACCACCACCGCCTCGCTCGGGCCGACGATGTTGGCCATGGCCGGGTTGACCTCGGAGTTTATGTACTCGAAGTTGACCGGCATGATCGCCTGCCAGGCTTCCTTGAGGTCGACGAAGCACTGGTCGAGGACCATGCGCACCACCCGCAGCTCGGTGGGGGTGAACTCGCGGCCCTCGATCTTGGCGTGACGGCCGTCACCGCCGAAGAAGTTGTCCACCAGCTTGAACACCAGCTTGGCGTCGAGGATGAACAGCGAGGTGCCGCGCAGCGGCTTGATCTTCACCAGGTTGAGGCTGGTGGGCACGTACAGCGAGTGCACGTACTCGCCGAACTTCATCACCTGCACACCGCCCACCGCCACGTCGGCGGAGCGCCGCAGCAGGTTGAACATGCTGACGCGGGTGTAGCGGGCGAAGCGCTCGTTGATCATTTCCAGGGTCGGCATGCGACCACGGACGATCCGGTCCTGGCTGGTCAGGTCATAGCTCTTGACGCTGCCAGGATCGGAACTGGATTCGGTTTGCACCAGGCCATCGTCGACACCGTGCAAGAGGGCATCGATCTCATCCTGGGACAGCAGGTCCTGCACGGCCATCTTGGGCTCCTACTGCAATACGAAATTGGTGAACAGCAACTGGTCGACGACCAGCTTGCCGACTTCCTTCTGCGCCACTTCCTGGACACTGGCAGTGGCCTTCTGACGCAACATTTCCTGGCCGACCGGAGTCGCCAGGGATTCGAACGACTGGCCGGAGAACAGCATCACCAGATTGTTGCGAATCACCGGCATGTGCACCTTCAGGGCTTCCAGCGCGGCCTGGTCACGGGCCTGCATGGTGATGCTCACCTGCATGTAGCGCTGACGGCCGTTCTGGTTGAAGTTGACCACGAAGGCCGGCGACATGGATTCGTAGATGGCTGGCTGCTTGACGTTGGCCGCCGCCGCAGCGGGTTCCTCCGCCGGCTTGCTGTCGGACTTGTGCAGGAAAAACCAGGTCGCGCCCACGGACAGGCCGATCGCCAGCAGCAGGGCCAGCACCAACAGCAGGATCAGCTTGAGTTTGCCTTTTACCGCGGGGTCTTTAACTGCTGCTTCGCTCTTCGCCATGCCAATAATCCGTCACTCACAGGAGGTTTGTTCCACTATGGCGTGTGGGCGAGCAAGTGTTATGCCAGTTTCAGGACGACGCGGCCCCTGTGGGAGCTGGCTTGCCAGCGATTGCGATAGTGGCTTCACTATCCTGATCGCTGGCAAGCCAGCTCCCACAGCGTCCGCGCAAGGTCAGACGACGTAGTCGACGGTGCTGTTGCCAAGGACGGTTTCCACCGGAGCATTCGCGGCAGCGGCGGCCACCTCGCTCTCTCCACCCTCGGCGTTGCGCCGGCCTGCCACGCCACTCATCTTCGGCGTGTCATCCTGGCTGCCGTTGTGCTGCTGGCGCGACTGGTCGGCGACGTTCACGTCCGGCTGGGCCAGGCCCTGCTGGCTGAACAGCTCGCGCAGGCGCGGCACCTGGCTTTCCAGGCTCTCGCGCACGCCGGCATGGCCACTGGTGAAGGTGACCTGGGTAGCATCGGCGCCCATGTTCACGCGGATATCCAGACGCCCCAGCTCCTTGGGCTCCAGCTGGATATCGGCGGACTTGAGGTTCTGGCTCGACAGGTACATGACCCGGTTGACCAGGCCTTCGCTCCAGCCGCTCTGGTTCATCGCCAGGGGCTGGTGCAGCGGCGCGGGCGCCACGGCATTGGCGGTCTTGGCGGTGACGGCCTGGGTCAGGCTGGCCAGGCGGTTGGCGAAGTCGTCGACCCGGGTGTCGCTGCTGGCACCCTTGATGTCCTTGAGGCCATCGTCGATCAGGCTGGCAAAGGCCTTGTCGCCGCCCTCGCCCTGGCCACCCTCGGCCTCCGCCGGGTCGAGCATCTGCGCCAGTGTATTGACAGCTGGCTGCTGGCCCTGCGCGGTTTCCGTCGTCGCAGGCTTGGCATGGGTCGAGGTGGTGCCCTGGGCCTGGGCATTCTGTTCCAGAGCCAGGCGCAGCACCGGCAGGTCGGCCAGGGCATCACCGTCCGGATCGAAGGCTTCGTCCTCGACGGCCGGCGGCACGAGGGTCGCGGCCTGGGCCTGCTGGCTGGCCGCCTGGATCACCGGCGCCACCGCCTCGGCCTGGGCCTGCAGCAATTGCGCGCCCTCTGGCGCGTCGGTCAGCTGACCGGCCACCAGGTTGGCATCGACGGACTGGCCGTCACCCTCGGCCACCGTGCTGTCGTCATCCGCCGGGTCGGCCGCCTTGGCAGGGGCGTCGCGCTCGTCAGGCAATTTGTTGCCGCCATCGGCAACCTTGCCGTGTCCGGGACCATCGACCTTGCCGCTGTTTGCCGCCGATTTGTCGACTCCGTCACGATCCCGTGCCGGGGCTTCGATCTTGTCCCGGGATTGCTGCGAGTACACCTGGGAGAAGTCCGAACCCTTGTCGTTGAGGCTCTGCTGGGCTTTGTCCAGGCTGCTGGACTGGGCCCTGGCGCTCTTGGCGGCAAGGCTGGATTGCAGCAATGGGTTTGATGCGACGGGCATGAAAAAGGTCTCCGCTACAGAAGCTCGTCATCACGAATAGCGAAGCCTACGCAAAAGTCGCGCCAGGTTGTGCCTGGCGCGACCATTAAAGACGCTTCAGCCCACCAGCACCCGCTCGCGCTCGGCGCGGTAGATCTGGCGGACGACGCTGAACTCACGACTGATCTGCAGGATCAGGTGTTCGATGTCGAACAGCGAGTGCTGCTGGATCCGCTGTTCCAGCTGGCGACACAGTTCGGCCAGGCCCACCGCGCCCATGTTGCTGCAGCTCCCCTTGAAGCTGTGGGCGGCATGCCCCAGTTCCTCGGCGTTGCGCGCCTTGTACAGCTGGCGCAGGCGGTCTTCGGAATCGGCGAGGAAGGTTTCCAGCAGGTTCAGGTAATTGCCCTCCATGATTTCCTGGAGGTCGCTCAACACCTTGCGGTCTACATGAATATCGGACACTTGTTCACTCCTTGATCAAGCCGGATTATGCCAGAGCATCCCAGGCGAACTCTACGCGCGCCCGGCGCCCTCCATCGGTCCATTCGGCGTGCCGGCTCAGGCGACGCACCAGGTTCAACCCACGACCGCTCAAACGCTGCTCCACGGGCGGCGGCAGCTGTACTTTACCCACATCGAAGCCGCTGCCGCTGTCCTCGACTTCAACAATGAGACGCCCGCCACCCTTCCAGGGTTCCACCCGCAGGTCAAGACGGATATGACCGCTGTCCAGCGCCTCCAGGCGCCGGTTGCGCTCCTGGTAGTAGGCGTTGAAACCGTCGGCATCACGCTTTTGCGCCGAATCCAGGCCGAGCACCCCATGCTCCAGGGCATTGGCATAGAGTTCGTTGAGCACGCAGTGCAACGCCCCGCTCTGCTTGCGCAGGCCATGCACCTCCTGCAGCACCTGCATCAGCCAGGGCAGCGGATTGAAGCGCTTGAGGGTCTGCGCACGAAATTCGACGGACAGCGACCAGTCCAGCGGGCTCGACTGTCCGCTGTCGGAATACACCAGCGGCGGCGGCGCCAACTGGTGCGCAGCGACCACGGTGATCTCCAGCATGCTGACGTCGTCCCGCGAGCGTCCGCGAAAGGCCTCCAGGGCCCGCAACACATCCTCGAACAGGTGCCCGGGCTCCTTGTTGTCGGCGAACACCTGCTGCAGGCGCTCGACGCCGAACAGTTGCTCGCTCTCGTCACAGGTATCCACCACGCCATCGGAGAGCAGGAACAGGCGATCACCCAGGGCCAGCGGCAACACATCGGTATGCTCGTCGAACTGCTCGGCCGACAGCACGCCCAGCGGCAGGTGTCGCGAGACCAGGGGAATGGTGTCGCCACCCGCCGCCGGCAACAGGTAGCCGTCCGGCATGCCGCCGTTCCATACCTCGACCATGCGCCGTTCGAAACTCAGGTTGAGCAGCAGCGCGCAGCAGAACATGTCCACCGGCAGGATGCGCTTGAGCTTGGCGTTCATCTCCCGCAGCGTCTCGGCCAGGCCGTAGCCCTTGGCGGTCATGCCGTAGAACACCTCGGCCAGCGGCATGGCACCCACCGCCGCCGGCAGGCCGTGGCCGGTGAAGTCGCCGAGCAGCACATGCATCTCGCCGGTGGGCGTGAATGCCGCCAGCAGCAGGTCGCCGTTGAACAACGCATAGGGCGATTGCAAGTAGCGGATATTGGGCGCGCTGAGGCAGCCGGCATGGGCCACCTGGTCGAACACCGCCTTGGCCACCCGCTGCTCGGTGAGCAGGTGGTCGTGATGCCGCGAGATCTCATCACGCTGCTCCAGCACCGTGGCCTGCAAGCGGCGCAGGCGATCCATGGCCCGGATCTTGGCGGCCAGCACCACCGGGCTGTAGGGCTTGGCGAGAAAGTCGTCGCCGCCCGCCTCCAGGCAGCGCACCAGCGCCTCGTCCTCGGTCAGGGAGGTGAGGAAGATGATCGGCACCAGCTCTTCCCCGGCCAGCGCCTTGATCCGCCGCGCCGCCTCGAAGCCGTCCATCACCGGCATCACCGCGTCCAGCAGCACCAGTTGCGGACGCTGCTCGGCGAACAACGCCACGGCCAGCTTGCCGTTTTCGGCGGTCAATACCCGGTGACCCTGCTTGCGCACCAGGGTCGCCAGCAACAGACGGTCCGTGGCGCCGTCTTCGACGATCAGCACGGTGAGGGCTTGCTGGGTGCTCATGGCGTCGCTCAACTGATCTCGAAGAGCTTTTCGAAATTGGAGATCGCGAGGATCTTGCGCACATCGGGCGTGGTGTTGATCACGCTGATCTGCGAATCCTCGCCGGCATGATCGCGCAGCAGCAGCAACATGCCGAGGGCGGAACTGTCGAGGTAGGTGGCCTCCTTGAGGTCGACCACCACCGCGTCGAACTGCCTGGACGAGCGCCCGCTGTCATCCTCGTAGGTCTTGCGGAATTCCTGATGCTTGCCGAAATCGAAACGACCCTTGACGCGGATCGTCAGTTTTTTCCCGTCCGGGGACAGCTCGGATTCAACGGCCATGTTGATGATTCCTTCGACGTTGGCGAAAGCGAACCTTTAAAGGTTTAGCAGTCGCCCGGCGGGCCGGCAAGGTACATCCAGCGGCGCTTGAAACTCAGAAGTGATCGTGGCGGGGCAGGCGCTGGGACAGCTCGTCGAGCAGCTTCTGCTCGCGCTTGTCTTCCAGCAGGCGGGCTTCCTCGATATAGCGCTGGACCAGCTTGCGCAGGCCCTCGACCCGGGCATAGGCCTGCTGCCAGGTGCCACGGGCGCTTTCGAGGTTGTTCTGGTGCCAGGTCAGGCTCTGGTGCTGCTGGGCCACCGCGGTGTCGAGCTGGCCGAGGAAGCGCTGGAAGCCCACCAGCCACTTGCCGGACACGCCCTGGCTGCCGCGCTGCACCCATTGCTGCGAGTAGTCGGCGCGGAACTGGTCGAGTTCGGCGAGCTTGGCCTGGGCCAGGTTGACCTGCTGCTGGAAGTGACCGAGACGCTGCGCGGCCTTGCGCTCGGCGTCCTCGGCCATCTCCACCACCGGAACCAGGCGGGCGGCGCGGCTGGGCTGGGCCATGGTCTATCAGCCCGGCGCGAGGGGGGCGAACACCCCCGCCAGTTGGTCGCGGCTCTGTTCCTGGCTGACGTTCTCGTTCAGCCCCTGACGCAGGAAGCCCACGAGACGTGGCTGCAGGGCGATGGCCAGGTCGGTTTCCTTGTCGCCGCCGGCGACGTAGGCGCCCACGCTGATCAGGTCGCGGCTCTGCGACAGGCGCGACCACAGCTGCTTGAACTGCTGGGCCTGGGTCATCTGCTCGGGGGTGACCACCTGCGGCATGACCCGGCTGATGGACGCCTCGATATCGATGGCCGGGTAATGCCCCTCCTCCGCCAGGCGCCGCGACAGCACGATATGGCCGTCAAGCACGCCCCGCGCCGAGTCGGCGATCGGGTCCTGCTGGTCGTCGCCCTCGGACAGCACGGTGTAGAAGGCGGTGATCGAACCACCACCGGCCTCGCCATTACCGGCGCGCTCCACCAGCTTGGGCAGCTTGGCGAACACCGAGGGCGGATAACCCTTGGTCGCCGGCGGCTCGCCGATGGCCAGGGCGATTTCCCGCTGGGCCTGGGCGAAACGGGTCAGGGAGTCCATCAGCAACAGGACGTTCTTGCCCTTGTCGCGGAAATACTCGGCGATCCGCGTGCAGTACATCGCCGCACGCAGGCGCATCAGCGGCGCGTCGTCCGCTGGCGAGGCGACCACCACCGAGCGCTTCAGGCCTTCGGTGCCGAGGATGTGCTCGATGAATTCCTTCACCTCGCGACCCCGCTCGCCGATCAGCCCGACCACGATGATGTCGGCCTCGGTGAAGCGGGTCATCATCCCCAGCAGCACCGATTTACCCACGCCGGTACCGGCGAACAGGCCCAGGCGCTGGCCGCGGCCGACGGTGAGCAGGCCGTTGATGCTGCGGATGCCGACGTCCAGCGGCTGGCTGATGGGGTCGCGGTTGAGCGGGTTGATGGTGGGGCCGTCCATCGGCACCCAGTCCTCGGCCTTCATCCCACCCTTGCCGTCCAGGGCGCGGCCGGCGCCGTCCAGCACCCGGCCCAACATGCTCATGCCCATGGGCAGGCGGCCGCTGTCATCCAGCGGCACCACCCGCGCACCCGGCGCGATGCCGGCGACACTGCCCACCGGCATGAGGAATACCTTGCCGCCGGCGAAGCCCATGACCTCGGCCTCGACCTCCACGGGGTGGTAGCTGTCGTCGTTGATTACCTTGCAGCGGCTGCCGATGGCAGCGCGCAGGCCCTCGGCCTCCAGGGTCAGGCCGACCATGCGCAGCAGGCGCCCTTCGACCACCGGCTGGGCGGGCAGGCGCACGGCGTCGGCGTAGGTGCCGAGGCGCCTGGCGAAGCTGGTGCGATCAAGGCGCATCACTGGTTTCCGTTTCTTCGACCGGCACCTTGCGCTTGTCCTGCAGGTCGATATGCAGGTCCGGCGCGGCCGGGTGCAGGCCCTGGTCGTGCAACTGGTCGAACAGTTGCTTCAGGGCCTTTTCGATACGGGTCTCGACGGTCGCGTCGATGCGGCTGTGGGCGGTTTCGATCCAGCAGCCGCCGGGCTGCAGGGAATCGTCCTCCAGCAGCTTCCAGCTTTCCTCGTGGCGTTCGCGCAGGGCCTTGGCCAGGGCGAAATCCTGGGGATTGACATGGATGCGGATGTTCTCGGCGCCCATCGGCAGCAGCTTCAGGGCTTCGCGCAGGACATGGGTGATCTGGCTGGAATCGGTCTTCAACTCGCGACCGATCACTTCCCTGGCGATATGGCTGACCAGGTGCACCAGTTGCTTCTCGATCAGCGCATCCTGCTCGGCGATCGGCTCCAGCAGGTGACCCATGAGTTGTTCCAGGCTTTCCAGGCGCGCATGCAGCGCCACCTCGGCTTCCTGGCGGACCTTGAGCTGGGTGCTGTGGAAACCTTCGCGCTCGCCGGTGGCGAAGCCTTCGTTGTAGGCCTCCTGGCGGATGCTTTCGAGCTCTTCGAGGGTCAGCGGCTGGACTTCCTCCAGCGGCACTTCCTCGACGATTTCCTCGGGTTCGGGCTCCGGTTCCGGCACGTGCTCGGGTTCGGGGTCGAAACTGGGCAGCGCCCAGCGGTCGAACCCTTCCAGGTCGCGGGCGCGGATCAGTTCACTCAAATGCTCGTTGGTCGACATGATTCCATGCGCTCAAAAGTCGGGTTGCGGATGATCGGGCCCAGGCTGTCCCGCATGGCGGGCTGCCTGGCAAAGCCTGGCCGGCGCCGCTCGCAGGAGCGGCGCCAACCCGTCAGATCATCTCTTCGGCACCTTTGCCGCCCAGCACGATCTCGCCGGCTTCGGCCATGCGGCGGGCGATGGTGAGGATTTCCTTCTGCGCGGTTTCCACGTCGCTGACGCGGACCGGGCCCTTGGCCTCCAGGTCGTCGCGCAGCAGCTCGGAGGCACGCTTGGACATGTTCTTGAAGATCTTGTCCTTGACCTTCTCGTCGGCGCCCTTGAGGGACACCACCAGCACGTCGGAAGACACTTCGCGCAACAGCGCCTGGATACCGCGGTCGTCGACGTCGGCCAGGTTGTTGAAGACGAACATGAGGTCTTCGATCGACTCGGAGAGGTCGCCGTCGATCTCGCGGATCGCGTCCATGAGCTGGCCTTCGACCGAACTGTCGAGGAAGTTCATGATGTCTGCGGCACGCTTGATACCGCCCAGGGTGGTACGCGCGGCGTTCGAGTTGCCGGAGAACTGCTTCTCGAGGATCTGGTTGAGTTCCTTCAGCGCCGCCGGCTGCACGGTGTTCAGCGACGAGACGCGCAGGATGATGTCCAGGCGCACCTTGTGGTCGAAGTTGCCCAGCACCTCGCCAGCCTGGTCGGGGTCGAGGTAGGCCACGACGATCGCCTGGATCTGCGGGTGCTCGTAGCGGATGACGTCGGCGACGGCGCGCGGCTCCATCCACTTCAGGCTGTCCAGGCCGCTGGTGTTGCCGCCCAGGAGAATGCGGTCGATCAGGCCGTTGGCCTTGTCCTCGCCGAGGGCCTGGGTGAGCATCTTGCGGATGTAGCCGTCGGAACCGACGCCGAGGCTGGTCTGGTCGCCGACGATCTCGACGAACTCGCTCATCACCTGCTCGACCTGCTCGCGATGGATGTTGCCCATCTGCGCCATGGCCACGCCCACGCGCTGGACCTCTTTCGGCCCCATGTGCCGCAGCACCTGCGCGGCGTCGGTCTCGCCCAGCGACAGCAGCAGGATGGCTGCCTTGTCGACCCGGGTGAGCTTGGCTGTCATGGCTCGATTGTCACTCATCGGCGTTGATCCACTCTTTCACGACCTGGGCCACGCGGCCCGGGTCTTCTGCCACCAGACTCTTGATTGCGTTGAGCTGGGCGTCATAGCCCTCGCTCGGACTCGGCAAGAGGATGCTTTGCGGACCACCCAGGCTCACGCGGTCGTTGGCCAGTTCGCCATCCAGACCGATCATGCCGCCCAGCTCCATGTCGCTGTCGTTGCCCGACTGCTTGCCGCCGCCGGTGATGTTGTTGAGCACCGGACGCAGGACACCGAATACCAGCACCAGGATGAACAGTACGCCGAGCACCTGCTTGACGATGTCCCAGAACCACGGTTGCGAGTAGAACGGAATCTCGGCGATGGTCTCGCCACGGTCGGCGGCAAACGGCACGTTGATCACGCTGACGCTGTCGCCACGGCTGGCATCGAAGCCCACCGCGTCCTGCACCAGGCGGGTGAAGCGCGCCAGGTCCTCGGCGCTCCACGGCGTCGTGGTGGCGTTGCCGTTGGCCGGGTCGATCTTGACCTGGTCGTCCACCACCACCGCCACCGACAGGCGGGTCAGGCGACCCTGCTGCTGGCGGGTGTGGCTGATGGAACGGTCCAGCTCGAAGTTCTTGGTCGACTGCACGCGCTTGTCTGCCGGATACGGCGCGAGCATCGGCTGGCCGGTGGCCGGGTCCATGACCTGCTGGCCGTTGGCGTCGAGCAGCGGCTGGCCGGGCTGGATCGCCGCGGCCGCGCCGGCGGCACCGCCACCGGTGGTCTGCGGAGCCGTGGCCGGGCCAGGCGGCTGGTTGCTCAGGGCGCCGGGCACGCCTTGCGGGCCGGAGCTGCTGGAGCGCTGTTCGTTGACCGACTGCTCGCTGCGCAGCGCCGGCTGGTCCGGGTTGAACTGTTCGGCGGTGGATTCGACGGCGCTGAAATCGACGTCGGCGGACACTTCGGCCTTGTAGCGGTCGTTGCCCAGCACTGGCTGCAGGATGTTGTGCACCCGCTGGGTCATCAGGCCTTCCATGCGCCGGGTGTAGTCGAACTGCTTGCCGGCGACGGTGAGCTCGGTGTTTTCCAGCTGGCTGGAGAGCAGGTTGCCCTTCTGGTCGACCACGGTGACCTGGGACTTGTCCAGTTCCGGAACGCTGGTGGCCACCAGGTTGACGATGGCCATGACCTGCCCGGCTTCCAGGGAGCGGCCCGGGTACAGCTCGACCAGTACCGAGGCACTGGGCTTGCGCTCGTCACGGACGAACACCGAGCTTTTCGGGATCGCCAGGTGCACGCGGGCGGCCTTGACGTTGCTCAGGGCGGAAATGGTCCGCGCCAGCTCGCCTTCCAGGCCACGACGGTAGCGGGTGGCTTCCATGAACTGGCTGGTGCCGAGGCCCTGTTCCTTGTCGAGGATCTCGAAGCCGACGTTGCCGTCGCTCGGCGCCACACCGGCGGCGGCGAGTTTCAGCCGCGCACGGGAGACGTCCTCGGCCTTGACCAGCAATGCACCGGAATTGGGCTCGACGTTGTAGGGGATGTCCGCGGCGGCCAGGGTTTCCATGACCTGCTTGGTGTCCATGCCGCTGAGGCTGCCGTACAGCGGACGGTAGTCCGGCTGCTGCGACCAGAGGACCACGGCGAAGCCGATGGCCACGCTGGCGGCCAGGCCGACCAGCAGGCCGACCTGACGCAGCATGGGCATCTGCGAGAGGTTTTCCAGGAACGACATGCCGAACAGCGGCGGTTTGGGCGCTGGCGGGCTGCCCTTGGCGGGCACGTTATCGACGACTGCATCGGCCATGAATCAAATCCCGCCTTAAACCGGCATCTGCATGATGTCTTGATACGACTGGACCAGCTTGTTGCGCACCTGGGTCAGGGCCTGGAAGGACACGCTGGCCTTCTGCGAAGCGATCATCACGTCGGTCAGGTCGACGCCGCTCTTGCCGATCTCGAAGGCATTGGCCAGCTGCGAGGAGGCCTGCTGGGTGTCGTTGACCTTGTTGATGGCCTGACCCAGCATATCGGCGAAACTGCTCTGCCCCAGTTCGGCAGGCGACTGCACGGCCTTCGGCGCCGACATGGCTTCCGCCTGCATGGCGCGCATGTCCAGCATCAACCGATTGAATTCAACACCTTGGCTCATGAACTTCTCTCTCCGACGGCCCGCATTTTTTTGACACTCACGCAGCGGATGAACAGGACTTAGCAACAAGAGTGCCAGCTAGGCCCGACGATTTTGCAAAACGATGACCATCCATCCTCAAAGCCCCGTGGCGTAAAGGCTCGCCTCCACATCCATGCCTGCATCGCGCATCTGCGCCAGCTTGTAGCGCAGGGTCCGCGGGCTGATGCCCAGGCGCTCGGCGGCTTCCTTGCGGCGGCCGCGCTCGGCGCGAAGGGTGTCGATGATCATCTGGAATTCATGCCGGCGCAAGTCGTCACCCAACCCGCCCGGCTCCTGTGTTTCCACCGCCGCCTGCGGCGCTGCGGCCTTGACCGGCTGCGGCGCCAGCACCGGCAGCACGCCCGCCAGGCAGAAGTCCGCCGCGGCGATCACCCCGCCCTGCTGCAGGATCAGTGCACGCTGGATCGCATTGTCCAGTTCGCGCACGTTGCCCGGCCACGGATAGCCTTGCAGGCACGCCTTGGCTTCCTCGGAGAGCCTGACAGGCGCGTGCTTCATTTTATTGACGTGGCGCAATAACAAACGCTCGGCCAATGGCAGAATATCGGCGCTCCGTTCCCTGAGCGGCCGCCAGGCCAACGGAAACACCGACAGACGATAGAACAGGTCCTCGCGGAAACGCCCCGCCGCCACTTCGCCGGCCAGGTCGCGGTTGGTGGTGGCGACCACGCGGATATCCAGGGCAATCGGCTTGCGCCCGCCAACCCGCTCCACTTCCCGCTCCTGCAGCACCCGCAGCAACTTGGCCTGCAGGCCGAGGGGCATTTCGGAAATCTCGTCCAGCAGCAGCGTGCCGCCGTCGGCCTGCTCGAACTTGCCTGCCTGGGCCGCGATGGCGCCAGTGAACGAGCCTTTCTCATGACCGAACAGGGTGGCTTCGAGCATGTTGTCCGGGATCGCCGCGCAGTTGATCGCCACGAACGCCTCGCTGGCACGAGGCGATTGCTGGTGGATGTAGCGCGCCAGCACCTCCTTGCCGGTGCCGGACTCGCCGGAAATCAGCACGGTGGAATCGCTGCGGGCGACCCGCGCGGCCAGTTCCAGCAGTTGCGCGCTGGCCGGCTCGCAGGCCACCGGGCCTTCGGCCTCGGCGCCGCTGGCAGCGCCCAGGGCATGACGGGCAACCAGGTCGAGCAAGGCCCGCGGCTCGAACGGCTTGACCAGGTAATCCGCCGCGCCCTGGCGGATGGCATCCACGGCCCGCTCCACTGCGGCATGGGCGGTCATCAGCAGGACCGGCAGTTGCGGCTGCACCAGGCGCAGGCGGGCCAGCAACTGGTGCCCGTCCATGCCCGGCATGTTGACGTCGCTGACCACCAGGCTGAACGCCTCGGCGGCGACCATCTCCAGCGCCTCTTCCGCGGAACCGGCGGCGCGATAGGTGAAACCGCCCAGCTCCAGAGTGTCACCCAAGGCCTGGCGCAGGGAGCGGTCGTCCTCCACCAGCAGGACCTTGATCGCACTCATGCCGAAACCTCCGCCGAAGCGCCGAGCAACGGCAAGGTCACGATTGCGCAGGTACCGCGCCCCTTGCGCGAACGCAGGAGCAACTCGCCCCGGTGGGCACGGGCAACCGCCGTCACCACCGCCAGGCCGAGGCCGGTGCCGGTGGTCTTGGTGGTCAGGAAGGGCTCGCCCAGGCGCTGCAGCAACGCGGCATCGATTCCCGCTCCCGCGTCGCTGACGCTCAGGCGCAGGGTGTTACCCCGGCGATACAGGTGAATCTTCAGGCGCGCGCAACTGTCGCTGGCCTGCAGGGCATTCTCGATCAGGTTCAGCAGCGCGCCGACCAGGGTGTCGCGATTGCACAGCAACTCGCCCAGGTGACTGTCGCACTGCCAGCGCACCTCATGGCCATGGACCTGGGTCTGCGCCGCCTGCTGCAAGGCCTGAAACAGGGCCTTGGGCGTCAGGCGGTCGGTCAGCGGCAACTCGCCACGGGCGAACACCAGCATGTCCCGGACCTGATGCTCCAGCTCGTGCAGGCGCTCCTTGAGATTGCCGGCGAAGCGCTGGCGGGTGTCCAGCGGCAGGTCCTGCTCGGCCAGGTGACTGGCATAGAGCAGGGCTGCGGAAAGCGGCGTGCGGATCTGGTGGGCCAGCGAGGCAACCATGCGCCCGAGGGTGGACAGCCGTTCGTGGCGGGCCAGCTGGTCTTGCAGATGACGGGTTTCGGTCAGGTCGTTGAGCAACACCAGCTGGCCCGGCTCGGCATCCAGGGAACGGGTGGAAATCGACAGGCGACGACCGTCGCGCAAGGAAATTTCATGGCCGTCGTCTTCCCGCGGGGCGAAGCTGCGGACGATCACCTGGCGCCACAACTCCCCCACCAGCGGCTCGCCGAGCAGCTCGCAGGCCGCCGGATTGGCCTCGCGCACCAGGCCGTGGCCGTCGATGACGATGACTCCGCCAGGCAACAGGTCCAGCAGGTTCTGCAGGCGATTGGCCAGGCGTTCCTTTTCCGCCAGTTCGGCCATGCGCTGGGCACTGACCACTTCCAGCTCACCCTTGAGCTCGGTAACCCGGGCTTCGAGCAGGTTGTAGGACTGGCTGAGCTGGGTCGACATCTGGTCGAACAGGGCGAACGCCTGCTCCAGGCCGACGCGGCTCTGTTGCTCGGCGGCATCCGCGCGCTGGGGCTCAGGGGAAGTGGTGGCGGCGTGGGGCATCGTGCTCTCTCGCATGGCTTACCGTCATAAAACGGTATGTTGCCAGCGGTGTAGCAATAGCCATGCCGGAAACTTTTGCGTCATTCGCCAAGAAATCGGGGAGGACTGAAAAAGCCCGTGAACACGGGCCTTTACCACACACAAAGAAAGGTTTTATGACAGCGACGCGGGCCAGCGCAACGAACAGGCGTCAATCATCCGCCTGTTCATCACCCTCGCGACGGCTCATGCCGTACTTGCGCATCTTTTCCACCAGGGTGGTACGGCGGATCCGCAGGCGTTCCGCTGCGCGCGCGACGATGCCGTTGGCGTCGTCCAGCGCCTGCTGGATCAGGCCCTGCTCCAGGCTGCCAAGGTAATCCTTCAGGTCCAGGCCTTCCGGCGGCAGCATGGCATTGGTCGGGAAGCTCGGCGCATGGCCGTTGATCGCCACGCGCTCTTCGAGGTCGGAGCGCAGGCTGTCCACCAGTTGCTCGTCCTCGTCATCGACGTAGCGGAACTTCTTCGGCAACTCGGCCACGCCGATCACGCCATAGGGATGCATGATCGCCATGCGCTCCACCAGGTTGGCCAGCTCGCGGACGTTGCCTGGCCAGCCGTGGCGGCACAGGGACATGATCGCCGCCGAATTGAAGCGGATCGAGCCGCGTTTCTCGTGCTCCATGCGCGAGATCAGCTCGTTCATCAGCAGCGGGATGTCTTCCACGCGCTCGCGCAGCGGGGCCATCTCGATGGGGAATACGTTGAGGCGGTAGTACAGATCTTCGCGGAACGAACCCACCTCGATCATGCTTTCGAGGTTCTTGTGGGTTGCGGCGATGATGCGTACGTCGATGCTCTGGGTCTTGTTGCTGCCGACCCGCTCGAAGGTGCGTTCCTGCAGCACGCGCAGCAGCTTGACCTGCATCGGCAGCGGCATGTCGCCGATCTCGTCGAGGAACAGGGTGCCGCCGTTGGCCAGTTCGAAACGCCCGGCGCGGCTGGTGATGGCCCCGGTGAAGGCGCCCTTCTCGTGGCCGAACAGCTCGCTTTCCAGCAACTCGGCGGGAATCGCCCCGCAGTTGACTGGCACGAACGGCGCTTCGCGGCGCTTGGAGTGATAGTGCAGGTTGCGCGCGACCACTTCCTTGCCGGTTCCGGACTCGCCGAGGATCAGCACGCTGGCGTCGGTGTCGGCGACCTGCTGCATCATCTGGCGCACGTGCTGGATCGCACGACTGGTGCCGACCAGGCTGCGGAACAGGTTGGGCTCGCGCTGCCGGCCGCGCTCGCGGGCCTGGTCGTACATCTCGCGATAGACCTGGGCACGGTGCAGCGAATCCAGCAGATTGCTGTAGCTCGGCGGCATTTCGAGGTTGGAAAGCACGCGACGGCGCAGCTCTTCCGGGAGGTCGAGCGAAGAAAATTCGCCCAGAAGCAGAACCGGAAGGAACTCATCCCAGGCAGCCACTGTCCTAAGCAAGCCCAGAACCCCGGCTGACGCATTCACATCGCCAATGAGGACACAGAGCACTTCGCGACTGGACGACAACGACTCGACTACCTGCTCCCAGTCATGGCTGGAGCACGGCAGATTTTCTTCCCCAAGAAAATTCAACACCACCGCCAGGTCACGGCGGCGAGCACTATCGTCATCGATCAGGAGAATTTTGGTTTCACGCCACATGCAATAGCAACTTCCCTAGTCAACTCGAGGCCCGTGGACGGGCATGCTCGACATCATTCCGACTGAACGGTCAGTGTTCGGACGTCTGAAATTAGAAAACAGCCACTAGTTAAGTCAAAAAACCCTTCACAGTCAAATTTATGGCGCGCGACTGATTTTCGATCCCACCTTCAGCGGTACAGATGGTATACCTTTGTCGCCTGTTGCGCCTGCTTGATCTTTGACATCTCGTCGGCAATCGCCTGACGCTCCTCGGTGGCCACGTCGATCAACTGACGGTAGACCCCGAGCAGGTCCTGGAGATTGTCCCGCAGCGCTTCCTCGTCGACCACTTCCGCGCTCATCACCTCGTCCATGCAGACACGGCAGGCCTGATCCAGTTCGCCCACCGCTTCCCAGTCGCGCTTGGCCAGTGCACCGACCAGCGCCTCCCGGGTTTCCTCGATTCGCTTGAGCACAGCACTCATCACGATACCCTCATCGCAACTGGTTATTGTGGGGCAACCGCGTCCCAGCCTTCCTTGACCGTGGTCAACAGATCGCTTACTTCGTCCAGCGCGGCGATGTCGTTCTTCAGGTTGGCGTCGGTCAGGCGACGGGTCATGTACAGGTAGAGGCTGTCCAGACGCACAAGTTCATCGGTCATGTTGTCCCGGTCCAGGCCTTCACGCAGGCCGCCGACGATGCCGATGGCCTTGCCGATGGCGATGCCCTTGCCGGCGATGTCCTTGCGTTCCAGGGAGCCCTTGGCCTGGGCAATACGGTCCAGGCCGCCTTCCATCAGCATCTGCACCAGGCGGTGCGGGCTGGCTTCGGACGTCTGCGCCTGTGCACTGATTTTCTGATACTGCCGAAGGGCCAACATCGGATTCATTGCGTGTACCTCACCAAAACGGTTGTCTCTATGACCGGGCTATCGGCGCCGCGTCAAAAAACTTTAGGAAAAATGCAAAAAGCCCGACATGCTGGATTGGCACTGCCGGGCTTTTGGCGTTACGCGCGGATCAGGAGTTTTTCTGCTGGGCCGCCATCGCACTGAAGATCGACGTGATGTTATCACGCTGGGCGTTCAGCTGACCCACCAGGGTATCCATGGTGTTGTACTTCTTGGTCAGCGAGGCGGTCATCGCGGTGATCCGCGAATCCAGCGTCGACTGCTGCATGCTCAGGTTCTTCTTGGCGCTCTCGAGGATCTTCGAGCGATCCGCCAGCACGCCATCGGTAGCGGTGAAGGGCTCCAGCGCCGTGGTCAGGCGCTTGGACAAGCCATTGTCACCGGAGAACAGGCTCTGGATTTCGCCACCCAGCTTCTGGGTATCCAGGGCTGCGGTGAACTTGGTGCTGTCGAGCTCCAGCAGGCCGGTACTCTGCACAGTGTTGATGCCAAGCTGCGACAGGACCTTGAGCGAACCGTTGCCACCGGTGCTGGTCGTCACCAGCTCGTTGCGAATCGCCGTCAGCATCCCGCGGACCATCGAGTCGCCAGCCAGTGCCGGTGCGGTACCCAGGGTGCCATCGGCATTCTTCGGCGTCTGGCTCAGGCCGTTGATGGTGGTCACCAGCGCGTTGTAGGCGTCGACGAAGCTCTGCACCGACTTCTTCAGGCCATCGTTGTTGGTGGTGACATTGACCGTGGCCTTGGAGTTTTCGGCAATCAGCTCGAAGGTCATGCCACTGACGGCATTCTCGACCTTGTTGGATTTGCTGGTCAGCGACATGCCGTCAATCTTGAACTCGGCGTCCTGGGCCAGGGCGGAAATGTATCCGGCGCCAGCACCCGACATCGCGGTAGTGCCAGTGATTTCCAGCTCGCTGATGCCGCTGACGGAGATGTCCGAGCCCGCACCGGTGTTGGTCGAGGTCAGGACCAGACGCGAGCCGGTGCCATCGTTGATGATGTTGGCGGTGATGCCCTTGGCGGTCAGGGTGCTGTTGATCGAGTCACGCACCGACTGCAGGGTGGCGCCAGCGGCGATCTCGACCTTGAACTTTTCACCATTGACGCCCTGCGATATCTCCAGGGTGCCTTCGCTGATCGCTGCGGTGTTGTCGTCGAAACGCTGGCTGGCCACCTTCGACGCCGTCGCCAGCTTCTGCACTTCGACGGAGTAGCTGCCATTCACCGCGAACTGGTTCGCCGTCGCCTTGACGTTCTTGTCGTCGGAGGAGGTCGCCGAATAGCCGATGAATTGCGGGGTGGTGGTGCTACCGAGCTTCTCCAGCGCCGTCTTGAAGGTCGCCAGCGCGCTCTTCAGGCTGCCGATCGCGGAGATGGAGCTGGTGTTGGCCTTGGTCTGGCGATCGAGCTGGTTCTGCTTGGGCGTTTTTTCGGCGTCAACCAAGGCTTTGACGATCGCAGAGGTGTCCAGACCACTGCCAAGGCCGAGGGCCGGTAGAATTGGACTTGCCATTGTTCTCTCCTTTTTGGTTCACGCCAAACGCTTGACCATCACTGGCCACGAACCAGGGATGTTACAAATTTCGTACCGCTTTCAGACCTTTTCGTCGAAAAGCAGGCTGTTGACGTCCTGCAGGCTCTTCGCCAGCTCCAGGGCGGTCTCCGACGGAATCTGCCGAATCACCTCGCCACTGTCACGGGCGACCACCTTGACGACGGTCGTTCCGGTGGACTCGTCCACCGAAAATTCCAGGTTGCGCTGCAACGACTGGACATAATCCTGAAGACCCTTCACCGCTTCCTTGAGATCGGTGCCGGTCTCTTTCTGCTCTTTGACCACAGCTGCAAGGCTCGGCTTGCTGTGGACCTTGTCGGACGCACCCTGCTCAGCAGTCTTGTCCTGCTGGGCCGCGGCTGCCGCCGGAGCCGGGTAAGACGCGTTCAATCTGACGCTCATGTCCATCGTCCATCACCTCCAAAGTAAAAAGCGAGGGAATGCTCGCGCACGCCCTCGCTCTTCATCGTAGCTGTTACTGAAGCAGTTTCAGTACGGCGGATGGCAGTTGGTTGGCCTGGGCCAGAACTGCGGTCGAAGCCTGTTGCAGGGTCTGCTGCTTGGTCAGCTGAGCGGTTTCCGAGGCGAAGTCGGTATCCTGAACACGGCCCATGGCGGCAGCCGAGTTCTCGTTCATGCTCTGCAGGTTGTTGATGGTGGACTGGAAGCGGTTCTGGATAGCACCCAGCTCGGACTTCTTGTCGTCAACTTTTTGCAGTGCAGCGTCGATCGCGGTGATCGCGCCGTCAACAGCGGTGTGAACTGCGGAGTCCGAAGTACCGGAGATCGCCAGGGCGCCGGTACCAACAGCCAGGGCGGTCGCCACGAAGCTGGAGGTCATCGAAACGCTGAGGATCTGGCTGGTACCGGTCATCGCACCGACCTGGAACTCCATGGTGCCAGCGGAACCGTTCAGCAGTTGCTTGCTGGTGCCGTAGGTGGTGGAGGTGGCGATACGGGTGATTTCGTCGGACTTGGCGGCGAACTCTTTGTTCAGAGCAGCACGTTCAGTGGTGCCGTTCGAGTCGTTACGCGATTGCAGAGCCAGCTCACGCATACGCTGCAGGATGTTGGTGATTTCCGACAGAGCGCCTTCAGCGGTCTGGGTGATCGAGTTACCGTCGTTGGCGTTCTTGATGGCAACGGTGGTACCGGTGACCATGGTTTGCAGTTTGTTGGCGATCTGCTGACCAGCGGCGTCGTCTTTGGCGCTGTTGATACGCAGGCCGGACGACAGGCGGGACATCGAGGTGCTCAGTGCGTCGGAAGCTTTGTTCAGGTTCTTCTGCACGCCCAGCGAAGTGGTGTTGGTGTTAACGGTTAAAGCCATGACGAATTCCTCGTTGGATGGATACTTCGGCTTCCGGCCCTGGCATCCGCCGGGTGTGGCCTAGAGAACCTACGTAATGTTTATCGCCGGGTTCGAGGATTGCTTTAGGGGTTTTTCAAAAAAAAATGCCATCACACGGCCACCCCTTGTAAATCAGGCACTTGCCGGGAGGCGCAGGAAAAGCAAACGGTCAGCCCAGTGTGATGGCCA
Organism: Paucimonas sp.; assembly: GCA_031253995.1. Classification (GTDB taxonomy): domain Bacteria; phylum Pseudomonadota; class Gammaproteobacteria; order Pseudomonadales; family Pseudomonadaceae; genus Aquipseudomonas. The sequence goes on along the minus strand of JAIRVG010000054.1, from coordinate 16,404 downwards.
TCACAGTTTCAGGCTGAAGCTGCCTGCTCGATCAGATTCACCAGTTCGTACTCCAGGCTGTCGGCCAGGGCGATCCAGTCCTGGCGCTGCTGTGCCGCCAGCAACTCGCCGAACAGCGCGGCAAATTGCCCCTGCAGCGTCTGCGGGGCCTGGCCGAACAGGCTTGGGGCGGCCTCGAACAGCTCGACCATGGCCATCCCCGCCTCGACATCGCGCCCGAGACGAAACAGGCCGGCACAGCGCCGGGCATTTTCCTGGAACGCGGTCATGGGCAGAACTCCGGCGCGAAACGGCTGCCGGCGATCAGGGCGCCGGCGCGGCTGGTATTGAAGAACTCGACCTGTGGATGGCGGGCGATGAAGCGCTCCAGCTCGATGAGGTAACCGCGGAAATTCAACTGGGTGCGTACCCGCTGGCCATGACCATCGAGCACCCAGTGACGTGCTGCGGACAGTTGCGGGCCGAGCACGCCATCGTCCCAGCCGGTGTGGGTGCGGTTGCCAGGGAAGGCGAAATCGGCGCCAAACAGGGTGACCCGGCGCATGCCCATCTTCACCGCCAGGTCCGCCGCCGGATGAATGACGCTGCCGCCTACGAACAGGTGCCCCCGCGGAATCGCCTCGCGCACCGTCTCATACAAGGCACTGTCGGAATAGGCGGCATAGCGCGGGCCGCGCCAGAGCGCGACGGTGTCGACATCGAGCATGGGCATGTAGACCAGCGCAGTGTCCGCCGACGCCTCGGGCGGCAGATGGTGCAGGCGGATCTTGTGGTCGACGCTGACCACGATGTCCGGGGTGATGCCCGCTGCCAGCAGCGGCTTGTAGGCGGTGTCGACGGCGATGAACAACGGCCGCCCGACCTGCTCGCGAACACGCTTCAAGGCCGGCAGGTGGCCTTGCAGGCTCGGCCCGGTGGCGATCACGAAGGCCTCCTGCCCTGCCCGGCTGCCGAACAGTTGCGCCACGTCATGGTCGGCGCGCAAGAGCGGCAGGCTTCGCTCCAGCAACTCCAGCAGGTGCGGGTCGGCCACATCGAAGGTGGTGTTGTTGAAGGTCAGGTGGGTTTCGCTGATCAGGCGGTCGCGGATCCTGGCATTGAAGTCGTCGGCCAGGACCAGCTCCGCAGGCAGGGCGAAATACGGCAAGGCGATCTCGCTGGCATCGCCGGCACAGGCGAGCTCGACTCGCGGATCGGCCAGCCAGGAGGTCTGGTCGAGCAGGTGCAGGACCAGGGCGAACAGGGCGCCGTTGAGGATATGCACATGCAGGCGCTGCAGCCCGGGGCGTTGCAGCAACACGTCCTGAAGGTCGCCAAGGCCGGTGCCGTAGAGATGCAGCACCGCGGCTTCGGGCAGGCTGGCCGCCTGAAAGCGCGCCTCGGCGAGGCGGTCATGACGACTGGTGAGCTGGATGCCGTCGACACTGAGGGTCGAGCCCAAGCCTTCGACCAGCTGCGCATCGACGGCGCCGCTGTCCTCGGCCGCGAGGCGCACCGACAACGCCGGCCAGCGGGCCTGGAGGATCTCGGCGTTGCGCTGGAAAAACTCGCTCATCGGTGAGCATTCCTTACCTGCGAAACGCCCGAGATTACCTCGGGAAGGGTTTCAGGTCACGGACGATGGAGAATCGCCGAACCCCACGACAGGCCGACTCCGAAACCGCTGACCGCAACGCGCTTCCAGGTGGTGTCCAGGGCGTGTTTTTCCAGCAGCAGCGGAATGCTCGACGACACGGTATTGCCGGTCTCGACCATGTCCTTGACGAACTTCTCCGGCTTGTCTTCGAAGCGTCGTGCCACGGCATCGACGATGGCCGCGCTGCCCTGGTGGATGCAGAAGGCGTCGATGTCGTCGGCGGACAATTGCGATTGCTCAAGCAGCTCGTGCAGGTGCGCCGGCACCTTGAGCAGGGCGAAGTTGAACACCTGGCGGCCGTTCATGAAGAACACGCCGTCGGTGACCTTCAGGTGCGCCGCGCCGGAGCCATCGGTGCCGAACGCCGACTTGCCCAGGGCCCAGACCGGGTCCTCGCCCATCCAGGTGGCGGTGGCGGCATCGCCGAAGAGCATGGTGGTGTTGCGGTCTTCCGGGTCGACGATCTTCGAGTACGGATCGGCGGTGATCAGCAGGCCGTTCTTCAGGCCGGTGGCTTCCATGAAGCCCTTCATCGCGTAGATGCCGTAGACGTAGCCGGAGCAGCCCAGGGAGATGTCGAAGGCGGCGACGTGGGTCGGCAGGCCGAGCTTGTCCTGGACGATCGCGGCAGTGTGCGGCAGGCCTTCGGCATCGCCGTTCTGGGTAACCACGATTACCGCGTCGATGGCCTCGCGCGACAGCGTGGGGTTGGCGGCGAACAGCGCGTTGGCCGCTTCGACGCACAGGTCCGAGGTTTCCTGCTCGTCGCTCTTGCGTGGCAGGAAGGCCGAGCCGATCTTGCCGAGGATGAAGTCTTCGTCCTTGCCGAACTTGGCGCCTTGAGCGTAGTTGTCCACACCTGCGGCAGGCACGTAGCTCGCAATGCTTTTGATGCCAATCATCATGGCTTCCCGATAAAAAAGGGCTGAATATCACCGCTCGCATGATTCGAGGGGCGCCAGTAACAGGGATTCCCGCCGCCCGCTGGACTGGACGGCAGTGGCAATGACGGTGACACGGCCGTCACTCCCATTAGCGATAGAGACACAGATGTCCGTTCTGACCGATAGGTCACGGATTTTCACAGACAATGGCATATTTTCCTAGGGCGCGCTCGGTCTGGAGGGCGCCACAAGGCTCAAGACAGGCACCTGCAAGCCTTGATGCCATCCCCCTATTCGACAAACGACCAATCCAGCGCCGTCCCGCGCTTGAGCGGCTGCCGGGCCTTGCGCCCGAGCAGAGCATCAAGGTGCTTGGGTGCAAGCCCAAGCCCCGGACGGATGGCCCGCACATTACTGGCATCGAACACCTCCCCCGCCGCCATGTCCCGAACCACGTACAGCGACCGACGATAACGCTTCGACGCTTGCTCGGCCTGGCTCGCGCCATAACGCACCTGCCCCAGCGACTGCCAGGCGCGCTCGCTCTCCACCACCAGGCTGGCCAGTTCCGCCGGCTCCAGGGAAAACGCCGCGTCCACCCCGCCTTCGGCACGGCTGAGGGTGAAATGCTTTTCCACCACGCTGGCCCCCAACGCCACCGCGGCCACCGCGGCACCAACGCCCAGGGTATGGTCGGACAGACCGACCTCGCAGCCGAACAGTTCGCGCAGATGGGGAATGGTGCGCACGTTGCTGTTCTCCGGGCTGGCCGGGTAGGTGCTGGTGCACTTGAGCAGCACCAGGTCGCGACAGCCGGCCTCGCGGGCCGCGCGCACCGTCTCGTCGAGCTCGGCGAGGCTGGCCATGCCGGTGGAGATGATCATCGGCTTGCCAGTGGCCGCCACCTTGCGGATCAGCGGCAGGTCGGTGTTCTCGAAGCTGGCGATCTTGTAGGCCGGCACGCCGAGGCTTTCGAGAAAGTCCACGGCGGTTTCGTCGAACGGCGTGGAAAACGCCAGCATGCCCAGCTCGCGGGCACGGCGGAAGATCGGCTCGTGCCACTCCCAGGGGGTGTAGGCCTTCTGGTACAGCGAATACAACGACGACCCGGCCCACAGGCTGCCCGGGTCCTCGATGAAGAATTCACCGTGGTCCAGGTCCAGGGTCATGGTGTCGGCGGTGTAGGTCTGCAATTTCAGCGCATGGGCGCCCGCCTGCGCCGCCGCTTCGACGATCTGTAGCGCGCGCTCCAGCGACTGGTTGTGGTTGCCACTCATCTCGGCGATCACGAAAGGCGCCGCATCGACGCCGACACGGCGTCCGCCCAGGTCAAAACTGCTCATGCTGCGAATCCTTCAATAACCGTTCGAAATGGCACCCGACCCGCTGCGTACCAAGGCCATCAACCAGGCCCTGGCCGCGCGCGGCAAATTGTTGACGCAGCACGACATCGTCCAGCAGTCCGGCAATGGCCTGGCGCAGGCTGTCACGTGTGACCTGCCCTGCCGGCCCAAGATAGAGATGGAAACCATCCCGGGCCAAGGCTTCGGCATTGCCCACCTGGTTGTCGGCGACGCTGACACACAGGCTCGGCAAGCCCATGGCGGCGCGCTCCCAGGTGGTCCCTCCACCGGCACCGACGAACAAGGCCGCATTGGCCATGCGCTCGGGCAGGTCGTGGACGAACACCTGCAACTCCCACCCCGGCCGCCCCGCCACCAGCGCCTGCAGGGCAGCGAAGTCCGGCGTGGCCTGCCCGGCGATGCACTGCACCTGCACGTCGCCGATACCGTCCAGGGCCTGGAGGGTCTTCAGGGTCATGCCGGCCTGGTCGAAACCGCCGAAACTCACCAGCACCCGCCGCGAGAGCTCCGCATCAGTTGCCCGCGGCTGGCGAAACGCTTCGCCCAGCAAGGCGTAGCGCGGTCCGGCCAGGATCTGGCAGGCCTCGGGGACCAGCGCCCGATACGCCGCCACGCTGGCCGTGTAGTTCTGGTCCAGCAACAGGTCGCAGGCATGGGGGCGGTCGGCCAGGTCGTCGATCGCCATGACCCACCGCGCCCACTGGCGCGCCGCAGCTTCCCAGCGGGCATCGAGCCCGTAGTGGTCGACGATGATCCAGTCGAAGCACGCAGGACCGGGCAGCAGCGCGGCCAGCGCGGCGAGCTCGTCACCCTGGGCTGGCAAGGCGAACACCTGATGGCCCGCTGCGGCAATCCGCGCCAGCTGGTGCCCGGGCAGCTCGCGGCAAGCGAAGGCCACCGTGGCGCCACGGCTCGTCAGTTGCCGGGCCAGGGTCAGGCAGCGCATCACATGGCCGATGCCAAGCAGGCTGCCCGCATCGGCGCGGATCAGCACCTTCACCCCTGCAACTCCCCCGCCGCCTGCAAGGCGGCGTAGAGAAACTCGGCGCGGCGCCAGTCTTCCTCGGTGTCGATGTCCTGCACCAGGTGCCGCGGCAGGACCACCGGCAGGCTGCGCTCGGAAAACACCGCCACGCCCTCCAGCCAGGCCTCGCGCCGCCCCCAGTAGAACTGCCCGGCATCCTGGAACGCCGGCGGCAGGTCCTGGGAGCGGGTGTTGCGGTATTGCGGGTACAGCGCGGTCAGCGTGCCCTCGGCGGTCAGGCCCAGGGCCCGCTGCACCGGAAAGCCGAAGCCGCAGACGGAAAAGGCATAGGCGCACTGCGGATGCGCGCGCAGCAGGTCATGGCCTTCGCGCAGGAAACGCCCTTGCAGCAGCGGCGCGGTGGCGTAGATGCAACAGGCCAGTTCGACCTCGGCGCCCTGCTCCGCCAGGGTTTCCAGGGCATGCACGATCACCGCTGCCGTGGTGGCATGGTCATCGGCCAGCGCCGCCGGACGCAGGAACGGCACCTCGGCACCCTCGGCCCGGGCCACCTCGGCGATCCGGGGATCATCGGTGCTGACGATCACCCGCTCGAACAGGCCGCTGTCCAGGGCGGTGCGAATCGAATGGGCGATGATCGGCTCGCCGCGAAACGCCTTGAGGTTCTTGCCGACGATACGCTTGCTGCCGCCACGGGCAGGAATGATCGCCACCACCCCCTGGGTCATGCCAGCACCCGGCGCAGGGTATCCACGACCTGGTCCTGCTGGTCATCGCTCAAGTCGGGGAACAGCGGCAGGCTGATGGCCTGGCGGTAATAACGTTCGGCCTCGGGGAAATCGCCCTCGGCAAAACCGAGTTCGCGGTAGTACGGCTGCAGGTGGATCGGGATGTAATGCAGGTTGACCCCGATGCCACTGTCGCGCAGCCCCTGGAAAATCGCCTGGTGGCGGCTTTCCAGGTGGGGCTGCAGGCGCACCACGTACAGGTGCCAGGCCGATTCGGCTGCAGCCTGCGCCGCCGGCAGCTGCAACGGCAGGTCGGCGAGCAGGCGCTGGTAGCGCGCCGCCAGTTCACGGCGACGGTCGAGGAAGGCGTCCAGGCGGCCCAGCTGGGACAGGCCGAGGGCGGCCTGGATATCGCAGAGGCGGTAGTTGAAGCCCAGTTCGGTCTGCTGGTAGTACCAGCCGCCATGGCTCGGCTCGGTCATGCGTGACGGGTCGCGGGTGATGCCGTGGCTGCGCAGGTCGCGCAGGCGCTGGGCGCGAGCGGGGTCGTTGCACAGGACCATGCCGCCCTCCCCGGTGGTGACGATCTTCACCGGGTGGAAGCTGAACACGGTGAAATCGGCATGGCGCCCGCAGCCCACCGGCTCGCCGGCATAGCGCGCGCCCATGGCGTGGGCGGCGTCCTCGATCACCACGAACCCGTATTCCCGTGCCAGCCGGGCGATTTCCACCATGTCGCAGCTCTGCCCGGAGAAGGCCACGGCCACCAGCACCTTGGGCAGGCGTCCGGCAGCCCGGGCCCGCTCCAGCTTGTCGGCCAGGGCACGGGCATCCAGGTTCCAGGTCAGCGGGTCGATATCGACGAAGTCCACGTCCGCGCCGCAGTAGCGGGCGCAGTTGGCCGAGGCGACGAAGCTGTTCGGGCTGGTCCACAACAGGTCACCGGCACCCAGCCCGGCAGCCAGGCAGGCCAGGTGCAGGCCGGCGGTGGCGTTGCACACCGCCACCCCATGGGCCGCCTGGCAACGCTCGGCCACCGCGCGCTCGAAGCGCTCCACGGTCGGCCCCTGGGTCAGCCAGTCGGAGCGCAGCACCTCAACCACCGCGTCGATGTCGGCCTGGTCGATGTTCTGCCGGCCATAGGGAATCATGCCGGCAGCCGCGCGTGCAGGTCGGCGATCTCGCCCACCGAGAGAAACTCGGGGTTGGTGTCGGAGCGGTACTCGAAATCCTCGGCCACCCGCCGGCCCTGCTCGCCCAGGCGATCGACGGCGAAATCGGCGTCGACGTTGTTGAAGCGAATCGACGGCTCGATGGTGAAGTGATCGGCGAACTCCAGGGTCATCCGCGCATCGTCCAGCGGAATCATCAGCTCATGCAGCTTTTCGCCGGGACGGATGCCCACCACCTTGTGCGGCAACGCCGGGGCCATGCCACGGGCCAGGTCGACGACGCGGATCGACGGGATCTTCGGCACGAAGATCTCGCCACCGTGCATGCGCGCGAAGCTGTCGAGGACGAACTGCACGCCATGGTCGAGGGTGATCCAGAACCGGGTCATGCGCGGATCGGTGATCGGCAGCTCGCTGGCGCCCTCGCCGATCAGCTTGCCGAAGAACGGCACCACCGAGCCACGGGAGCCGGCGACGTTGCCATAGCGGACCACGGCGAAGCGGGTCTGCTGGCTGCCGGCGACGTTGTTGGCGGCGACGAACAGCTTGTCCGAAAGCAGCTTGGTCGCGCCGTACAGGTTGATCGGGCTGGCAGCCTTGTCGGTGGACAGGGCGACGACCTTCTCGACGCCATTCTCGATGGCCGCGGCAATGATGTTTTCTGCGCCGTTGACGTTGGTGCGGATGCATTCGGTGGGGTTGTACTCGGCAGCCGGCACCTGCTTGAGGGCGGCGGCATGCACCACGAAATCGATGCCGCGCATGGCCTGGCGCAGGCGCTCGGCGTCACGCACATCGCCAAGGAACCAGCGCATGCAGGGCGCGGTGAACTGCTGCTGCATCTCGTACTGCTTGAGTTCGTCGCGGGAAAACACCACTACGCGGCGCGGCGTGTAGCGTTCCAGCAGGCGCTTGATGAACATGCGCCCGAAGGAGCCGGTACCCCCGGAGATGAAGATGGACTTGTCGTCGAACATGCCTGGATCCTGGCTGGGACTCGCTCTGGGCAGAGGCCGGAAAACCAACGGTTTTCTGACCTCCACCCTGTTTAAGCAAGCCCGAAGCAAGATACAGGCCACACCATTGGCGTCAGCCGACCAGGGCTTTCCAGTCGAAACCGGCGCTTGCCGGGCTCAGGCTGCGGCCGTGGGCAGCGCTGGACCACAGCGCCGACCACTTGCCACGCAAGGCGGCGAGCGCGGCGGCATCGTCCGGCAGACGGCCCGGATGGACCACCTGCACCTGCGGCGTCCACACGGTCAACAGGCCGGCGTCGGCGACTTTCAGGCACAGGTCGACATCGGCATGGCTGTGGGCGAAGGCTTCTTCGTCCAGACCGCCAAGGGCACGGAACACCTCGCTGCGGACCATCAGGCAGACGCCCGAGACCGCCGGGTAGTTCTGCTCCACCCCGGCCTGGCCGAGGTAGCCGGTGTCGTCCTTGTCCAGGCCGACATGGGCTGCCACCACGCCGTTGGCGCCGAGCATCAGGCCGCCCTGGGTGATCGCGCCCTGGGCATCCACCAGCTTGGCCCCGACCACGCCGACTTCCGGGCGCTGGGCCTGGTTGAGCAACAGCTCCAGCCAGTTGGCATTGACGATTTCCGCCTCGGCGTCCAGCAGCACCAGGTACTCGCCGCTGGCTTCGGCGCTGGCGGCATTGACCAGCGCCGCAGGGCTCAGGCGCTGCGGGCTCTGCAGCACGCGCACGCGACCGCCGAGCTTCTGCAGTTGCTCAAGCCAGGCCAGGTGCTGCGGCGACTGGCTGGCGTTGTCGGCGATCAGCACCTCGTAGCGCATGTAGCGGGTGCGCTGGAGGATGCTTTCCAGGCAGCGCTGCAGGACCTCCTGGTTGTCCTCGCTGCGCAGGAGGATCGATACCTGCGGACGCTCAAGGTGGCGGTAGTCGATACGCAGGCCGCCCTGTTGCGCCGAACTGACCTGGGCCTTGTAGCCGCGGGCGGACAGGTGCCGGGCCAGGGCCAGGCGCGCGTGCTCGTTGTGCTCGGGCGCCGGCGCGCGGCTGATCAGCAGTGGCTCGTCGAGGTGGGCCAGGCCATTCAGGCCGCCTTTCTCGATCAGGCGCAGAAGCAGTTCGTACTCCAGGGCATCGCTGAATTCGCCGGCATAGCCACCCGCCTCCACCAGCACCTCGCGGCGCACCAGCCAGTGGCGCGACATCAGCGCCGGCAGACTCTGCAGCAGGTCCAGGTTGATACCCGGGCGCAGCACTTCACGCCAGGCGCCAGCCAGCGCCTGGATCTCGTCCACCGCCACCGCGCGGCAGTCCGATGCGTCGAGCAGCTCAAGGCCGGCGCGCACGAGGCCGGTGCTGGTGAACTCGTCGCCGGCCTCGGCCAGCATCAGCCAGTCGCAGTCCATCTGGCGGGCGACCTGGTTGATCTTGTCGACGTAGTCGTCCTTGCTCACGCGGACGAAGTGCAGGGTCTGTTGCAGGCTGGTCACCGCCGGCAGCGCGCCAGTGGTGAAGACCACCACGCGGAAGGCGCGGCTGACACCGCCGAGCAGGCTGTCGAAGGTGGCCTGCAACCTGGCCTCGTCATGCTCCAGGTTGAGCAGCAGGATGCCGAACTGCGGGCCGCCCTGGTGCTGGTCGAGACGGCTGGCGATGGCCGCGCGGGCAGCCGCGTCGGGCTGGCGCGCCTCCAGCCAGTCGAGCAGGCGTCCGGAAGGTTGCGCGGCCAGCAGCGCGCGGCCGCCGTCGCTTCCCACGGTTTCCAGGCGCCGGGCCCAGTTACGCAGCTTGTCCGCTTCTTCGGTTTCGCCGTCTTCATGCAACAGCTCCGCCAGGCGCTTCACCACCGAGAGGTTGTAGGGTGCCGCTTGCAGCGCTTCGCGTGCGCGGGCGACCTGGCTGAACGCGTTGTCATCGGCCTGCACCGCCAGCAGGCGCTCCTGCTTCAGCCAGATCGCTTCCAGCTCTTCCAGTTGCAGGCGGCCGGCCGGCAGGGCGTGAAGGTGGAATTCGATCTCGTCGAGGCGATCGAAGAAATCCTTGTTGTAGAACGGCAGTTCGACGTACTGGACGGGCAGGAAACGCCGGTTCGGGGCCGCATCCACCCCCTCTACCAGGGAATAGAACAGCTGCTCGATGGTCAGCGAGCGCCGTTGCGCCAGGCAGTCGTACATCGTCGCGAAACTCTGATGCGCGAACGCCCGCAACTCCTCGCGCTCCCCTTTGAGGGAGGTGTCCAGTCCCGCCAGCACATCGGCGAACGCCTCGCGACTGGCAACCGACTCAGGGTCGGGCAAGGCCAGGGCATAGCTCACCTCTGTCTTGTGCTCGGAGGCGCCGTAGTTGACCTCGCGCACCACGTACGGAATCGGCAGCATGCGCGCCTTGGCGCTGGCCAGGAGGAAGTACACATGGCTGACCTCCAGCCATTCGAAGCGCAGGTTCGCCGGAATCTGCCGGGCCCAGTCCTGCAGCAGCGCGGTGCGGGTCACGGCGTAGAACGGCGGGATGTAGGCGTAGAGGAAATCGAGCACGCGCTGGCGTGGATCGTCGCTGGCGAAGTCTTCCTGGGCGAGCTTCTTGTCGCGGCGGTAGTAGTTGACGTGCCGTCCGGCGGCCAGATACATCAGGTTGTAGCCATGGCACATGCCGTAGTCGGGATGGGCGTCGAGGAACGCCAGCGACTCGACGATGGCGCCGGGCAGGACGAAGTCGTCGTCCGCCACCAGGGCCATGTAGGGCGTTTGCACCAGGCCCAGGCCGTAGGTGATCTTGGCCTGGAAACCCATGTAGTCGAACTGCGGCAGGTGGCGGTAGTCGACATTCGGAAAGCGCTCGGCAACACCCTCGGCAGGCTGCTGCGAGGAGTCCAGCACCAGGATCCGGCCCTGGAAATCCTTGTAGTACTGCAAGGAACGGCGCAGGAACGAAGGGCGTTTGTGGGTCAGCAGGACCAGGGTGAACTGGTCGTGCAGGGAAGCGGTTGGCATGGCGGTACCTGACGGAAATCTGCGGTGATCATTCGGGCCTCATCACGGCCCCGGAGGGAGGTGATGAGGCCATTGAGCGAGCGGTTTCAGCGCACCCGGCGCAGGTAACCGTCCCGGGCCACGGTGATCAGCAGCTTGTCCTGCATCTGCTGGTCGATCTCGAAGTCGCTGGTTTCCTTCAGCCAGGCCCAGACGGCGGTCTTCGGGTTGTCGCCGACACCCCACGGGCGATCGGGAAAGGCATCGGCCGGCATATCCTCGACCACGGTGTCCATGACCACGCAGTAGCTGTCCAGCGACACCAGCGGCCCATAGGCGCGCAGCTCGGCGAGCACGTGCTCGTGGGTGTGATTGGAATCCAGCACCACGATGACCTTCTTGCCCTCGGCAAGCGCCCGCACCTGCTCGACCACCGCCGGGTCGATGCTGGAACCCTGGATCATGCTGACGCGCTTGAACATCGGGTGGCTTTCGATGGCTTCGCGGTTGTGCGGGCGGATGTCCAGGTCGATGCCCAGCACTTCGCCGTGGCCCTGCAGTTCCAGCAACGAGGCGTAGTAGAGAATCGAACCGCCGTGGGCGATGCCGCACTCGATGACCAGGTCCGGCTTGACCTGCCAGATGATCTCCTGCATCGCCATCATGTCCTGGGGCAACTGGATGATCGGGCGGCCCATCCAGGAGAAGTGATAGGTGTACTTGTGCCTGGCCGACTTGTTGTAGAAGTCCTGGGCCAGATCCTTGAGCTGCTCGTCCTGGCCCTGGGCGGCGATTCCGGCCTGGCACTCGGCTTCGAAGGCTTTGATAACGTCAGTCATGATGCAGTCTCTATGGAAAGTCTTTGGAAAACGGTGCGTCGGCCAGCAACGCCTGCAGGCGCCGGGCATCGCCCCAGAACGCCATCGGCTCGTGGGCCGGATAAGGGTAGTGACCGAGATTCAGGGCGATCGCCGACTGCCGGACAGCGCAATGGCGCTCCACCAGGCTACGAACGGCTATCGGCTGTCCGCTGCAAATGTTGACCGCGCCGCTGAAATCGCGCTTCAGGAGCAGGTCGGCCAGGTGTGCGGCAGCCGTTTCGATCGGCAGGAAATCGCGCAGCTGTTCGCCGCCGGACATGTCGAAGCGCGGCTGGCCGGCATCGATCGCCCGGTCCAGCGCGGCCAGCAGGCTGTTGGGGTTCTGTCCCGGGCCATGCAGGTAGAACAGCCGCGCCCATTGCAGGGTGAACGGCTGCTGCTTGCGCAGGCTGTCGAGGAACAGGTGCAGGCTGTGCTTGGCCAGGCCGTAGGGATTGGCCGGCCGGCACTCGACCTGCTCGCCCAGCGGACCGCTTTGCAGGCCGTATTCGAAGCAGGTGCCGGTGACCTGCACCTGGCCCACGCCGGCCTCGACCGCGCGCTTGATGAAGGCGTAGTCGGCCATCAGGTTGTGTTCGAAGTGGAACAGCCCCTGGTAGTTGGGCAAGCCGGGCCAGGCCAGGTGGACCAGGGCATCGACGCCGTCGCACAGGGCAGCGACATCGGTGTCCGCGCCGTGGATATCGGCGCTGACGAATTCGACCTGGTCGAACCACGGCAAGGCCCGCGCCGGTTCTTCCCGGCGAGCCACGGCCCGCACCTGGCAGCCGCGCTCCAGCAAGGCGGCGACCAGGTGCTGGCCAACGAAACCGCTGGCGCCGGTAAGCAATACCTTGATCACAGGACGGTCAACTCCGGCACGGCGATGACGAAGCGCCCGCCCCACTCACGCACCAGCGCCTGTTGCTCGCTGACCTCCTTGAGCAGGTTCCACGGCAACACCAGCACGTAGTCCGGTTGCTCGATGGCCAGGCGCTCCGGCGCCACCACCGGGATGCGGCTGCCCGGAAGGAACTTGCCCTGCTTGTGCGGGTTGGCATCGGCGACCCAGGCCAGCAGGTCAGCGCGCACGCCGGCGTAGTTGAGCAGGGTGTTGCCCTTGGCGGCGGCGCCATAGCCGACCACGCGCTTGCCTTCGGCCTTGGCCTGGAGCAGGAAGCGCAGCAACTGGTGCTTGATCCGTTCGGCGGCCGGGGCCAGGGTCGAGTAGAAGTCGGCGCTGGTCACGCCGACCTTGTCCTCCACCTCCAGCAACGCCTGCACGGCCGGCAACACGGGTTGCGCAGCGCCGGCACGCTGCACGAAGACCCGCAGCGAGCCACCGTGGGTCGGCAGTTCCTGGACATCGAAGATTTCCAGGCCGTTGCGCTGGCACAACGTGCGCACCGCGGTCAGCGACAGGTAGGAATAGTGCTCATGGTACAGGGTGTCGAACTGGTGCTCGGCCATCAGGCTGAGCAGGTGCGGGAACTCGAAGGTGGCGACGCCCGCCGGCTTGAGCAGGGTGGCGAAGCCGCGGAGGAAGTCGTTGATGTCCGGCACATGGGCGAGGACGTTGTTGGCCGCCATCAGGTCGGCGGCCCAGCCCTCTTCCACCAGCGCCCGGGCGCTGTCCTGGCCGAAGAACACCTCGCGGATCTCCAGGCCTTTTTCCCGTGCCGCCTGGGCAGTGCTGCGGGTCGGCTCGACGCCCAGGCAAGGGATGCCGCGCCCGGCGACGTACTGCAGCAGGTAGCCGTCGTTGGCGGCGATTTCCACCACCCGGCTCTGCCCGTCCAGGCCGAAGCGCGCGCTCATGTCCTCGACGTACTGGCGGGCATGGGCCAGCCAGGAGCTGGAGTAGGAGCTGAAGTAGGCGTAGTCGGCATCGAACAGCGTATCGGCGCGGGTGTAGTCCTCGGTCTGCACCAGCCAGCAGTGCTGGCACACGCCGACCTTCAGCGGTACCCAGGCTTCGGCCTGGGCCAGCTGTTCGGCGCGCAGGTAGGCGTTGGAAGGCGGCGCGGTGCCGAGGTCGATCAAGGGCAGGTCCAGCGCTGCGCCACAGCCACGGCAATTCATGCAGGCACTCCGGTGAAAAGGTGATCCAGCCAGGGATGGGCTTCATCCCGGGCCGACAGATTCTTGACAGGCAGCGGCCAGGTGATGGCCAGCCGTGGGTCATGCACCGACAGCCCGCCCTCGCGACCCGGGGCGTAGTCGGCGCTGTGCAGGTAGAGCAGCTCGGCTTCCTCGCCGAGCACCTGGAAGCCGTGGGCGAAGCCGGGCGGGATCAGCAGGCTGCGGCCGTCGCCGGCTTCGAGGCGCTCGGCGTGCCACTGCAGGAAGGTCGGCGAGCCCTGGCGCAGGTCCACCGCCACGTCCCACACCGCCCCGCGCAGGCAGGTGATCAGCTTGGCTTCCGGCTGGTCGCCCTGCTGGTAGTGCAGGCCACGCACCGAACCTTCGCCGAGGGTCCGCGAATGGTTGATCTGGCGGATATGGAACGGCGTGCCCAGCCCTTCCAGGCTGCCTTCGCAGAACAGCCGGGAAAACTGGCCACGGGCATCGCCATGGCGCTTGTGCTCGACGCTGAACAGGCCGGCGAGCGGCAGGGGGTGCAGGTGCAGGTCGCTCACGACAGCTCCGCGTACAGGTTGAGCTGATCGAGGGTGACGGCACGCAGGTCGTCGCCGCGCTTCCATGCCAGGTGCCATTGCAGGGTGTGCTCCAGGCACTCGCGCAGCGACCAGCGGGTGCGCCAGCCGAGCAGTTGCCGGGCGCGGCCGCTGTCCAGGCGCAGCACGCCGGCTTCATGCAGTTCGCTCGGCTCGACGCGGATGCCCGGCGAGTCCGGCCATTGCCGCGACAGGTGGGCGACCACTTCGCCGACGCTGCACATGTCGCCTTCGTTCGGACCGAAGTTCCACGCCCCGGAGAACTCCGGGCCCTGGGTGTACAAGCGGTGGGCCAGCAGCAGGTAGCCGGCCAGCGGCTCCAGGGCGTGCTGCCACGGGCGGACGGCCTGTGGATAACGCAGGGTCACCGGATGGCCGGCATCCCAGGCCTTGAGCACGTCGGGAATCAGCCGTTCGGCAGCGAAGTCGCCACCGCCGAGAACGTTGCCGGCGCGTGCCGTGGCCAGGGCCAGGCCGTGCTCGGCGTACTTCTGCGGCGCGAAGAACGACGCCGTGTAGGACTGCGCCAGCAGCTCGCAGCAGGCCTTGCTGCTGCTGTACGGATCGTGGCCGCCCAGGGCTTCGTTCTCGCGATAGGGCCATGGCCATTCCTGGTTGGCGTAGACCTTGTCGGTGGTGACCAGCACCACCGAGCGCACGCCGCCGACCTGGCGGATGGCTTCGAGCAGGTTGAGGGTGCCCATGACGTTGCTGGAATAGGTGCCCAGCGGATCACGGTAGGCCTCGCGCACCAGTGGTTGCGCGGCCAGGTGCAGGACGATTTCCGGCTGCGCCTCGGCCACCGCTTCGAGCAGTGCGCCGAGGTCGCGCAGGTCGCCGCGCACATCACGGATCTCGCGGCCGACCTGGGCCAGTTCGTAGAGGTTCGGCCCTTCCAGCGGATCGAGGGCGAAGCCGGTGACCTCGGCCCCCAGCTCACGCAGCCACAGTGCCAGCCAGCTGCCCTTGAAGCCGGTGTGACCGGTCAGCAGGACGCGCTTGCCCTGCCAGAATTCGGCGTTCAGGCCCACTGTTTCCATGGGGCCTCCCCGCTCTGCCACAGGTGTTCGAGATGGTTCTTGTCGCGCAGGGTGTCCATCGGATGCCAGAAGCCATCGTGCTGGAAGGCCTGCAACTGTTCTTCGGCGGCCAGTTGCGCGAGGGGTTCGGATTCCCAGGAGGTCTGGTCATCGGCGATGTAGGGCAGCACCTTCGGCGAGAGGACGAAAAAGCCGCCGTTGATCCAGCCGCCGTCGCCACGGGGTTTCTCGATGAAACCGCTGACCCGGTCGCCGTCGCGCTCCAGGGCGCCGTAGCGTCCGGGCGGCTGCACGGCGGTGACGGTGGCGAGCTTGCCGTGCTTGAGGTGGAAGTCCACCAGGGCACCGATGTTCAGGTCGGAGACGCCGTCGCCGTAGGTGAAGCAGAAGGCGTTCTCGTCTTCCAGGTAGCGTGCGGCACGGCGCAGGCGGCCGCCGGTCATGGTTTCCTCGCCGGTGTCCACCAGGGTCACGCGCCATGGCTCGCTGTAGTTCTGGTGCACGTCCATGCGGTTGGCGCGCATGTCGAAGGTGACGTCGGAGGTGTGCAGGAAGTAGTTGGCGAAGAAGTCCTTGATCGCGTAGCCCTTGTAGCCGAGGCAGATCACGAAGTCATGGATGCCGTGGGCCGAGTACTGCTTCATGATGTGCCAGAGAATTGGCTTGCCGCCGATCTCGATCATCGGCTTGGGCTTGAGGTGCGACTCTTCGCTGATGCGAGTGCCGAGTCCACCGGCCAGTATTACTGCCTTCATGTCCTTCCCTCTCGTACGTCACAGGGCCCGCGCGCGGCGGGCCGTCCTGATAAATCGCGCAGGTGCGGGATTTATGGCGATGGGAGGGGGACTTGCAGGAAACGCGCCAGATTTTGGGGAGCCTGATGGCCTCATCGCTGGCAAGCCAGCTCCCACAGGGATCGACCTTGTGGGAGCAACTGTCTTTGGGCTGGTGCTAGATGTCGTGTGTTGATCCATTTGCGATGGCGACCCTCAGTCACCTTTTCGCCCTTACGGCGACCCACTTTTGAAAAGCGCAAAAGTGGGCAAAACGCTTTCGCTCCTGCATCCGGCCCTTCGCTTCGCTACGGGTTCCCTCCTTCCGCACTGATTCCG
>JAIRVG010000047.1 GCA_031253995.1 Paucimonas sp. | reverse complement strand
CAGCAGTGAAACGACGCATCGCCGATGGTAGTGTGGAGCTTCTCCATGTGAGAGTAGGTCATCGTCAAGATTAAATTCCGAAACCCCTATCTGCGTATGCAGGTAGGGGTTTTGTCTTTAATGGGCCGAAATAAATGCGCTCATGCCCCGGGAACAGCCTCCATGCTATGTTCCCATCTCTTTCACGACTGTTCAGGGACGTCCCATGTCGCATGCTAGCCCCCTTCTCCCAGGATTCATGGTCGTTCACGGCAACCGTCTGGACGAACTGCGCAGCCTGGTCGTGAGCTGGATGCGGCGTTATCCCTTGGCACCGCTGGAAAATGAAATCGTCCTGGTGCAGAGCAACGGCATTGCCCAGTGGTTGAAGCTGGCCCTCGCCGAAGACCCGCAAGAAGACGACATGGGTGGCAGCGGCATCGCCGCGGCAATCGAGGTGCAACTGCCCGGCAGCTTCATGTGGCAGCTGTACCGCAAGGTGCTGGGACGCGAGGAAATCCCGGAAACCTCCTTGCTCGACAAGGCTCCCTTGACCTGGCGGCTGATGCGCCTTCTGCCCGAACTGATCCACCAGCCGCACTTCGAGCCCTTGCAGCGCTTCCTGCTCGACGACAGCGATCTGCGCAAGCGCTATCAGCTGGCCGAGCGCCTGGCCGACCTGTTCGACCAATACCAGGTCTACCGCGCCGACTGGCTGAAAGAGTGGGCTGCGGGACGCCATGTACTGATCAATGCACGCAACGAATCCCGCCCGCTGTCGCCGGCCAACTGCTGGCAGGCGGAGCTATGGCGCGCGCTGCTGCTGGATGTCGGGGAGGCCGGGATGGCCCAGAGCCGCGCCGGTGTGCACCAGCGTTTCATCGAGCGCATCAACGGCCTGGAACAGGCGCCTCCTGGCCTGCCGTCGCGAGTGATCGTCTTCGGTATTTCCTCGCTGCCGGCCCAGGCCCTGGAAGCCCTCGCCGGCCTGGCGCGCTTCAGCCAGGTGCTGCTCTGCGTGCACAACCCTTGCCGCCATCACTGGGCCGATATCGTTGCCGACAAGGACCTGCTGCGCCACCAGTACAAGCGCCAGCAGCGCAAGAACGGCATGACCACCCCGATTGATGCGGAGAGCCTGCACCAGCATGCCCATCCGCTGTTGGCGGCTTGGGGCAAGCAGGGGCGCGACTACATCAACCTGCTCGACAGCTACGACGATCCCGCCAGCTACCGCACCGCATTCAGCGATGGCCGCATCGACCTGTTCAGCGAGGACCAACCCCAACACCTGCTCGGTCAACTTCAGGACGACATCCTCGAATTGCGTCCCCTCGGCGAAACCCGCGAATTGTGGCCGGAAATCGACCCGAAGAAAGATCCCTCCGTACGCTTCCACGTAGCCCATAGCGCCCAACGGGAAGTCGAAATACTGCACGACCAACTGCTCGCCCGTTTCAGCGCCGATCCCGAACTACGCCCCCGCGACGTGATCGTCATGGTGCCGGATATCAATGCCTATGCTCCGCATATCCGTGCAGTGTTCGGCCAGCTCGACCGTGGCGACAGCCGCTTCATCCCCTTCACCCTGACCGACCAGGGCCGGCGTGGTCGCGATCCATTGCTGATCGCGCTGGAGCACCTGCTCAAGCTGCCCGACAGCCGTTTCCCGGTCAGCGAGATTCTCGACCTGCTCGACGTACCGGCCCTGCGTGCCCGCTTCGCCATCAAGGAAAGTGACCTGCCGACCCTGCACCGCTGGATCGAAGGCGCCGGGGTGCGCTGGGGCCTGAATGCGGAACAACGCGCCACCCTCGGTTTGCCGGATGACCTGGAGCAGAACAGCTGGCGTTTCGGCCTGCGACGCATGCTCCTTGGCTATGCGGTCGGTGTCGGCGAAAGTTGCGAGGGCATCGTGCCCTACGACGAGATCGGTGGTCTGGATGCCGCCTTGATCGGGCCACTGGTGGCCTTGCTCGATGCCCTTGAAGTGGCCCATGCCGAACTCTCCCAACCGGCACCGGCAGTGCGTTGGGGAGCCCGCCTGAACGCACTGCTGCAAGTGTTCTTCCTCGCCGAAAGCGAGCACGACGACTACCTGCTGGTGCAATTGCAGACCCTCTGCGACGACTGGCTGCAGACCTGTGAGTCGGTCGGCCTGCTGGACCTCCTGCCCCTGACCGTGGTTCGCGAAGCCTGGCTGGCCGGGCTCGACCAGGGCCGTTTGTCCCAGCGTTTCCTTGCCGGTTCGGTGAATTTCTGCACCCTGATGCCGATGCGCGCAATTCCGTTCAAGGTAGTCTGCCTGCTGGGCATGAACGATGGTGACTACCCTCGTGCACAGCCGCCCCTGGATTTCGACCTGATGGGCAGCGACTACCGCCCCGGCGACCGTTCGCGCCGTGAAGACGACCGTTACCTGCTGCTGGAGGCAGTGTTGTCCGCCCGTGCCCAGCTGTACGTCAGCTGGGTCGGCCGCAGTATCCGTGACAACAGCGAGCGTCCGGCCTCGGTGCTGATCGGTCAGTTGCGCGACCACCTCGCCGCCGGTTGGCGACTCAAGGGGGCTGCCGCCGACAGCAAGCAAGATGCGGGCGAGCAACTGCTGGCAAGACTCACTACCGAACACCCGCTGCAACCCTTCAGCGCCCGCTATTTCCACCGCGGCAGCGATCTCTTCAGCTATGCCCGGGAATGGCGCAGCCTCCATCTGCCGGACGAGACCAGCGACGACACGGAGGACCACCTGGAGCGCTATCAGGCCGATGAGCCGCTGACCCTGCCGCTGCTTCAGGATTTTCTTCGGCACCCGGTCCGACATTTCTTCAGTCAACGTCTGAAAGTGTTCTTCGAGTCGGTGGAGGATCCGCTGGCTGATGACGAGCCCTTCGTGCTCAATGCCCGGCAACGCTACGGTCTGAGTGAAAGCCTGCTCGGCGCGGCCCTGGTCGATCCGGAGCAAAGTGATGCGGCCTTGCGCGACCAGGCCCGTCGCCTGCAAGGCAGCGGTCTGTTGCCGCTGGCCGGCTTCGGTGATTGCCTGCGGAACGAACTGATCGAACCGCTGCCGGACCTGCTGCAGCGTCACCGCCAGTTGCTGCGCCAGTGGCCGATCCGTATCGATAGTGCCTTGCCCATCCGCTTCGAGGCCGGCGAACTCCGGCTCGAAGGCTGGCTCGGTCGCGTCCAGCAACGCGCCGACCAGGCGCTGCTGAGCATCACCACCTTGCCCAACGGCATCAGCAGCGGTCGTTCGCTCAAATGGCATCGCCTTACCGCGACCTGGGTCATGCACCTTGCGGCGTGCGCGGTCGGCCACCGCTTGCACAGCGCAGTGGTCGCCACTGACATCACCTTGATGCTGGCTCCTCTCGACCAGGACAACGCCACGGAGCTGCTCAGCCATTTGCTGGTCTCGCGCCAGGCCGGCATGAACGCGCCACTGCCGGTGGCGATCAAGACCGCCTTCGCCTGGCTCGCCGGCAAGGACCCGGATAAGGCCCTCGCCGACGCCGCCAAGGCCTATGACGGTGACGGCCAGCGCGAGGGCGAGCGCAGCGAGAGCGTGGCCCTGGCCCGGCAATTCAACGACTTCGCGGCGCTCACCGCCAGCGAGGAATTCGAGGGCTGGTGCGAGGCCCTGTACAAGCCCATGTTCGAAGCCCCATGGCAGACACTGGCCAACGAGGAGGTACGTCCATGAGCGAGTCCATCAAGCAGGCCCCCCTGGCGTTGACCTTCCCGCTGCACGGCAGCCAGTTGATCGAGGCCAGTGCCGGTACCGGCAAGACCTTCACCATCTCCGCGTTGTACCTGCGCCTGGTGCTCGGCCATGGCGGCGAGCAGGGCTTCGGCCGCGAACTGCTGCCGCCGCAGATCCTCGTGGTGACCTTCACCGATGCGGCCACCAAGGAGCTGCGCGAGCGGATCCGTACCCGCCTGGCTGAGGCCGCACGCTTCTTCCGTGGCGATCTGGCCGAAGCCGATCCGCTGCTGACCCAACTGCGTGATGACTATCCCGCGGACACCTGGCTGGCCTGCGCCAACCGCCTCGAAGTGGCCGCGCAATGGATGGACGAAGCCGCCGTCTCGACCATCCACAGCTGGTGCCAGCGGATGTTGCGCGAGCACGCCTTCGACAGTGGCAGCCTGTTCACCCAGACCCTGGAGACCGACCACAGCGAGCTGCTCGGCCAGGTCATGCGCGATTACTGGCGACGTTTCTGCTATGGCATGGAGGGCGAGGCGCTGGCCTGGGTGCGGGAGCACTGGGGCAGCCCGGATGCCCTGTTGCCGCGGGTGCGGGCGCTGTTCGGCCGACATGCCGGCGAAGTGCGGACGCTGGAGCCTCAGGAGGTCATCGCCGAGGTCCTGCATCAGCGCGACGAGCAGTTGCGCAGCCTTAAAGCGCCCTGGGCGCAGTGGTCCCGGGAGCTGCTGCAACTGTGTCGCGACGCCGTGGCCGCCAAGCAGGTCAATGGCAGCAAGATGCAGGAACGCTACTTCAAACCCTGGTGCGACAAGCTCTGCGTCTGGGCCGAGGATGAGCAGGCGCAGGTGCTGGACATCGGTACCGGCTTCACCCGCTTTACCCCCGACGGCATGGCCGAGGCCTGGAAAGGCGAGCCACCGAGCCACCCCGCGCTGGATGCCATGGTCACCCTGCGTGAGCAATTGCAGGCACTGCCGACCCCGGATGCACAACTGCTTGAGCACGCCGCCGCGTGGGTGTCGCAACGCTTCGAACAGGAAAAGCGCCGTCGTGCGGAAATGGGCTTCGACGACATGCTCCAGCGCCTCGACCATGCCCTCGACGGTGCGGCTGGCGAGCGTCTGGCCGGGCTGATCCGCGAGCAGTTCCCGGTAGCCCTGATCGACGAATTCCAGGACACCGACCCAGTGCAGTACCGCATCTTCGAATGCATCTACCGCATCGAGGACAATGTCCGCGACACCGGCCTGTTCCTGATCGGCGACCCCAAGCAGGCGATCTACGCCTTCCGCGGCGCCGACATCTTCACCTACCTCGGCGCCCGGCGCGCCACCACCGGGCGCCTGCACAGCCTGGACACCAACTTCCGCTCGACCCAGCCGATGGTCACCGCCGTCAACCACGTCTTCCTCCAGGCCGAGGTGCGTGAGGAAGGGCGGGGTGCCTTCCTCTTCCGTGATCCGCGTGGTGACAACCCAGTGCCCTTCGTCGCGGTCAAGGCGCGTGGCCACAAGGAGCGCTTGCAGGTCGGCGGGCAGCCCGTACCAGCGTTGAACCTCTGGCACCAGGCCAGTGATGCGCCGTTGTCCAGCGCGGTCTATCGCCAGCAGATGGCGGCCAGTTGCGCGACCCGGATAGCTCACTTGCTCAATGGCGGCGAGCGGGGCAGTGCCGGCTTCCTCCAGGTAGACGGTACCTTGCGTGGCTGCCTGCCCTCGGATATCGCCATCCTCGTGCGCGACGGTCGCGAGGCGCAGCTGGTCCGCGCCGAGCTGGCGGCGCGGGGCGTGCGCAGCGTCTACCTCTCGGACAAGGACTCGGTGTTCGCCGCCCAGGAAGCCCGCGACCTGTTGGCCTGGCTCAAGGCCTGCGCCGAGCCGGACAACGAACGCCTGCTCAAGGCCGCGCTGGCCAGCAGCACGCTCGGGCAGCCACTGCGTGCCCTGGCGCAGCTCAACGAAGACGAGATGCTTTGGGAAAACCGCGTCATGCAGTTCCGCCAGTACCGGCTGATCTGGCGCCTGCAGGGCGTGCTGCCGATGCTGCGACGCCTGCTGCACGACTTCGACCTGCCCATCGTGTTGATGGGCCGTGGTGATGGCGAGCGTGTACTCACCAACCTGCTGCACCTGGCCGAACTGCTGCAGCAGGCCGCTACCGAGCTGGACGGCGAGCAGGCGCTGATCCGCCATCTCGGCGAGCACCTGGCCGCCTCCGGACAGGCTGGCGAAGAGCAGATCCTGCGTCTGGAAAGCGACGAGCAACTGGTCAAGGTGGTGACCATCCACAAGTCCAAGGGGCTGGAATACGAGCTGGTATTCCTGCCCTTCATCTGCACTGCCAAGCCGGTGGATGGCAAGCGCCTGCCGCTGGGCTGGCATGACGAGTCTGGAGCTGCGCACCTGACCCTGAGCCCCACCGAGCAGCAGATCGCCATGGCCGACGACGAGCGCCTGGCTGAGGACCTGCGTCTGTTCTACGTGGCCCTGACCCGGGCTAGGCATGCCTGCTGGCTGGGTGTCGCCGACCTCAAGCGTGGCACCGGCAAGGAATCGCTGTTGCACCGCAGCGCGCTGGGCTACCTGCTCGGTGGCGGTGCACCGCTGGTTGATTCCACGGCGCTGTCCGGCTGGATCGACGAACTGAAGCGCGGTTGCGACGCCATCAGCAGCGAGCCACCACCCGAGGTGGATGACCAGGTCTACGTACCTCCCCGCCAGCGCGACGAATTGCTGGCCGTGCGCGAACCGAAGCGGCGTGCCGCGGAAAACTGGTGGATCGCTTCCTACAGTGCCTTGCGCATCGGCGAGGCAGCCCTGGAGCTGGACGCCGACGTGGCCCAGGCCCAGCAACTGCTGGATGACGAGCGCCCTGATCCCAACGCCCTGCGCGAAGTGGCGGCGACCGCAGGCGATATCCACCGTTTCCCCCGTGGACCGAACCCCGGTACCTTCCTTCACGGCCTGTTGGAGTGGGCCGGACAGCAGGGCTTCGAGCGGGTTGTCGCGGCACCGCAGGCGTTGCACGACACCGTTGCCCAGCGTTGCAATCGCCGCGACTGGAAGGGCTGGATCAACACCCTGAGCCAATGGCTTCAACATCTGTTGCAATCACCCTTGCCCCTGGGTAGCGCCAATGCACCGGTGGCACTCGGCGCACTGAGCCAGTACCAGATCGAGATGGAGTTCTGGTTCGCCAGCCACCGGGTCGATGTGCAGCGTCTGGACCGCCTGGTGGCCCAGTACACCCACGAGGGCGCCTCGCGTCTGGCGGCGCAGGAGGCCTTGCTGAACGGCATGTTCAAGGGCTTCATCGACCTCGCCTTCGAGCACGACGGGCGCTACTACGTGGCCGACTACAAGTCCAACTGGCTCGGTCCCGATGACCTGGCCTACAGCGAGGTGGCCATGGAAGCGGCGATCCTCGAACACCGCTATGACCTGCAATACGTGCTCTACCTGCTGGCCCTGCATCGCCAGTTGCGTGCGCGGCTGCCGGACTACGACTACGACCGGCATGTCGGTGGCGCGGTGTACATCTTCCTGCGCGGTGCTCATTCGCCAACGCGAGGTGTGTACTTCGTCAAGCCGCCGCGGGTCTTGATCGAACAACTCGATGCGCTGTTCCGCGGCGCGCCGGCCGTAGTGCAACAGGACCTGTTTGGAGACGCCCCATGACCCGCACCTTCGATGACCTGCTGCCGACCCCGCTGGATGCCGATCACCTCGCCGCCCTGGCGCCGCTGAGCGACAGCAACGACCTGCTGGCCTTGCTCGATCGCTGGGTCGAGCGTGGCTGGCTGCGCTCGCTGGACCGCGCCTTCACCGGCTTCCTGCGTGATCGCGAACCCGAGGGCGATTCCCTGGTGCTGCTGGCCGCGGCGCTGGCCAGCCACCAACTGGGGCATGGACATGTCTGCCTCGACCTGCAGAAGACCCTGGCCGAGCCGGATTTCGCCCTGTCCCTGCCGCCGGAGGGCGATGCCCTGGCCGGCCCCTTGCTGTTGCCGTCGCAACTGCTGGAGCGCCTGAGCGCAGACACCTGGCTGCAACGCCTGCGCGCCAGCTCGCTGGTGGCGAACGGCGACGATCCCCAACACCTGGCGCGCCCGCTGGTCCTCAGCGAGGGCCGGCTCTACCTGCGCCGCTACTGGACCTATGAACGTCAGATCGACAGCGCCCTGCGCCAGCGCCTGCAACAGGCCGAGCCGACGCCTGGCGACCTGCGGGCGCGCCTCGACAACCTGTTCCGCGAAGGTGCCGAGGCCGGGCAGATCGACTGGCAGAAACTCGCCTGCGCCCTGGCCACCCGTGGTGCGTTCAGCATCATCACCGGGGGCCCCGGCACTGGCAAGACCACCACCGTGGTGCGCCTGCTGGCCTTGCTGCAGGAGCCGGCGGTGGAAGCGGGGCGGCCGCTGCGGATTCGTCTTGCGGCGCCCACCGGCAAGGCTGCGGCGCGGCTGACCGAGTCCATCGGCCAGCAGGTCGAGAAGCTGACGGTCAGCGCTGCGGTGCGCGAGCAGATCCCCAGCGATGTTTCCACCGTGCACCGCCTGCTGGGCAGTCGGCCCAACTCGCGGCACTTCCGTCATCACGCCGGCAACCCGTTGCCGCTGGATGTGCTGGTGGTGGACGAGGCATCGATGATCGACCTGGAAATGATGGCCAACCTGCTTGCCGCCATGCCGGAAAACGCCCGCCTGATCCTGCTGGGCGACAAGGACCAGTTGGCGTCGGTGGAGGCGGGCGCGGTGCTCGGCGATCTGTGCCGGGATGCGGAAGAGGGATGCTACAGCCCGGAAACACAAGCCTGGCTGGAACAGGTGAGTGGCGAGTCGCTGGCAGCCAGCGGGCTGGAGCCGGGTGACAGCGAACGGCATCCGCTGGCCCAGCAGGTGGTGATGCTGCGGCGGTCGCGGCGTTTCGGCGAAGGCAGTGGGATCGGCCAGCTGGCGCGACTGGTCAACCGCCAGGCAGCGGTTCAGGCGCGGGCCTTGCTGCGCGAGGGCGATTACAAGGATGTGTTCGGCGTGAGCCTGCGCGGCGAGCAGGACCGTGCCCTCGACCGGTTGGTGCTGGACGGGCACAACCTCGGACCGAAAGGGCCGCTGGGGTATCGCGAGTACCTGCATGCCATTCGCCAGGGCCGTCCGGCCGCCGGACGGGCCATCGATGATCCATGCTGGAGCGACTGGGCGCTGAGCGTCCTCAAGGCCTTCGAGCGTTTCCAGTTGCTCTGTGCCGTGCGCAAGGGGCCGTGGGGCGTAGAAGGGCTGAACCAGCGGGTCGGCCGGGTGCTGACCCAGGCCGGGCTGATCGAGGGCGACCAGCTGTGGTACGAAGGCCGGCCGGTACTGGTGACCCGTAATGACTATGGCCTGAACCTGATGAACGGCGATATCGGCATCGCCCTGCGCATCCCGGATGGCCAGTCCGAGGTGGCGCCGCTGCGGGTCGCCTTCCCGCGCAATGATGGGCGGGGTGGTGTGCGCTTCGTCCTGCCGAGCCGCTTGAGCGAGGTGGAAACGGTGTACGCCATGACCGTGCACAAGTCCCAGGGCTCGGAGTTCGCCCATACCGCGCTGGTGCTGCCGGACGCGCTGAACCCGGTGCTGACCAAGGAGCTGATCTACACCGGGATCACCCGCGCCAAGGACTGGTTCAGCCTGGTCGAGCCACGGGCCGGGGTGCTGGAAGAAGCGGTGGAGCGCAAGGTGAAGCGGATCTCGGGGTTGATGCTGGAGCGGGTGTAGCGGCCCGCGTCACTCCGGAAACTGCATGACTGGCGATTCTCCCATCAGCAACGGCCTGTTCCGCTCCGTCACGTCCCTGATGTAGTCCCACAACAGCGTAATCCGCTTCAATTTCCTCAGATCCTCCCGACAGTACATCCAGAACTGCCGGGTGATCTGCACCTCCTCTGGCAACACCGGCACCAGCCGTGGATCCTGCGCCGCCAGGAAGCACGGCAGGATCGCCAGCCCCCGTCCCTGCTGCGCCGCCACGAACTGCGCGATCACGCTGGTGCTGCGCAGGTGCGCACTGGCATTGGGCAGCAGGTTGTTCAGGTACAGCAGCTCCGAACTGAACGCCAGGTCGTCCACATAGCTGATGAACGGATGCTCGCCCAGGTCGCTGGCGCGGCGGATCGGCGGGTGGTTGTCGAGGTAGTCCCGGGTCGCGTACAGGCGCAGGCGGTAGTCGCACAGCTTGCAGCACACATAGGGCCCATGCTCCGGTCGCTCCAGGGCGATGACGATATCCGCCTCGCGCTTGGACAGGCTGATGAAGTGCGGTAGCGGCAGGATGTCCACGGAAATCGCCGGGTAGGTGTCGACGAAGTGGCTCAGCTGTGGGGTGATGAAGAAGCTGCCGAAGCCTTCGGTGCAGCCCATGCGCACATGCCCGGACAACGCCACCCCGGAGCCGGACACCTGCTCGCAGGCGATATGCAGCGTGCTTTCGATCGACTCCGCATAGCTCAGCAGGCGCTGGCCCTCGGCGGTCAGGACGAAGCCGCTGGTCCGCGACTTTTCGAACAGCAAGGTGCCCAGTGCCTGCTCCAGCGAGCTGATGCGCCGCGACACCGTGGTGTAGTCGACCCCCAGGCGCTTGGCCGCGCTGCTGGCCTTGCGGGTGCGCGCCACCTCCAGAAAGAACTTCAGGTCATCCCAGTTCAGCGAGCCCAGCGAGGTGATGTTTTTTTGCATGTTGGACCGGTTTTTATGTGCGTTCTTGTTAGATGTTTGCACATCTATACTCGAAAACAGCCCAGGCCCCAAGTCCTGTCACGGCGGCCATTCTCTCGCTAACAACAATATTCTGGAGAAGCCTCATGAACGCACCCCACACCCCCGGTCAGACCAAGGTCGACCAGGTCCGCCTGCTGATCGACGGTCAGTGGGTCGAGTCGAAGACCAGTGAATGGCGCGACATCGTCAACCCGGCCACCCAGGAAGTGCTGGCGCGGGTGCCCTTCGCTACCGCCGAGGAAGTGGACGCCGCGGTCGCTGCCGCGCAGCGCGCCTTCAAGACCTGGAAAGACACGCCCATTGGTGCGCGGATGCGCATCATGCTGCGCCTGCAGGCGCTGATCCGCGAACACTCCAAGCGCATCGCCGTGACCCTCAGCGCCGAGCAGGGCAAGACCATCGCCGACGCCGAGGGCGATATCTTCCGCGGCCTGGAAGTGGTGGAGCATGCGTGCAGCATCGGCACCCTGCAGATGGGCGAGTTCGCCGAGAACGTCGCCGGCGGCGTCGACACCTACACCCTGCGCCAGCCGATCGGCGTCTGCGCCGGCATCACTCCGTTCAACTTCCCGGCGATGATCCCGCTGTGGATGTTCCCGATGGCCATCGTCTGCGGCAACACCTTCGTCCTCAAGCCGTCCGAGCAGGATCCGCTCTCGACCATGATGCTGGTGGAACTGGCCATCGAGGCTGGCGTTCCGGCGGGTGTGCTCAACGTGGTGCACGGAGGCAAGCAGGTGGTGGACGCGATCTGCACCCATGCTGACATCAAGGCAATTTCCTTCGTTGGCTCGACCGAAGTGGGCACTCACGTCTACAACCTGGCCGGCCAGCACGGCAAGCGCGTGCAGTCGATGATGGGGGCGAAGAACCATGCGGTGGTCCTGCCTGACGCCAACCGCGAACAGACCCTCAATGCCCTGGCCGGTGCTGCGTTCGGCGCTGCTGGCCAGCGCTGCATGGCCACCTCCGTGGCGGTGCTGGTGGGCAAGGCCCGCGAGTGGCTGCCGGACCTCAAGGTGCTGGCCTCTAAGCTGAAGGTGAATGCCGGTTGCGAACCCGGCACCGATGTCGGCCCGGTGATTTCCAAGCGCGCCAAGGAGCGCGTGCTGGGCCTGATCGAGAGCGGTATCCGCGAAGGCGCCAAGCTGGAGCTGGATGGCCGCGACGTGAAGGTGCCGGGCTACGAGAACGGCAACTTCGTCGGTCCGACCCTGTTCTCCGGGGTGACCACCGAGATGCAGATCTACACCCAGGAAATCTTCGGCCCGGTGCTGGTGGTGCTGGAAGTCGACACCCTCGACGAAGCCATCGCCCTGGTCAACCGCAACCCCTTCGGCAACGGCACCGGCCTGTTCACCCAGAGCGGCGCGGCGGCGCGCAAGTTCCAGGCGGAAATCGATGTCGGACAGGTCGGCATCAACATCCCGATTCCGGTACCGGTACCGTTCTTCAGCTTCACCGGGTCCCGTGGTTCCAAGCTCGGTGACCTCGGTCCGTACGGCAAGCAGGTGGTGCAGTTCTACACTCAGACCAAGACCGTCACCGCCCGCTGGTTCGATGACGACAGCGTCAACGATGGCGTGAACACCACCATCAGCCTGCGCTAAGGAGTTGATCATGCGTATCGCATTCGTGGGGCTGGGCAACATGGGCGCGCCGATGGCGCGCAACCTGATCAAGGCCGGCCACAGCCTCAACCTGTTCGACCTCAACACCACCATCCTCGCCGAACTGGCCGAGCTGGGTGGCCATATCAGTGACTCGCCGCGGGATGCGGCAAGCAACGCCGAGCTGGTGATCACCATGCTCCCGGCCGCTGCCCATGTGCGCAGCGTGTACCTCGGCGAGAACGGCGTGCTGGCCGGCGTGCGCGCCGGTACGCCGGTGGTGGATTGCAGCACCATCGATCCGCAGACCGCTCGCGAAGTCTCTGCGGCGGCGGCCAGGCAAGGTGTGGACATGGGCGATGCGCCGGTCTCCGGTGGTACCGGCGGCGCGGCGGCGGGCACCCTGACCTTCATGGTCGGCGGCAGCGAGGCTCTGTTCGCCACCCTGCAACCGGTGCTGGCGCAGATGGGGCGCAATATCGTGCACTGCGGCGAGGTGGGGACCGGGCAGATCGCCAAGATCTGCAACAACCTGCTGCTGGGGATTTCCATGGTCGGCGTGTCCGAGGCCATGGCCCTGGGCAACGCGCTGGGGATCGACACCAAGGTGCTGGCCGGGATCATCAACAGCTCGACCGGGCGTTGCTGGAGTTCCGACACCTACAACCCGTGGCCGGGCATCATCGAGACGGCGCCGGCGTCGCGGGGCTACACCGGTGGTTTTGGCGCGGAACTGATGCTCAAGGACCTGGGGCTGGCGACCGAGGCGGCGAAGCAGGCGCACCAGCCGGTGATCCTGGGGGCGGTGGCGCAGCAGTTGTATCAGGCGATGAGCCTGCGGGGGGATGGCGGGAAGGACTTCTCGGCGATCGTCGAGGGTTACCGCAAGCCTGAGTGACGACGCGGTCCTTGTGGGAGCGGGTGAACCCGTTCCCACAAGGACCACGTAGATCAAGCAAACACGAAGTACTTGCGCACGGTCTCGACCACTTCCCAGGTCCCCTTCATCCCCGGCTCGACGATGAAGATATCCCCCGCCCGCAGGTGAATCGGCTCCTGGCCATCAGGGGTGATCACGCAGTAGCCTTCCTGGAAATGGCAGTACTCCCACTTCTCGTAGTTCACCCGCCATTTGCCCGGGGTGCAGATCCAGGTGCCCATGATCTTGCTGCCGTCTTCGCTGGTGTAGGCGTTGAGGTTGACGGTGTGCGGGTCGCCCGCCAGTTTTTCCCATTTGCAGGCGTCGAGTACCGGCAGCGGGTGGGTATCGCGAAGGACGACGATTGGCTTGCTCATGTGGGCTCCGTCAGACAGATGAAAGAGTCCGCAGCCTAGCGAGGCGATTCGTCCGGCAATTGCCTGTGTTCGACGTCCAGTTGTCTAAACGCGCGGCGCCAGGGCGTCCAGCAAGGCCAGCGCCTGGCCCGGCAACGCCGCGAAATCCCGTGCGCAGAGCAGCAAGCGCCGCTGCGCCCAGTCTTCCAGCAAGGCCACGCTGCGCAGCGGCAACAGCCCTTGCCAGCGCCGCACCGCTGCCAGCGGCACGATGCCCAGCCCGGCGCCGTGGGCGACCATGCGGATCACCCCGTCGAAGCCTTCTGCACGCACCCGCACCTGCATGCGCCGGCCGAGGTGCAGGGCCTGTTCTTCAAGATGAAGGGCGAGGGCGCTGCTGGCGCCAAGGCCGACATAACCGTGTTCGAGGGATCGGGGAAAACCGGGGTTATCCACAGTGGCGAGGGGGTGGTCCGGGGCCATGATCAGTACCAGCGGGTCGTCGCGGAACGGGCGGGTCTGCAGGTCGCCGGTGGCTACGGCGGTGGAGACGATCCCAAGATCGGCGATGCCCTGGCCGAGGGCCTGGACGATACGCAGGCTGGGCAATTCCTGGATATCCACGTCGATATGCGGCCGCTCGCGCAGGAAGCTGGCGAGCAGTTCGGGCAGGTACTCGGTCAGCGCGGCGGTGTTGCACAGCAGGCGTACCTGGCCGTGCAGGCCGTTGGCGTACTGGGCCAGGTCGAACTGCAGGCGCTCTACCTGCTGGCCGATCTGCCGCGCGTGGGTGACCAGTGCCTGGCCCGCTGGCGTGGGCTGCACGCCACGGCGATTACGCTCCAGCAGGGCAATGCCGAGCGAGTTCTCCATCGCCCGGATCCGCGCGCTGGCCGCCGGCAGCGACAGGTGGCTGCGCTGGGCGCCGGCGGTGATGTTGCCGCACTCGACGGTGTGGAGGAAAAGGCGGAGGTCGATGAGGTCGAAGTGCATCGGGTTATTCGAACAGTGCTTGAACGCGAGCCAGTGCGTCTTCGATGACTTCTTCGGGTACTGACTCGATTCGCTTGGCGCCGCGAGCCTCCAGATCAACCGAGCGAATCTGGTTGCACAGGACGACACCCTGGGTTTCCGTTCCCGAGCCGCAGAGCGTGACGGCGAAACCAGAGTACCGGGCGAAATCGCCACCTTGGGTGATAGGTGCAATCACCGCCAGCCCGCTGGTGTTGTAGGCGACGGGAGTCAGTACCAACGCCGGACGAAAATCACCTTGCTGCTCGCGTCCTGAGGTGGGGTTCAGATTCAGGCGAACGATATCGGCACGGGCAAACCTTGCCCGCCTCAAGCTTCACGTCCCACAGGTTGCATCGCATTCCAGGCTGCCAGTTCTTCCGGCTCCGGCGCAGTCAGGTCGCACTGTGCCATCAGGTCGGCCAGACGGTAGCGAGGGCGGGCTTTGACGGGTTTCAGCGTGATGGTCTCTTCGGATACATCGAGTACCAGAACATCGCCGCTGGCGAGGCTCATCTGCTTGAGCACCGTCGACGGAAGACGGATCGCGGCGCTGTTGCCCCACTGCTGGATTCTGACTTGCATGCGTACCTCCTAAAAGTAGAAACATTGTAGATACGCAAGGTTGGCCCTACAACCGGGTCGACCATACCGTTGATCTACATTCTTCGCTGGATTGGAGAAAAGATTCTCGTGGTGCCAACTCATTCAAGCAGGCAATGGCAATGGTGCTCTTGGCGGATAGTAACGAAATGCAAGTTTAACCAGGCTATTGCCTTGCAATAGTCAGGGTTGAGGAATTACGAATGGCCTGTACGCCTTGTCCGAGGCAGCATAGCGCCATGACTACCTTTCTCAGCTTCTACCAAACCATCGGCCCAGCCCTGACCCTGCTGGTCCTCTTCACCTTCCTCCTGGCCGGCGCAGTCAAAGGTGTGATCGGCCTCGGCCTGCCCACCATCGCCATGGGCCTGCTGGGCCTGGCTATGTCTCCGGCGCAGGCAGCGGCCTTGCTGATCGTGCCTTCGACCGTCACCAATCTCTGGCAACTGGCGATCGGCGGGCATTTGCAGGCATTGCTCAAGCGTCTGTGGCCGTTGTTGCTGATGATCTTCGTCGGGACACTGGTCGGCAGCCGCTGGCTGGGCATGAGCAGCGGTGCCTGGGCCGTTCACGCCCTCGGCGCGGCGTTGCTGGCGTATGCCGCGGTGGGCCTGTGGCTGCCACCGTTCAGCCTGAAGCCGCGACAGGAGAAATGGCTGGGGCCGCTGTGCGGCGGGGTGACCGGACTGGTCACCGCCGCCACCGGCGTCTTCGTGATTCCCGCCGTGCCCTACCTGGGCGCGCTGGACCTGGATCGGGACGAGCGCGTCCAGGCCCTGGGCCTGTCGTTCACCGTCTCCACCGTGGCATTGGCCATCGGCCTGGCCGGACAGGATGCGCTGGGTGGCGAGGCCCTGGGCGCGTCGTTGCTGGTGCTGGCGCCGGCGCTGCTCGGCATGCTGTTCGGCCAGTGGCTGCGCCAGCGCATCAGCGCGCAGCTGTTCAAGCGCTGCTTCTTCATCGGCATGGCGCTGCTCGGCGCGCACCTGATGATCAACGGCTAGCGGAGGACTCGCTGAGCATCTCGATGTGCTGGATATCGAAGTCCCGCTCCAGGTATTCCATGCGCTTGTCGAAGAACTCGCGCATGTGCGGCAGCGCCGAATGTTCGTCGAGGGCGGCCTGGCTGGCCCAGATCTCGTAGAAGACGAACAGGGTCGGGTCTTCCTTGTCGCGCAGCATGTGGTACTCGATGCAGCCGGGTTCGGCGCGGCTCGGCTCGACGTAGGCGCGGAACAGCGCTTCGAAGGCCTCGGCCTTGTCCGGACGGGTCTTGGCTTTGAGAATGAAGCCGCAGGGTTCGCTCATGGAAAGGACCTCGTTGAAATGAAGCGCTGATTCTATTTCAACAATATGTCTTCGATTCGTGCTTTTAGATCAAAAGTATTTTGTTCCGCTGACGGTTTTTCCCACGCCTTTCCCTCACTAATCTGCCGCCATCCGATATCCCGGTCCCCCGGCCAACGGCCTTGGCGCGACCCACGACAGATGAGGCAAGACATGAAGAAGATCCTGTTGCTCAACGGCGGCAAGCAATTCGCCCACTCCGATGGCCGCCTGAACGAAACCCTGCACGACACCGCGCTGGCGTTCCTCGACCGCGCCGGCTACGACGTGAAGACCACCTACATCGACGGTGGCTACGACAACCGTGAAGAAGTCGAGAAGATCCTCTGGGCCGACGTGGTGATCTACCAGATGCCCGGCTGGTGGATGGGCGCGCCCTGGACCGTCAAGCAGTACCTCGACGAGGTCTTCACCGCCGGCCACGGCAGCCTCTACGCCAGCGACGGCCGCACCCGCTCCGACGGTTCGAAGAAATACGGCAGCGGCGGCCTGATCCAGGGCAAGCAGTACATGCTGTCGCTCACCTGGAACGCGCCACAGGAAGCGTTCGACGAGCCTGGCCAGTTCTTCGAGGGCAAGGGCGTCGACGCGGTCTACTTCCCGTTCCACAAGGCCAACCAGTTCCTCGGCATGAGCGGCCTGCCGACCTTCCTCGCCACCGATGTGATGAAGCAACCCGACGTGCCGGCCGCAGTGGCCGCCTACGAGGCGCACCTGGCGAAGGTTTTCGGCCTCCACGCCTGACGCGAACTTGCGTCGGGCCGGGCGAGGGGCTATCTATTCGCGCGTCATGTGTCGCGAGGTAGTCCCGTGAAAGCCAGGTCCGATGAGTTGCAGGTGTTCGTCTCGGTGATCGAGTGCGGCTCGATTTCCGCCGCCGCCGAGCAGGGCGGGCAGACGCCTTCGGCGATCAGTCGCACCCTGTCGCGCCTGGAAAGCAAGCTGGGCACCACCCTGATCAACCGCACCACGCGGCGCATGGACCTGACCGAGGAAGGGCGCTTCTTCTTCGAGCGGGCCAAGGCTATCCTGCAACAGATGGACGATCTTGAGGACCACCTCTCGCGGCATCGGCAGACGCCCTCCGGACGCCTGCGGATCAATGCCGCGCTGCCGTTCATGTTGCACGCCGTCGTGCCTTGGGTGGCCGAGTTTCGCGAGTTGTACCCGCAGATCCAGCTGGAGCTGAACACCAACGACCTGATCATCGACCTGCTGGAACAGAGCACCGACGTAGCCATCCGCATCGGCGACCTGGCCGACTCCAGCCTGCATGCCCGCTCCCTCGGCTGCAGCCCGCTGAACCTGCTGGCCAGCCCCGAATACCTGGAGCGCCACGGTTCGCCGCAGCGGGTCGAGGACCTGACCGGGCACACCCTGCTCGGCTTCACCCAGACCGAGACCCTCAACCACTGGCCGCTGCGCCACAGCGAAGGCGACCGCCTGTTGATCCGCCCGGACCTCTGCGCGTCCAGCGGCGAGACCCTGCGCGCCCTGGTGCTGGCCGGCGAGGGCATCGCCTGCCTGTCGCACTTCATGACCCACGAAGACATCCGCGCCGGTCGCCTCCAGGTGCTGCTGGGCGACTTCAACAGCGGCTATCGCCAGCCCATCAACGCGGTGTACTACCGCAACTCGCAACTGGCCTTGCGCATCCAGTGCTTCCTCGACTTCATGCAACGCAAGTTGGCGATGTACGCCTGCTGAAAAGGAAATGTCCTACCTCGTTTGATAACTCTTCCCTCATGGGCCTTAATGAGTGTTCAACGAAAACAACAACCAGGGACGTATCTATGCGCGTTGTGATGTTTCGCACCTTGGGCTTCTCTGCGGCGATCCTCGCCAGCTCAACCACTTATGCAGTCACGCTGGAAGGCGGCGCGGTCGCCGCACCCGATCAATATGGCGCACAGGTTGCCGCCGATATCCTGAAGAAAGGCGGCAACGCGGTGGATGCCGCGGTGGCCACGGCCTTCACCCTCGCCGTCACTTACCCCGAGGCCGGCAATATTGGCGGCGGCGGATTCATGACCCTGTACATGGACGGCAAGGCGTACTTCCTCGACTACCGCGAGGTAGCGCCGAAGGCGGCCACGCGCAACATGTACCTGGACGAGAAGGGCGAGATCATCGAGAACCTCAGCCTGGTCGGCGCTCGCGCCGCCGGCGTGCCGGGCACGGTGATGGGCTTGTGGGAGGCGCACAAGAAATTCGGCAAGCTGCCCTGGTCCGAGCTGATCACCCCGGCGGTGGGCTATGCGAAGAATGGCTTCAAGGTCGCGGCCAAGCAGTACCAGTACCGCGAGGACGCTCTTGGCCTGTTCAAGGACAGCACCAACTTCAACGACTACTTCGGGCAGATGAAGGTTGGCGAGACCTTCAAGCAACCGGAGCTGGCGCAGACCCTGGAACGCATCGCCGACAAGGGCGTCAGCGAGTTCTACCAGGGCAAGACCGCCGACCTGCTGGTGGCGCAGATGCAGGCCAGCAACGGCCTGATCAGCAAGGACGACCTCAAGGACTACAAGGCCGTGTGGCGCGAGCCGATGCGCATCGACTGGCGCGGCAACGTGGTCTACACCGCGCCGCTGCCAAGCTCCGGCGGCATCGCCCTGGCCCAGTTGCTGGGGATCAAGGAGCAGCGTGCGGCGGACTTCAAGGGTGTCGGGCTGAACTCGGCGCGCTATATCCACCTGCTGGCGGAAATCGAGAAACGGGTGTTCGCCGACCGTGCCGACTACCTCGGCGACCCGGCCTTCGCCAAGGTGCCGGTGGCCGAGCTGGTGGCGCCGGAGTACCTGGCGCGGCGAGCCAAGGAGGTCAATCCGAACGCGATTTCCGAGACCGAGAAGGTCCGTCCGGGGCTGGAACCGCACCAGACCACGCACTTCTCCATCGTCGACAAGCAGGGCAACGCGGTGAGCAACACCTACACCCTGAACTGGGACTATGGCAGCGGGATGGTGGTGAAAGGCGCGGGCTTCCTGCTCAACGACGAGATGGATGACTTCAGCTCCAAGCCGGGGGTGGCCAATGCCTTTGGCGTGGTGGGTGGCGATGCCAATGCCATCGAGCCGGGCAAGCGCATGCTGTCGTCGATGAGCCCGAGCCTGGTGACCCGCGATGACAAGGTCACCCTGGTGCTGGGGACGCCGGGTGGTTCGCGGATCTTTACCTCGATCTTCCAGGTGCTGAACAACCTGTATGACTACGACCTGCCGCTGGAGAAGGCCGTGGCAGCGCAACGCGTGCATCACCAGTTGTTGCCCAAGGACACCATCTACTTCGATGCCTTTGCACCGTTGACCGGTGAGGTGGCGCAGGAGCTGAAGAAGATGGGCTACACCCTGGAGGACCAGGGGTGGGAGATGGGGGATGTGCAGGCGATCCGGGTGAACGGGGAGAAGCTGGAGACGGCTTCGGATCCGCGGGGCAGGGGAGTAGGGCAGGTCGTTAAATAAGGTGCCAGGGCCCGGAGGATTGTTGTGCTCTTTCGGGCCTCATCGCTGGCAAGCCAGCTCCCACAGACGCGGTCACAGTGGGAGCTGGCTTGCCAGCGATTGGCCTTCGAATCAGACCCGGAAGTGACTGACCATCATCTGCAACTGATTCCCCAACCGCGCCAGCTCCACGCTGGACGCCGCCGTCTCTTCACTGGCCGACGCGGTCTGCTCCGACACATCCCGCACACTCAGGATGCTCCGGCTGATCTCCTCGGCCACCGCGCTCTGCTGCTCGGCCGCCGCGGCGATCTGCTGGTTCATCGACTGGATGTCCGAGACCACCCGGGTGATGCTTTCCAGCGACGTCCCGGCCTTGCGCGTCAGCTCGACGCTGCTGTCGGTCAGGCTGCGGCTGCCGAGCATTACATTGGCCACCTGCTGCGTACCGTTCTGCAGGCCGGCCACCAGCACTTCGATTTCCTCGGTGGACTTCTGCGTGCGCTGGGCCAGCCCGCGCACCTCGTCGGCGACCACGGCGAAACCACGCCCGGCCTCGCCGGCGCGGGCCGCTTCGATGGCGGCGTTGAGGGCCAGCAGGTTGGTCTGCTCGGCCACCGACTTGATCACGTCCATGACGCTGCCGATCTTCTGGCTTTCCTGCTGCAACTGCGCCATGGCATCGGTGGAGCGCGCCACTTCGTCAGCCAGTTTCTCGATCTGCGCGATGGCCTGGGTCACCACGTCATCGCCGGCGCGGGCCTGGCGGTCGGCGTCGGTGGCGGCGGCCGAGGCGTGCTCGGCGTTGCGCGCGACTTCCTGCACCGTGGTCGCCATTTCATGCATGGCGGTGGCGACCTGATCGGTCTCGACTTTCTGGTTGTTGGCACCGGCACTGGTCTGCTCGGTGACGGCCGACAGCTCTTCGGCAGCGCTGGCGATCTGGGTGACGCCGTCGCGGATGCCGCTGATCAGGTCGCGCAAGGTGGTGCCCATGCGCTGGATGCCCTGTTGCAGCACGCCAAGTTCGTCGCGGCGGGTGACGCGTTGCTCGTGGGTCAGGTCGCCGGCAGCGATGCGCTCCACCACTTCCAGGGTCTGGCGCAGCGGGCGGGTGATCTGGCGGGTGATGATCACGGCGGCGGCGATGCCCACCAGCAGCGCCAGCAGCGTGGCGATCAACTGCAGGCTGCGGGCCTGGGCGCTTTCGGCGTCACGGCGTTCGAGCTGGATCTTGTACAGGGCTTCGCTGCGGCTGACGATGTCGTAGCCCTGGGTGGTCATCTCGGCGCGGGCCGCGGCGATGTCGGCCACGGCATTCTTGTAGCGGTTCAGCGCGTCGCGGTAGCTGACCACGGCGGCCTCGAACTGCTGGATGCGCGCCGTTTCGTTGGGCAGGGCGCCGTTCAGCTTGCGGGCGTAGTCGAGGGCGTTGTCCAGCTGGCGCAGCGCGGTCTGTTCGTTCTGTGCGCTGTTGTCGGCGATATAGCCGCGTACTTCGAAACGCACCTGCAGCAGTTGCTCCTTGGCAGCGCTGGCGGCGCGGTACTGGTCGAGGCGCGCAGCGTCGCTCTCGCCCTGGGCGAGCACGTCGCGGTTGATCGCGTCGATCAGTTGCAGGGCGCTGCTGGCGGTGGTCTCCAGGTCGCCACGGGCGTCGGCGCCGGCCTTGTAGGTGGCGCGCATGCGATTGAGGGTGACCTGGTAGGCGCTGATGATCTGCGCCTGCTCGTTCAGCAGCTTGAGGTTTTCCGGGCTCTTGAAGTTGTTGAGCAGGAGCTGTTGCTGCTTGTTGAAGTCGTTGAGCTTGGCCTGCACGTTGGCGGCAGCGGTGTCGTCGCCGTTGGCCAGCATGTACTGCAGGCGCGCGACGCGCAGGTTGGTCAGGTCGCTGTTCAGGCGGGTGATGTCGCTCATCCAGTTGCTGCGCTGGATAAGGCTGCCCAGGCTGGTCCAGCCGGCCAGGGCAAGAAGGCCGGTGAGCACGAGCACAAGGCCGAAGCCCAGCCCGAGTTTGCGGTTGACGCTGATGTTGGCGAACCAACTGTTCATCGAAGTCCCTCCAGGAAAAGGTGTGATCGGCGGTCGCTGATGGTTCTTTTTCTTGGAGGCCAGCGGGCGTTGAGCAGGCTTTATCGGCTACAGGACGCTTAGCTGAAACGCTTTTTCAGCAAATCCGACAGAAATACTCAACAAGATGTGACAAACCCCGCATTTACAGGTGCACGCGGACTGTGGGAGCGGGTGAACCCGCTCCCACAGTCCGCGAAGCCAACGAAATTTGTAATGAGGTCAGAGCACCTTCGCCTTGAAGGTGTCGCACTGGTTCACATCACCCTTGTCGAACCCCGCCTTGAACCACTTCACCCGCTGCGCCGAGGTGCCATGGGTGAACGAGTCCGGTACCACGCGGCCCTGGCCCTGCTGCTGCAGGCGGTCGTCGCCGATGGCATTGGCGGCATTCAGTGCTTCCTCGACATCCCCGGGCTCCAGCCAGTCGTGTCGTTGCTGCGCCTGATAGGCCCAGACCCCGGCGAAGCAGTCGGCCTGCAACTCCTGGCGCACCAGCAGGCCGGTGGCGCCTTCGACCCGCTGGCCGCTGCGCCGGGCATCGTTGACCTTGGCCGAGATGCCCAGCAGGGTCTGCACGTGGTGACCCACTTCATGGGCGATCACGTAGGCCTGGGCGAAATCGCCTGCGGCGGCGAAGCGTTGTTCCATCTCGCGGAAGAAGCTCATGTCCAGGTAAACCTGCTGGTCCGCCGGGCAATAGAAAGGCCCGGTGGCCGAGGTGGCGAAGCCGCAGGCGGAATTCACCTGGCCGCTGAACAACACCAGTTTCGGGTCCTTGTATTGCTGGTTGGCCTGGGCAAAGATCGCCCGCCAGGTGTCCTCGGTGTCGCCAAGGATGCTGGCGACGAACTGGCTGGCTTCGTCGTTGGCCGCCGGTCGCGGCTGGGTCTGCGTCGGCGCGCCGCCCTGCTGCATCTGCCCGGCCAGTTGCCCGAGGATCTGCATCGGGTCCTGCCCGGTGAGCAGGCCGATGCCGACGATCAGCACCACCGCGCCGAGGGTCAGGCCCTTGCCACCGCCCATGCGCATCCCTCCGCCCGGACTCTCGCCTCGGGCATCGACCACGTTGTCGCTGCGCCTGCCTTTTCGCCATTGCATGGGAGTTTCTCCACTAGGGTGGTGGTGTCGTCCTAAAGGTTAGTCCACCAGTGAGATAATCGGTTACACATAACCAAATGGTTATGAGTGATGTCGGACAATTCAGTTTTCGCGGGGCCGTTGGCGGGAGACACTTTGCCGCACCACCGCCCGTCCTGATCGGGCTCTCCATAACTCCAAGAACAGGAGAACGACATGTCTGCCACAGACAACAGTCGCTTCGTCATCCGTGATCGGAACTGGCATCCGAAAGCCTTCACCCCGGACTACAAGACTTCCATCGCCCGTTCGCCGCGCCAGGCGCTGGTGAGCATTCCGCAGTCGATCAGCGAAAGCACCGGCCCGGACTTTTCCCACCTGCGTTTCGGCGAACACGACAACGACCTGCTGCTCAACTTCAACAACGGCGGCCTGCCCGTCGGTGAGCGCATCCTGGTCACCGGCCGCGTGTTCGACCAGTACGGCAAGCCGATTCCCAACACCCTGGTGGAAATGTGGCAGGCCAACGCCGGCGGCCGCTATCGCCACAAGAACGACCGCTACCTGGCCCCGCTGGACCCGAACTTCGGCGGCGTCGGCCGCGCCCTGACCGACAGCGAAGGCCGCTACAGCTTCCGCACCATCAAGCCGGGTCCGTACCCATGGCGCAACGGCCCGAACGACTGGCGTCCGGCGCATATCCACTTCTCCATCAGCGGCCCGTCGATCTCCACCCGCCTGATCACCCAGCTGTATTTCGAAGGCGATCCGCTGATCCCGCTGTGCCCGATCGTCAAGAGCATCGCCAACCCGGCGGCCGTCGACCTGTTGATCGCCCGCCTGGACATGAGCAACGCCAACCCGATGGACTGCCTGGCGTACCGCTTCGACATCGTCCTGCGCGGCCAGCGCGCGACCCACTTCGAAAACCGCTGAGGAGCACCGTCATGCCTATCGAACTGCTGCCGGAAACCCCTTCGCAGACCGCCGGCCCCTACGTCCATATCGGCCTGGCCCTTGAGGCCGCCGGCAACCCGACCCGCGACCAGGAAATCTGGAGCCAGATGGCCAGGTCCGATGCGCCGGGCGAGCATATCGTGGTGTTCGGCAACGTCTATGATGGCAATGGCCACCTGGTACGCGACTCGTTCATCGAGTTCTGGCAGGCCGACCACAACGGCGACTACCAGACCGACTACAACCTGGAAAACGCCTTCAACGGCTTTGGCCGCACCGCCACCACCTTCGACGGCGGCGAGTGGACCATGCAGACCGTCAAGCCGGGCGTGGTGAAGAACGCTGCCGGCGTGCCGATGGCGCCGCATATCAACGTCAGCCTGTTCGCCCGGGGGATCAATATCCACCTGCAGACGCGGATCTACTTCGATGACGAGGCCGAGGCGAATGGCAAGGATCCGGTGCTGAACCTGATCGAGCAGCCACAGCGCCGCGAGACCCTGGTGGCGACCCGCTGCGAGCGGGACGGGAAGACGGCGTATCGCTTCGATATCCGCATTCAGGGGGAAGGGGAGACGGTGTTCTTCGACTTCTGATGCAAGGCCTGGACAGCTTCGTTGCTCTCCAGGCCCCATCGCTGGCAAGCCAGCTCTCATA
This sequence comes from Paucimonas sp., assembly GCA_031253995.1. Lineage (GTDB taxonomy): Bacteria > Pseudomonadota > Gammaproteobacteria > Pseudomonadales > Pseudomonadaceae > Aquipseudomonas. Next base: position 210 of record JAIRVG010000047.1, on the reverse strand, counting down.
GAACAACACATAACTCATTGATTTAGCAGGGACGGCGTGGGAGCGGATTCATCCCCGATTTGGCGCGAAGCCGCCCTAAAACAATATGCCCCGGTGTGTCAGGAGAGCTGGGGACTCAGGTTTTACGACGGCTTCGCCGCCGATCGCGGATGAATCCGCTCCCACGCCGACTGCGGCGCACTTGCAGTCTAGTTCTCTGCGCGACAGCGC
>JAIRVG010000084.1 GCA_031253995.1 Paucimonas sp. | reverse complement strand
CACATGTCTTCCTCGTGCTCGGTCCAGGTATCTTCCAGGACACCGCCTTCGTAGGAGATGTGCAGCAGGTTGGCGTCCATCGAGTACGGCGACTTCTTCTTGCCGTGGCGCTCGATCGGGATGCCGTGCTTCTCGGCGTAGTCCATCAGCTTCTCGCGGGACAGCAGGTCCCACTCGCGCCATGGTGCGATGACCTTGACGCCCGGCTTCAGCGCGTAGGCGCCCAGCTCGAAGCGGACCTGGTCGTTGCCCTTGCCGGTGGCGCCGTGGGAAATGGCGTCGGCGCCGGTTTCGTTGGCGATCTCGATCAGGCGCTTGGCGATCAGCGGACGGGCGATGGAAGTACCCAGCAGGTACTCGCCTTCGTAGACGGTGTTGGCGCGGAACATCGGGAACACGAAGTCTCGGACGAATTCTTCGCGCAGGTCATCGATGTAGATCTCTTTGACGCCCATGGCCTGGGCTTTGGCGCGGGCCGGCTCGACCTCTTCGCCCTGACCCAGATCAGCGGTGAAAGTCACCACTTCACAGTTGTAGGTATCCTGCAGCCACTTGAGAATCACCGAAGTATCAAGGCCGCCGGAATACGCCAGTACGACCTTTTTTACGTCCGCCATGCCTTCACTCCACGGGGTTGTACGGAAAACCGTAGAGTCTACCGATCCTGCCGACGAATTTACAGTGGGGCGACAGCTTGTGACGACAAAGCGACAGGAACTGTCGTGAGCGCGACGGCAGGTCGCACTCAGGACTTGACCGCAGGCTTGCCTGGCTGGGCCTGCGCCGCCGGGCTCGCTGGCGCCGCGGAGGGTGCCGGTGTGGCGGCAGGAGCCGGCAGCGCAGGCGCGGCAGGTTTCTCCTCGGCAGGTTTTTCGACTGGCGTGACGCGATCGAGCTGGATATTGACCCGCCGGTTGCGTGCGCGGTTGGCCGCGGAGTTGTTGGCCGCCAGCGGGTAACGCTCGCCGTGGAAACGAACGACGATGTTCTCTTCAGGCACGCCGCGGGCCTTGAGGTATTCCTGCACCGCCAGGGCGCGGCGGCGCGACAGGTCACGGTTGGTCAAACGGTTGCCACTGTTATCGGAGTGGCCGTCCAGCTCGATATGGTTGACCGACGGGTCGGCCTTGAGGAAGTCGAGCAGCACGTCGAGCCGCGCACGGGCGTCGGCATCCAGGTCGATGCCATTGCCGGGGAAACCGACGCGGGTCTGGCGGATCTGGTCGAAGTTCATCGGCAAGAGCTTGGCGGAGCAGGCCTGGTAGTCGGCGAAGGCCTTGTTGAACTTCACCGGCAGCAGGCGTACTTCCATGGTCTGCCCGGCTTCCCCGGCGTAGTTGCGCACCACCGTGCTGCGGCCGTCGAGCAGGCCGTTGATCAGACGGCTGGCCTGGCCCTGGGAGCTGTTGAACAGCACGCCGCTGCGCGACATGCGGATCGAGCCGAGGTTGATGTCGCCGCGTCCCGGCTGCCACGGCGCGGCGGCCGCCAGCAGGGTCGCCGAACCTGCGCCGAGCACGTTGCTGGTCGAACGCAGGCGGAAGGTCGCCTGCTCGCCGGCGCGGCGCACGAACTCGCCACTGCCGAAATCGGCGATGGGCTGGATCAGTCGGCACTCGAACTGATCGCCTTCAACCTTCCATTCGATATTTTCCACGCGCGTCTGGAACGTGAGCGCGGCGGCCGGAAGGCTGGCGAACAGACTGAGCAGGGCTAGATAACGCTGGCGCACGGGCGGCTCCACAAAATTCTGTCACTTACCTGCAGGCTATCGGACAGCATTGGCAAAACTTGATAGCGAGTGCTCGGAACAGGCTTTTCCGGTAGCATTCGCCCGAGTTCGAACCGCCTGGAAAGCCCAATGTCCGATCGCCTGACCCTCCTGCGTCCCGATGACTGGCACATTCATCTTCGCGATGGAGCCGTGCTGCCTCATACCGTCCGGGACGTGGCGCGCACCTTCGCCCGCGCCATCATCATGCCCAACCTGGTGCCGCCGGTCCGCAATGCCGCCGAAGCCGGTGCCTATCGCCAGCGCATCCTCGATGCCCGCCCGGCAGGCAGCCCGTTCGAGCCGCTGATGGTCCTGTACCTCACCGACCGCACCCAGCCGGAAGACATCCGCGCGGCCAAGGCCAGCGGGTTCGTCTACGCCGCCAAGCTGTACCCGGCCGGAGCGACCACCAACTCGGACTCCGGCGTCACCAGCATCGACAAGATCTTCCCCGCCCTGGAAGCCATGGCCGAAGTCGGCATGCTCCTGCTGGTCCACGGTGAAGTGACCCGCGGCGAGATCGACGTGTTCGACCGCGAGAAGCTGTTCATCGAGGAACATCTGCGCCGCGTCGTGGAGCGTTTCCCGACCCTGAAGATCGTGTTCGAGCACATCACCACGGCCGAGGCCGCGCAGTTCGTCAAGGAAGCTCCGGCCAACGTCGGCGCGACCATCACCGCCCAGCATCTGCTGTACAACCGCAACCACATGCTGGTCGGCGGTATCCGTCCGCACTTCTATTGCCTGCCGATCCTCAAGCGCAACACGCACCAGGTCGCGCTGCTGGACGCTGCCACCAGCGGCAATCCGAAGTTTTTCCTGGGTACCGACTCCGCGCCCCACGCCCGTCACGCCAAGGAAGCCGCCTGCGGCTGTGCCGGCTGCTACACCGCCTATGCGGCGATCGAGCTGTATGCGGAAGCCTTCGAGCAACGCAACGCCCTGGACAAACTGGAAGGTTTCGCCAGCTTGCACGGCCCGGCGTTCTACGGCCTGCCGGCGAATACCGACACCATCACCCTGGTCCGCGAAGAGTGGACCGCCCCGGACAGCCTGCCGTTCGGCGACAACACCGTGGTCCCGCTGCGCGCCGGTGAAAAACTGCGCTGGCGCCTGCTGGAGGAAAGCAAGTGAGTGACGATCAGTTCGACGACGACCAGGAAGGTCTTGGCGGCGGCGGTTCGCGCCACCCGATGGCAGCACGCTTCCGTGGCTACCTGCCGGTGGTGGTGGATGTGGAGACCGGCGGTTTCAACAGCGCCACCGACGCGCTGCTGGAAATCGCCGCGGTCACCATCGGCATGGACGAGAAGGGCTTCCTGTTCCCGGAACACACCTACTTCTTCCGTGTCGAGCCGTTCGAAGGTGCCAACATCGAACAGGCGGCCCTGGAATTCACCGGGATCAAGCTCGATCACCCGCTGCGCATGGCCGTCAGCGAGGAATCGGCGCTGACCGACATCTTCCGTGGCGTGCGCAAGGCGCTGAAGGCCAACGGCTGCAAGCGGGCGATCCTGGTCGGCCACAACAGCAGCTTCGACCTCGGCTTCCTCAACGCCGCCGTGGCACGCAACGACCTGAAGCGCAACCCGTTCCACCCCTTCTCCAGCTTCGACACCGCCACCCTGGCGGGCCTGGCCTATGGCCAGACCGTGCTGGCGCGGGCCTGCCAGAGCGCCGACATCGATTTCGACGGACGCGAGGCGCATTCCGCCCGCTACGACACGGAAAAGACCGCCGAGCTGTTCTGCGGCATCGTCAACCGCTGGAAGGAAATGGGCGGCTGGCACGATTTCGACGACTAAAGCGGTAAGTTCCAAGCCCCAAGCGACAAGAAAAAGCAGATCCCACGCGGTCCCGCCTTTTCTTGCAGCTTGAAACTTGAAGCTTGAAGCAAAAAAAAACCGGCCTGAGTCAGGCCGGTTTTTTTGTGTCTGGCGAAATTACAGCTTGCCAGCGTTCTCGCTCAGGTAAGCAGCAACGCCTTCTGGCGAAGCGGTCATGCCCTTGTCGCCTTTCTTCCAGTTGGCAGGGCAGACTTCGCCGTGCTCTTCGTGGAATTGCAGGGCGTCGACCAGACGCAGCAGCTCGTCCATGTTACGGCCCAGCGGCAGGTCGTTGACGATCTGCGAACGGACAACGCCGTTGGTGTCGATCAGGAAGGCGCCACGGAAGGCCACGCCACCTTCGGACTCGACGTCATAGGCCTTGCAGATCTCGTGGGAGATGTCGGCGGCCAGGGTGTACTTGACCGGGCCGATACCGCCGTTGTTGACCGGGGTGTTGCGCCAGGCGTTGTGGGTGAAGTGCGAGTCGATCGAGACGCCGATGACTTCGACGTTGCGAGCCTGGAACTCAGGGATGCGGTGGTCCAGGGCGATCAGCTCGGACGGGCAGACGAAGGTGAAGTCCAGTGGGTAGAAGAACACCAGGCCGTATTTGCCCTTGATAGCCGAAGCCAGGTTGAAGCTCTCGACGATTTCGCCGTTACCCAGTACAGCGGCGACGGTGAAGTCCGGGGCTTTTTTGCCAACGAGCACGCTCATTCGATATCTCCTGATGGTGTTTGAAACTGACTACGCAGGCGGCCGAAGCCGTCTGACACGGTTGAGCATCATACACGGCCCCACGCAGGACGCCGAGTAATGGCGATCCGACGCTTTTTCCTACCGGCGGTCGCTGTATTCCACATAGAGCAGAAAGTGCTTTGACAAGCATTCTCATTACCATTAGGCTTCACTTCATTCGAGCCTAACGCCCTGATGGTCTTCTTCTATGTATGTGTGTCTTTGTGTTGGTGTGACCGACGGACAGATCCGCGACGCGATCTATGAAGGATGCTGTAGCTACAAGGAAGTCCGCGCTGCCACCAATGTGGCGAGCCAATGTGGCAAATGTGCGTGCGTTGCCAAGCAGGTGGTCCGCGAGACCCTCGCCGAAATCCAGATCAGCCAGGCAGCCGCCCTGCCCTATCCGGTGGAATTCACCGCGGCGTGAAAAATTAATTTTCCCCCATTCTGAAGAACCGGACCCCGTGTCCGGTTTTTTTATGCCCTAAATTCAACTAGTTAGGTATAAAACGCGGACTAAAAACATTCTTATTCCGATTAATTTTCACTTATTATTCAACAACTTAGGTTTGACAGCCAAAGTTGTCAGGCTCAAACTTCCGCTCATTGACACTCCAAGCAGGGCGGGACCCCATCATGAAAGGCGACATCAGCGTCATCCAGCATCTCAACAAGATCCTCGGAAACGAGCTGGTCGCGATCAACCAATACTTCCTGCATGCACGCATGTACGAAGACTGGGGTCTGGATAAGCTCGGCAAGCACGAATACAAAGAATCCATCGACGAGATGAAGCACGCTGACAAACTGATCAAGCGCATTCTCTTCCTCGAAGGCATCCCCAACGTCCAGGACCTGGGCAAGCTGCTGATCGGCGAGCACACCCGCGAAATGCTCGAGTGCGACCTCAAGATCGAGCAGAAAGGCCTGATCGACCTGAAAGCCGCCATCGCCCACTGCGAGACCGTTGGCGACTTCGGCAGCCGTGAACTGCTGGAAGACATCCTCGAATCCGAGGAAGAGCACATCGACTGGCTGGAAACCCAGCTGGGCCTGATCGACAAGGTCGGCCTGGAGAACTACCTGCAGTCGCAGATGGGCGACGGCGAGTAACAGCCGCAAGCTTCAAGCGGCAAGAAAAAAAGCAGTGGCAGATAGCCGCTGCTTTTTTTTGCCCATTTTTCAGAGCTTGCGCGACCTTTGCTGGAGCGGGTTTACCCGCTCCAACAGGTACGCGTAGGGCATTCGACCTAAATGAAAAAGCCCCGCATTCGCGGGGCTTTTCGGCATCAGGCAGGCAATTAGGCTTCGGCAGCCTTGGCTGCAGCTTCCTTGATCAGGGTCTGCAGTTCGCCGTTCTGGAACATCTCGATCATGATGTCGCTGCCGCCAACCAGTTCACCAGCGACCCACAGTTGCGGGAAGGTCGGCCAGTTGGCGTATTTCGGCAGGTTGGCGCGGATTTCCGGGTTCTGCAGGATGTCGACATAAGCGAACTTCTCGCCACAGCCCATCACGCATTGCGCCGCCTTGGCCGAGAAGCCGCACTGCGGGGCATTCGGCGAACCTTTCATGTAAAGCAGGATGGTGTTGTTGGCGATCTGCTCTTTGATTGTTTCAATGATATCCATGAAGCACCTCGGCTGAACTTTCCGACCTGGTTGTCGGCACGGTGACGCATTGTATCGGAAAGCCGAGCAAGGCGCTCGGCCTTGCCGACAATCATGCGGCCACCACTTCCACCGGCACGCCGTTGAGCACCGCGTTGCCGGAAAGAGCATCGACCAGGCGGTCGTCGGTCAGGTCGTTGGCACTGGCTCCGGACTGCGCGCTGGCGATATCCAGCAGCACGCCCGGGCGGGCATGCCCGAAACCATGGGGCAAACTTACCACCCCGGGCATCATGTCGGTGCTGGCCAACACCTCCACCTCGACGCTGCCCACCCGCGAGGTCACCCGCACCCGCTGGCCGTCCTGCAACTGGCGCCCGGCGAGATCCTGCGGGTGCATCAGCAACTGGTGGCGCGGCTTGCCCTTCACCAGGCGGTGGAAGTTGTGCATCCAGGAATTGTTGCTGCGCACATGGCGACGACCGATCAGCAGCAACTGCGCCGCGCTCGGCGGTTGTTGCGCAGCGAAGCGCTGCAGGTCGGCCAGCAGCGCCGCCGGTGCCGCCTCGATGGCCTTGCTCTCGGTCTTCAGGCGCGCCGCCAGGTTCGGCTGCAAGGGACCCAGGTCGATGCCGTGGGGATGCTGGTCGAGGGTCTTGAGCGACAGGTTGAACGGCGAACCTTCACCATAGCGACCTCCGCGCAGGCCCAGGTCGATCATCTTCGACGGCGGCAGGGTCGGCTTCAGCGGCTTGTCGGCGATCCTGGCGAACGCCTCGGCCAGACCGACGAAGATCTCCCAGTCATGCAGCGCGCCCTGTGGCTTGGGCAGGATGGCGCGGTTGAAACGGCTGACATTGCGCACCGCGAACAGGTTGAAGGTGGTGTCGTAGTGATCGTTTTCCAGCGCCGAGGTGGACGGCAGGATCAGGTCGGCATAGCGCGTGGTTTCGTTGATGTACAGGTCGACGCTGAGCATGAACTCCAGGCCGTCCAGGCCCTGCTCCAGCTGCCGCCCGTTGGGCGTGGACAGCGCCGGGTTGCCGGCCACGGTGACCAGGGCGCGGACCTGGCCTTCGCCTTCGACGAGCATTTCCTCGGCCAGGGCCGCCACGGGCAATTCGCCGCCGTACTCCGGCAACCCGGAAACCCGGCTCTGCCAGACATTGAAGTGGCCGCCACTGGTGGTCGCCACCAGGTCCACCGCCGGCTCGGTGCACAGCACCCCGCCGACCCGGTCGAGATTGCCGCTGACCAGGTTGATCAGTTGCACCAGCCACTGGCAGAGCGTGCCGAAGGCCTGGGTGGAAACCCCCATGCGGCCGTAGCACACGGCCTTGTCGGCAGCAGCGAAGTCCCGCGCCAGCTGGCGGATCAGGCCCGCCTCGATGCCGCAGAGCAGGCTCATGATCTCGGCGGTGAAGGGCTGCAATGCCGCGCGGACCTCGTCCAGGCCGTTGACCGGCAGGTGGCTGCCACGGGCCAGGCCTTCCTCGAACAGCGTGTTGAGCACCCCGCAGAGCAACGCCGCATCGCCGCCCGGACGCACGAACAGGTGCTGGTCGGCCATGGCCGCGGTCTCGCTGCGCCGCGGATCCACCACTACCAGCTTGCCGCCCCGGGCCTGCAGGGCCTTGAGGCGCTTCTCCACGTCCGGCACGGTCATGATGCTGCCGTTCGAGGCCAGCGGGTTGCCGCCGAGGATCAGCATGAAGTCGGTGTGGTCGATGTCCGGAATCGGCAGCAGCAGGCCGTGGCCATACATCAGGTAGCTGCTCAGGTGATGGGGCAACTGGTCGACGGACGTGGCGGAAAACCGGTTACGGGTTTTCAGCAGGCCGAGAAAGTAGTTGCTGTGGGTCATCAGCCCGTAGTTGTGCACGCTGGGGTTGCCCTGGTACACCGCCACGGCGTTCTGGCCGTGGCGCTGCTGGATCTCGTGCAGCTTGCGCGCCGCCAGCTCGAAGGCTTCGTCCCACGGGATCGGCAGCCATTGCTCGCCAACCCGCACGACCGGGCCGCGCAGGCGATTGGGATCGTTCTGGATATCCTGCAGGGCCACCGCCTTGGGGCAGATGTGGCCGCGGCTGAAGCTGTCCTGCGGGTCGCCCTTGATCGAGGTGATGCGCGGCGCGGCACCGTCCTCGCTGTCGAGCTCGAAGGTCAGGCCGCAAATGGCCTCGCACAGGTGACAGGCTCGGTGGTGCACGGTCTTGGTCATGGCCGCCTCTTGTTCTGCGATCGGGGGGAGTGCCGTCCCCGACTATGGCCCGGCACCGGGCCTGTCGCCAGCGATCTTCGTCGCGTGAATCCCGCGGCATCAGCCTGGACGATGGTTCCAGATGCTCGACAAAGCCCCGTCGGTCGATTGCAAAGGCCGTCGCGGGCAGTGTACAAAGGTCGCTTGCTCTGTCGAAACGGCAGACCAATGGCACCGCCGCCGCCCATGCTGGCGCTGGCTTGCCGGCGAAAGGTCGCAAAGCGACCTCCACTGCGCCACCGGCGTCACGGCGCAACCCCACTTGGTAAGACGCGACATTTAATTATAGTATTGCGCCTTCCCCTATTTCGTCGCCCCGTGCGGCTTACGCCGCAGGTCTCATCCGTGTTTCCGAAAAACCGGTTGTTGCTGATCTGCGGTCTGTTGCAAAAAGGTAGTCAATGATGAGCGCTAGGCACTTTCTCTCCCTGATGGATTTCACCGCCGAAGAACTGGTCAGTGTGATCCGCCGAGGGATCGAGCTGAAAGACCTGCGTAACCGCGGCGTACTCTTCGAGCCCCTGAAGAACCGCGTGCTGGGCATGATCTTCGAGAAATCCTCGACCCGTACCCGGCTGTCCTTCGAAGCCGGCATGATCCAGCTCGGCGGCCAGGCGATCTTCCTCTCGCCACGGGACACCCAGCTGGGCCGCGGCGAGCCGATCGGCGACTGCGCCATCGTCATGTCGCGCATGCTCGATGCCGTGATGATCCGTACCTTCGCCCACAGCACCCTGACCGAGTTCGCGGCCAATTCCCGCGTACCGGTCATCAATGGCCTGTCCGACGACCTGCACCCCTGCCAGTTGTTGGCCGACATGCAGACCTTCCTCGAACACCGCGGCTCGATCCAGGGCAAGACCGTGGCCTGGATCGGCGACGGCAACAACATGTGCAACAGCTATATAGAAGCGGCCATCCAGTTCGACTTCCAGCTGCGCATCGCCTGCCCGGAAGGCTACGAGCCGAATCCGAAGTTCGTCGCCCAGGCAGGGGATCGCGTGCAGATCGTCCGTGATCCGAAGGATGCGGTGCGCGATGCCCACCTGATCAGCACCGACGTCTGGACCTCCATGGGCCAGGAAGAGGAAACCGCAAAGCGCCTGGAGCGTTTCGCACCGTACCAGGTCACCCGCGAACTGCTCGACCTGGCCGCCCCCGATGCCCTGTTCATGCACTGCCTGCCTGCCCACCGTGGCGAGGAAATCAGCATGGACCTGCTCGACGACCCACGCTCGGTCGCCTGGGACCAGGCTGAAAACCGCCTGCATGCACAGAAGGCACTTCTCGAATTCCTTGTTGAACCGGCCTACCACCACGCATGAGTCAAGCCCTACTGCTCAACCTGCGCAACCTCGCCTGCGGCTATGGCGAGGCGCGCATCGTCCAGAACCTCAACCTGCACCTCAACGCTGGCGACATCGGTTGCCTGCTGGGGTCGTCGGGCTGCGGCAAGACCACCACCCTGCGCGCCATCGCCGGCTTCGAGCCGGTGCATGAAGGCGAGATCCAGCTGGCCGGCGAGGTCATTTCCAGGGCCGGGTTCACCCTGGCCCCGGAAAAGCGCCGGATCGGCATGGTGTTCCAGGACTACGCGCTGTTCCCCCACCTGACCGTGGCGGAAAACATCGCCTTCGGCCTGGGCAAGCATCCGCGCAAGCAGGATGTGGTCAAGGAGATGCTGGAACTGGTCAAGCTCGACGGTCTTGGCGGGCGCTACCCGCACGAACTGTCTGGCGGCCAGCAGCAGCGCGTGGCCCTGGCCCGCGCCCTGGCCCCCGAGCCGCAGTTGCTGCTGCTCGACGAGCCGTTCTCCAACCTCGACGTCGAACTGCGCCGCCGCCTCAGCCATGAGGTCCGCGACATCCTCAAGAGCCGCGGCACCAGCGCGATCCTGGTGACCCACGACCAGGAAGAGGCCTTCGCCGTCAGCGACCATGTCGGCGTGTTCAAGGAAGGCCGCCTGGAGCAATGGGACACCCCGTACAACCTCTACCACGAGCCGGCGACGCCGTTCGTGGCCAGCTTCATCGGCCAGGGCTACTTCATCCGCGGCCAGTTGCTGAGCCCGGAAACGGTGCAGACCGAGCTCGGTGAACTGCGCGGCAACCGTGCCTACAGCTTGCCGGTGGGAGGTGCGGTGGACGTGCTGCTGCGCCCCGACGACATCGTGCATGCCGCCGACAGTGCGCTGACTGCACGGGTCAGCGGCAAGAGCTTCCAGGGAGCTTCGACCCTGTACCGGCTGCAGCTGGCGACCGGTACTCAGCTTGAGGCGATCTTCCCCAGCCATCTGGATTACCCGGTCGGGCAGGATGTGGGGATTGCGGTGTCGGCGGATCACCTGGTGCTGTTTGCGGCCTCGGGGAGTGTCGAGGCAAGGCTGCCGCATAGCGCGGCACATTGAAAGAAAAAGGCCGTCACGGATGTGACGGCCTTCTTCTTTCAACTCTCATCCACACGCCACGGCGCTCATCAGAACTGCGGCGATACCTTTACCAACTGGAACGTGGCCGCTGCCGGGTATGAAAGACGCCCAGTATCTGGAGCCGACGTCCTCGAACTCTATAGGGAATAAGATACGACCAATTGGGAACCGCCCATTCACGCGTATTCTTGACCCGCCCTTCACGCCCCATTGCAGGAAATTGAGCAAGCTTGTCCACACTGGCAAAAATGGCGTCAACGAAATCGTCAGCTGCCTTCGGATTCTCAAGTGCGATGTAACTGGCTTCGTCTTCCAGGTTATTGAGCGCTCTTTCAAGCCACTCAATCTGCATTCCTGCTCCAGCGCCGTGCACGCATGGCCGCTACCTGTGCGTCCGTAGCGAACCGGCCTTGATCGGCTTCCTGCACAGCCAGTTCAATCTGTGCAGTCAGGCTTCTCTCATGTTCGATGTAGTCACGAAGGACATCTTCCGCCAGGTAGCTCACGCTTTGACCGCTGGCCTTGGCCAGGTCGGCGAGCGAGTTCGACAGGTCTTCTGGCAGATCCAGGGATATTCCGCTCATGGCAGCCTCGATAGTGAAATCTGCCTGGAAGCTTACACCCTCAACGGCCTCCTTGAATCAGCAAGTCGTCGCAGGATGTTGGCGGTCCGCCTACTCCCGTCCAATATCCGCGAACTTCCCTTGGGTATGCTCCGCCAACACCCCCGCCGCCAACTCCACCTCCAACCCCCGCCGCCCGGCACTGACATGAATTGTCTCGAATGCCTGTGAGGATTGATCGATAAATGTCCTCAGACGTTTCTTCTGACCAAGTGGGCTAATTCCACCAACCAGGTAGCCAGTGGAACGCTGCGCTGCTGCCGGGTCCGCCATCTCGCATTTCTTCGCCCCCGCCGCCTGGGCCAGCGCCTTCAGGTCCAATGTCCCCACCACCGGCACCACCGCCACCAGCAGCTCGCCCTTTTCCGTCGCCGCCAGCAGGGTCTTGAACACCTGCTTCGGATTCAGATTGAGCTTCTCCGCAGCTTCGAGGCCGTAGGACGCGGCTTTGGGGTCATGTTCGTAACTGTGGATGCGATGTTCGGCGCGAACTTTCTTCAACAGATCCAGGGCAGGGGTCATGCGGGGCTCCAACGACAGTCTTCAGTTTCCGTTCGGTCGCTACTGTAGGACAAATCTTGCCCAGCAACCATTGGCCTGTAGGACATCACCAGAACGCCATGTATGACGCCGGTCAGTTTGTGGTTGATGGTTCGCTTTCGACCTTTGACATAAGCGTTTCTTGTCTATATTTTTTCGAATCTGAATATCGTGATGCCCTTATAAGGTGCATCCACACCGTCCACCTGGCCGAAATGGGGATTTCTGCCGGGTTTCTGTCGAGCGCTGACAGCGCCTCACAACAACAAGAACCGAGGTAATCGAATGACGACCGCTCTACAACAACCGACGTTGTCCAGCCAATGCATGGCCGAGTTCTTCGGCACCGCGCTCCTGATCTTCTTCGGCACCGGCTGCGTCGCCGCGCTCAAGGTCGCGGGTGCCAGCTTCGGCCTGTGGGAAATCAGCATCATCTGGGGTGTCGGCGTCAGCATGGCGATCTACCTGACCGCCGGAATCTCCGGCGCGCACCTGAACCCGGCCGTGAGCATCGCCCTGTGCATCTTCGCCGGCTTCGAGAAAGCCAGGCTGCCCTTCTACATCCTCGCCCAGGTCGCTGGCGCCTTCTGCGGCGCGGCGCTCGTCTACGCGCTGTACAGCAACCTGTTCTTCGATTACGAACAGACCCACGCCATGGTCCGCGGCAGCCAGGCCAGCCTGGAACTGGCCTCGGTGTTCTCCACCTATCCGCACCCGGCGCTGTCCACCGGCCAGGCGTTCCTCGTCGAGGTGATCATCACCGCCATCCTCATGGCCGTGATCATGGCCCTGACCGACGACAACAACGGCCTGCCCCGCGGCCCGCTGGCACCGCTGCTGATCGGCCTGCTGATCGCCGTGATCGGCAGCGCCATGGGCCCGCTGACCGGCTTCGCGATGAACCCGGCGCGGGATTTCGGGCCCAAGCTGATGACCTTCCTGGCCGGCTGGGGCGAAGTGGCCTTTACCGGTGGACGTGACATTCCCTACTTCCTCGTTCCGGTTTTCGCGCCGATCATGGGAGCCAGCATTGGTGCCGCACTGTACCGTGGCGTCTTCGCCCGCAGCCTGCCCAATGCCTCCGCGACCGGCGCAGAAACCGACGACAACGCTCAGGGCAAGACCCAGACCTCCTGATCCGCACGCGGATCGCCGAGCCCTGACCTCAACCTCTTTCACTGCAAGGCCAACGACATGACAGACCTTCAGAACAAGAACTACATCATCGCCCTGGACCAGGGCACGACCAGTTCGCGGGCCATCATCTTCGACCGCGACGCAAACGTTGTCGGTACCTCCCAGCGCGAGTTCGCCCAGCACTACCCGCAAGCCGGCTGGGTCGAGCACGACCCGATGGAAATCTTCGCCACCCAGAGCGCGACCATGGTCGAAGCCCTGGCCCAGGCCGGTATCAGCCACGACCAGGTGGCCGCCATCGGCATCACCAACCAGCGTGAAACCACGGTGGTGTGGGACAAGGAAACCGGGCGTCCGGTGTACAACGCCATCGTCTGGCAATGCCGGCGCAGCACCGAGATCTGCGAGCAGCTCAAGCGCGACGGCCTGCAGGACTACATCCGCGAGACCACCGGCCTGGTCACCGACCCGTACTTCTCCGGGACCAAGCTGAAATGGATCCTCGACAACGTCGACGGCGTGCGCGAGCGCGCAGAGCGTGGCGAGCTGCTGTTCGGCACCGTCGATACCTGGCTGATCTGGAAATTCTCCGGCGGCAAGGTGCATGTCACCGACTACACCAACGCCTCGCGGACCATGCTGTTCAACATCCACACCCTGCAGTGGGATGAAAAGATGCTGGAGGTGCTGGGCATCCCGAAAGCGATGCTGCCGCCGGTGCGTCCGTCCTCGGAAATCTATGGCTACACCAAGAGCAATATCGCCATCGCCGGTATCGCCGGCGACCAACAGGCCGCGCTGTTCGGCCAGATGTGCGTGGAGCCGGGCCAGGCCAAGAACACCTACGGCACCGGCTGCTTCCTGCTGATGAACACCGGCGAAAAGGCAGTGCAGTCGTCCCACGGCCTGCTCACCACCATCGCCTGCGGTCCGCGCGGCGAAGTGGCCTATGCCCTGGAAGGCGCGGTGTTCAACGGCGGCTCCACGGTGCAGTGGCTGCGTGACGAACTGAAGATCGTCAACGACGCCCACGACACCGAGTACTTCGCCAGCAAGGTCAAGGACAGCAACGGCGTGTACCTGGTGCCGGCCTTCACCGGCCTCGGCGCGCCGTACTGGGACCCGTACGCCCGTGGCGCGCTGTTCGGCCTGACCCGCGGGGTCAAGGTCGACCACATCATTCGTGCCGCCCTGGAGTCCATCGCCTACCAGACCCGCGACGTCCTCGACGCCATGCAGCAGGACTGCGGCCAGCGCCTCAGCGCCCTGCGCGTGGACGGCGGCGCGGTGGCCAACAACTTCCTCATGCAGTTCCAGGCGGACATCCTCGGCACCTGCGTCGAGCGCCCACAGATGCGCGAGACCACCGCCCTCGGCGCCGCCTACCTGGCCGGCCTGGCCTGCGGCTTCTGGAGCGGCCTCGACGAACTGCGCGGCAAGGCGCTGATCGAGCGCGAGTTCACCCCGCAGCTCGATGAAGCGGCAAAAGAGAAGCTCTACAGCGGCTGGCTCAAGGCCGTCGACCGCACCCGCGACTGGGAGCCGCACGAGGAGTAACGTTTCAGCTCAGGGACGCAGCCTCCAGGCTGCGTCCCGCGCTACGTCCATGCCGCCCTCAGGCTGGCCCGACGCCCCTTCCTCCGGCATCATTGCAGCATTTTTCGGCCGCCCCATAGGACGCCCATGAATCTGCCTCCCCGCCAACAACAAATTCTCGAACTGGTCCGTGAGCGCGGCTACGTCAGTATCGAGGAAATGGCGCAGTTGTTCGTCGTCACCCCGCAAACCATCCGCCGCGACATCAACCAGCTCGCCGAGGTCAACCTGCTGCGCCGTTATCACGGTGGCGCCGCCTACGACTCCAGCATCGAGAACACTGCCTACGCCATGCGCGCCGACCAGATGCGCGACGAGAAGCAGCGTATCGCCGAGGCCGTGGCCCGGCAGATCCCCGACCACGCCTCGCTGTTCATCAATATCGGCACCACCACCGAATCCATCGCCCGCGCCCTGCTCAACCACAACCACCTGAAGATCATCACCAACAACCTGCACGTGGCCTCGATCCTCAGCGCCAAGGATGATTTCGAAGTGCTGCTGGCCGGCGGCAACGTGCGCCGCGACGGCGGCGTGGTGGGCCAGGCCAGCGTCGATTTCATCAACCAGTTCAAGGTGGACTTCGCCGTGGTGGGCATCAGCGGTATCGACGAGGACGGCAGCCTGCTGGACTTCGATTACCAGGAAGTGCGGGTGTCCCAGGCGATCATCGCCAACGCGCGCCAGGTGATCCTCGCCGCCGACTCCAGCAAGTTCGGGCGCAACGCCATGGTGCGCCTGGGCTCCATCAGCCTGATCGACTGCCTGGTGACCGACCAGGCGCCGGTCGCCGCCCTGACCCAACTGCTCAACCAGTACAAGATTCGCCTCGAAGTGGTCTGACCCCGACCCGGCCGCCAGCGCAAGGCTGGCGGCGCGAATGTTCGTAATTTTTCATTTGTTTGTCATCCGATCAGTATTTTCTATGAAAACCCACTGGTCGCCGCTTTTCCATTGGGCTAACATTTTCGAATACGAACATTGATGTTCACAAAAGATATCAGAACGACTTTCGAGAGGCCTTGCCGTGTCCCAATCCAGCGCTCCCATCCTTGCCGAGATCTATGACGTCGCCGTCATCGGTGGCGGCATCAATGGCGTCGGTATCGCCGCCGATGCGGCCGGACGCGGCCTGTCGGTGTTCCTTTGCGAAAAGGACGACCTCGCCAGCCATACCTCCTCGGCCAGCAGCAAGCTGATCCACGGCGGCCTGCGCTATCTCGAACATTACGAATTCCGCCTGGTGCGCGAAGCCCTGGCCGAGCGCGAAGTGCTGCTGGCCAAGGCCCCGCACATCGTCAAGCCGATGCGCTTCGTGCTGCCGCACCGCCCGCACCTGCGTCCGGCGTGGATGATCCGTGCCGGCCTGTTCCTTTATGACCACCTCGGCAAGCGCAAGCAGCTCGGTGCCTCCCGCAGCCTGCGCTTCGGCCCTGGCAACCCGCTGAAGCCCGAGATCAGCCGCGGTTTCGAATACGCCGACTGCGCGGTGGACGATGCCCGCCTGGTGGTGCTCAACGCCATGGCTGCCCGCGAGCGCGGCGCGCATATCCTCACCCGCACTCGCTGCATCAGCGCCCGCCGCGACGGCAACCTGTGGAACGTGCAGGTGGAGCGCGCCGACGGCAGCCAGCACAGCATCCAGGCTCGCTCGCTGGTCAATGCTGCCGGTCCGTGGGTGGCGAAGTTCATCAAGGACGACCTCAAGCTCGATGCGCCCTACGGCATCCGCCTGATCCAGGGCAGCCACCTGATCGTGCCGAAGCTGTACGAAGGCGAGCACGCCTACATCCTGCAGAACGAAGACCAGCGCATCGTCTTCTGCATCCCGTACCTGGAGCGCTTCACCCTGATCGGTACCACCGACCGCGAATACAGCGGCGACCCGGCCAAGGTGGCGATCACCGAGGCGGAAACCGACTACCTGCTGAAGGTGGTCAACCAGCACTTCACTCACCAGTTGAGCCGTGCCGACATCCTCCACACCTATTCCGGCGTGCGTCCGCTGTGCAACGACGAGTCGGACAATCCCTCGGCCGTGACCCGCGACTACACCCTGGCGCTGTCCTCGGAAGCCGGCCAGGCGCCGTTGCTGTCGGTGTTCGGCGGCAAGCTGACCACCTACCGCAAGCTGGCCGAGTCGGCGATGGCCGAGCTGGCGCCGTGGTTCACCCAGATGACCGGCAGCTGGACCGCCAGCGCGCCGTTGCCGGGCGGTGAAGGCATGAGTACGGCGCAGGTATTGTGCGACGAGATCCTCGCCCGCCATGGCTGGCTGCCGAGCGCGCTGGCCAAGCGCTGGGCGCTGACCTATGGCAGCCGCACCTGGCGCCTGCTGGAAGGCGTGCAGGGCCCGGATGACCTTGGGGAAGCCATGGGCGGCGGGTTGTTCAGCCGTGAAGTGGATTACCTGTGCCGCGAGGAATGGGCGGTGTCGGCGGAGGACATCCTGTGGCGGCGCAGCAAGCTGGGGCTGTTCCTCAGCGAGGCTGAGCAGCAGGTGCTGCGGGCTTATCTGCAACGCAAGGAACTGAGCCGCGCGGCCTGATCCGCAACCGAGTCGCCCCCATCGCTGGCAAGCCAGCTCCCACAGGGTTCACCACTGCTCTCCAGAACAGTGCGGTACCTGTGGGAGCTGGCTTGCCAGCGATTGGCCCGGGAAAACACAGCAGACCATGAAGAGTCATTCGGTTTTCCGAACACCAAACAATGCCACTATTCGGCCATCCGACTGAACCTCCACGTCATCCCCCCGTCAAAAAACCCTGCTACCCCTGTACTACGGGCATTCGTGATCGAAATCACAGCCTGGCACGACTCATGCTCTACACTCAGAACCCGGATGCGCCGGTGCCGAAAAGCACGGGCTCGCTGAACGAACGGCCGACCAACGGCCTCATAAAAAAAACAAACACACCTCGAGGAACATTCGATGCGTATCGTTCGTCATCTGTTGGGCGCCGCCATCGCGGCCGCTGTGATCGCTTCCCCGGCCATGGCCGAAGAACTGACCGGCACCCTGAAGAAGATCAAGGACACGGGCACCATCACCCTGGGCCACCGTGACTCTTCCATTCCGTTTTCCTACTTCGCTGACGCTTCGGGCAAACCGGTCGGCTACTCCCACGACATCCAGGTAGCAGTCGTCGAGGCCCTGAAAAAGGACCTGGCCCTGCCGAACCTGAACGTCAAGTACAACCTCGTCACTTCCCAGACCCGTATCCCGCTGGTGCAGAACGGCACCGTCGAC
This sequence comes from Paucimonas sp., assembly GCA_031253995.1. Taxonomy (GTDB): domain Bacteria; phylum Pseudomonadota; class Gammaproteobacteria; order Pseudomonadales; family Pseudomonadaceae; genus Aquipseudomonas. The sequence continues at coordinate 31,921 of JAIRVG010000084.1, read as the reverse complement.
CTGGAGTGCGGCTCCACCACCAACAACGTCGAGCGCCAGCAACAGGTGGCCTTCTCGGTGGGCATCTTCGAAGTCGGTACCCGCCTGCTGACCAAGGTCAAGGACGGTCAGCCTGCCTACAAGGACTTCCCGGACCTGGCCGGCAGGAACGTGGTGACCACCGCCGGCACCACCTCCGAGCGCCTGCTCAAGGCGATGAACGCCGACAAGCAGATGAAGATGAACGTCATCTCCGCCAAGGACCATGGCGAATCCTTCCAGATGCTCGAATCCGGCCGCGCCGTGGCCTTCATGATGGACGACGCCCTGCTCGCCGGCGAAATGGCCAAGGCCAAGAAGCCAGCCGACTGGGTCATCACCGGTACCCCGCAGTCCTACGAGATCTACGGCTGCATGGTGCGCAAGGACGATCCGGCGTTCAAGAAGGCCGTGGATGACGCCATCGTCGCCCTGTACAAATCCGGCGAGATCAACAAGATCTACGACAAGTGGTTCATGCAGCCGGTCCCGCCAAAAGGCCTGAACCTGCAGTTCCAGATGAGCGACGAACTGAAGAAACTGATCGCCGAGCCCACCGACAAGGCTGCGGACGAAAAGAAGTCCTGAACCCCACCTAGTTAGTGTCTAACCTTTCATCCGAGGGCGTTCGCGCCCCCGGATGCTCGAAGCTGCCCGTGAAACAACTATCCGAGGGGAGACCCCGATGAATTACAACTGGGACTGGGGCGTATTCTTCAAGTCCACCGGCGTGGGCGACGAAACCTATCTGGACTGGTACATCACCGGCCTGGGCTGGACCATCGCCATTGCCATCGCCGCCTGGATCATCGCCTTGCTGCTGGGCTCCGTGCTCGGCGTGATGCGCACCGTGCCGAACCGCGTGGTATCGGGTATCGCCACCTGCTACGTGGAACTCTTCCGTAACGTGCCGCTGCTGGTGCAGCTGTTCATCTGGTACTTCCTGGTCCCCGACCTGCTGCCCGAAGGCCTGCAGGAGTGGTTCAAGCAAGACCTCAACCCGACCACCTCGGCGCTGATCAGCGTGGTGATCTGCCTCGGCCTGTTCACCGCTGCCCGCGTCTGCGAGCAGGTGCGCACCGGCATCCAGGCGCTGCCCCGCGGCCAGGAAGCCGCCGCCCGCGCCATGGGCTTCAGCCTGCCGCAGATCTACACCAACGTGCTGCTGCCGCAGGCCTACCGGATCATCATTCCGCCGCTGACCTCGGAATTCCTCAACGTCTTCAAGAACTCGTCCGTGGCCTCGCTGATCGGCCTGATGGAACTGCTCGCGCAGACCAAGCAGACCGCCGAGTTCTCCGCCAACCTGTTCGAAGCCTTCACCCTGGCGACGCTGATCTACTTCACCCTGAACATGGGCCTGATGCTGCTCATGCGCATGGTCGAGAAGAAGGTCGCGGTACCTGGCCTGATTTCCGTGGGAGGCAAATGATGGAAATGGACTTCAGCGGTATCGTTCCCGCCCTCCCCGGGCTTTGGAACGGCATGGTCATGACCCTCAAGCTGATGGTCATGGGCGTCATCGGCGGCATCGCGCTGGGCACCATCCTCGCCTTGATGCGCCTGTCGTCGAGCAAGTTGCTGTCGCGACTGGCCGGCGCCTACGTCAACTACTTCCGCTCCATCCCGCTGCTGCTGGTAATCACCTGGTTCTACCTGGCGGTCCCCTTCGTGCTGCGCTGGATCACCGGCGAGGACACCCCGGTCGGGGCGTTCACCTCCTGCGTCGTGGCCTTCATGATGTTCGAGGCGGCCTACTTCTGCGAGATCGTCCGTGCCGGCGTGCAGTCGATCTCCAAGGGCCAGATGGGCGCGGCACAGGCCCTGGGCATGACCTACGGCCAGACCATGCGCCTGATTATCCTGCCCCAGGCGTTCCGCAAGATGACCCCGCTGCTGCTGCAGCAGAGCATCATCCTGTTCCAGGACACCTCGCTGGTCTACACCGTCGGCCTGGTGGACTTCCTCAACTCGGCCCGCGCCAGCGGCGACATCATCGGACGCTCCAACGAGTTCCTGGTCTTCGCCGGCGCCGTCTACTTCGTCATCAGCTTCTCCGCTTCCTTCCTGGTCAAGCGTCTGCAGAAAAGGATAACCGTATGATTTCCATCAAGAACGTCAACAAGTGGTACGGCGACTTCCAGGTACTGACCGAGTGCAACACCGAGGTCAAGAAAGGTGAAGTGGTGGTGGTCTGCGGTCCGTCCGGTTCGGGCAAGTCGACCCTGATCAAGTGCGTCAACGCCCTGGAGCCCTTCCAGAAGGGCGACATCATCGTCGACGGCACCTCGATCGCCGATCCGAAGACCAACCTGCCCAAGCTGCGCTCCCGGGTCGGCATGGTATTCCAGCATTTCGAGCTGTTCCCGCACCTGAGCATCACCGAGAACCTGACCATCGCCCAGCGCAAGGTCCTTGGCCGCAGCGAGGCGGAAGCCACCAAGAAGGGCCTGGCCCTGCTCGACCGCGTCGGCCTCGGCGCCCATGCCAAGAAGCACCCCGGCCAGCTCTCCGGCGGCCAGCAGCAGCGCGTGGCGATCGCCCGTGCGCTGTCGATGGACCCGATCGTCATGCTGTTCGACGAACCGACCTCGGCACTGGACCCGGAAATGGTCAACGAAGTACTGGACGTGATGGTGGAGCTGGCCCAGGAAGGCATGACCATGATGTGCGTCACCCATGAAATGGGCTTCGCCCGCAAGGTCGCCAACCGGGTGATCTTCATGGACAAGGGCAGCATCATCGAGGACTGCCAGAAGGAAGCCTTCTTCGGCGATCCATCGGGCCGCCACGAGCGCACCCAGCACTTCCTCAGCAAGATCCTGCAACACTAAGCCCCCAGCGCCCCGCTGCCGCTTCGGCGGACGCGGGGCGCTGGTCGTTACAAGGCCTCTGTGATGAAATGCGACCCCACGCTCCTTCACCCAGCCAAGCCTGCCCTTGCCGTGAAACCCCGTCTGATCCGCCAACTGCTCATCCCGCCCCTGATCCTGCTGCTGACGATCGGCCTGGGCGTCGCCGGGTTCATGGTCAGCGAGCACAACGGCATCCGCACCTTGAGCGACACCGGCGAGCGCCAGCTTGAGCTGCACGCGCGCACGGTGGAGAGCGAAATCAGCAAGTACACCTACCTGCCCAGCCTGCTGGAGCTGGAAGACAGCGTGTCGAAGCTGCTCACCGAAACCGATGGCGACAACCGCCAGGCGGTCAACGAATACCTCGAAGGCCTGAACCGGCGCAGCCGCAGCCGGGCGATCTTCGTCCTCGATACCACCGGCCGGGTCCAGGCCACCAGCAACTGGCGCGATACCGACAGTTTCCTCGGTGAAGACCTGTCGTTCCGTGCCTATTTCCAGGACGCCGTGCGCGGCCAGCCCGGTCGGTTCTACGGCATCGGCAGCACCACCGGCGAGCCAGGCTACTACCTGGCCCATGGCCTGGAGGAACACGGCAAGATCATCGGCGTGGCGGTGATCAAGGTACGCCTGGAAAATCTCGAAGAGCGCTGGCAACGCGCGCGCCTGGAAGCCTTCGTCAGCGACGAGAACGGCATCATCATTCTCTCCAGCGATCCGGCGCGGCGCCTCAAGTCCGTGCGCCCGCTGACCGCGGAAACCAAGGAGCGCCTGGCCCGCAGCCTGCAGTACTACTGGTTCTCGCTCAACGAACTGCAACCGCTGGGGCGGGAAAAGCTCGGTGACGGCCTGGAGAAACTCACCTTCCCGGCCAATGCCCGGCTCGACGACGGCACCCACGAGGTGGCCTACCTGGCCCAGACCCGCCGCCTCAACGACACCCCCTGGCACTTCACCCTGCTCACCCCGCTGCAGGACCTGCGCCGCGAATCGATCATCCAGGGCGTGCTGGTGGCCGTGGCCTTCGCCCTGCTGACCATCCTCGCCATCGCCTGGAACGAACGACGCAAGGTGATCGCCACCCGCCTGGCCGCCCGCGAGGCGCTGGAAGAAGCCAACAACCAGCTGGAACGCAGGATCGCCGAACGCACTGCCGACCTGCGCGCCAGCAACGAACGCCTCAAGGCGCAGATCCGCGAGCGGCGCCAGGCCGAACAGACCCTGCGCCACGCCCAGGACGAACTGGTCCAGGCCGGCAAGCTGGCGGCCATCGGGCAGATGTCCACCAGCATCGCCCATGAACTGAACCAGCCGCTGGCGGCGCTGCGCACCCTGTCCGGCAATACCGTGCGCTTCCTCGAACGCGGCGCGCTGGAAATCGCCAGCGCCAACCTGCTGACCATGAACGACCTCATCGACCGCATGGGCCGCATCACCGCCAGCCTGCGCTCCTTCGCCCGGCGCGGCGACGACCGCGGCCAGGCGTCGCTGGGCAAGGCCGTGGACGCGGCATTGCAGGTGCTCGCCGCGCGCATCGAAGGCTGCCACCTGAAGCTGCACAGCAACTACAGCGAACAGACCCTGGCCATCGACCAGACCCGCCTGGAGCAGATCCTGGTCAACCTGGTGGGCAACGCCCTCGACGCCATGGCCGCGGTCCCGCTGCCGGAGCTGTGGCTGGAAGGCGAGACCCACGACAACAAGTACCGCCTGCGGGTGCGCGACAATGGCCACGGCATCGACGACGAGGCCCGCAAGCACCTGTTCGAACCCTTCTTCACCACCAAGCCGGGCGAACACGGCCTGGGCCTGGGCCTGACCCTGTCCGCCAGCCTCGCCGCCGCCGCCGGCGGCAGCCTGGGCGTCGAGCACCCCGCCAGCGGCGGCACGGCGTTCGTCATCAGCCTGCCGTTGTTCCCCGCCCCTACCGAACCCGCCGAGTCCCTATGAACACATCGCCCCTGACCGTCCTGATCGTCGAAGACGACCCGCATGTGCTGCTCGGCTGCCAGCAGGCGCTGGCCCTGGAAGATATCGCCAGCGAAGGCGTGAGCAGCGCCGAGCAGGCACTGGAGCGGATCGGCGACGATTTCGCCGGCATCGTGGTCAGCGACATCCGCCTGCCGGGCATCGATGGCCTGGAACTGCTGAGCCGCCTCAAGGCCCGCGACAGCAGCCTGCCGGTGGTGCTGATCACCGGCCACGGCGATATCGACATGGCGGTGGGCGCCATGCGCAACGGCGCCTATGACTTCATGGAAAAACCCTTCTCCCCGGAACGCCTGGTGGACGTGGTGCGCCGCGCCCTGGAACAGCGTGGCCTGGCCCGGGAAGTGTTCGCCCTGCGCCGCCAGCTCGCCGGGCACAGCACCCTGGAAGGCCGCATCATCGGCCGCTCGCCGGCGATGCAGAGCCTGCGCGAACTGATCGCCAACGTCGCCGATACCTCGGCCAACGTGCTGATCGAAGGCGAGACCGGCACCGGCAAGGAACTGGTCGCGCGTTGCCTGCACGATTTCAGCCGGCGCCAGGGCCAGCCCTTCGTCGCGCTGAACTGCGGCGGCCTGCCGGAGAACCTGTTCGAAAGCGAGATCTTCGGCCACGAGGCGAACGCCTTCACCGGTGCCGGCAAGCGCCGCATCGGCAAGATCGAGCACGCCAACGGCGGCACGCTGTTCCTCGACGAGATCGAGAGCATGCCGATCAACCTGCAGATCAAGCTGTTGCGGGTGTTGCAGGAGCGCACCCTGGAGCGCCTCGGCTCGAACCAGAGCATTCCGGTGGATTGCCGGGTGATCGCGGCGACCAAGTCCGACCTGGAATCCCTCGGCCAGAACGGGCAGTTCCGCAGCGACCTGTACTACCGGCTGAACGTGGTGACCCTGGAACTGCCGCCCCTGCGCGAGCGGCGCGAAGACATCCTGCAGCTGTTCGAACACTTCCTCCAGCAGTCGTCGCTGCGCTTCGACCGTGAGGCGCCGCAACTGGACAGCCAGACCCTGTCGCGGCTGATGAGTCATGACTGGCTGGGCAACGTGCGCGAGCTGCGCAACGTCGCCGAACGCTTCGCCCTCGGCCTGCCGGCGTTCAAGAAGGCCGGGGCCAGCACCGCGTCCCAGGGCGTCGGGTTCGCCGAGGCGGTGGAAGCCTTCGAGCGCAACCTGCTCAGCGATGCCCTGCAACGCACCGGCGGCAACCTCAGCCAGGCCAGCCAGGAGCTGGGCATGGCCAAGACCACCCTGTTCGACAAGGTGAAGAAGTACGGCTTGGGTTAACGCTGGGCGATATGGCCGATGTCGTCCGTGCGGTGTGATTGCAGATAGGGCAACACTGCCGCCAACAACGCCGCCTTGAACGGCTCCTGGAAGCGATGGGCCAGGCCAGGGATCAGCTTCAGCTGGCTGCCCTGGATATGCGCGGCCAGGTGCACACCGTGCATCACCGGCAACAGTGGATCGGCGGTGCCATGCACCACCAGGGTCGGCACCCGCAGGCGATTGAGCAGCTCGACCCGGCTCGGCTCGGCGAGGATCGCCATGATCTGCCGCTTCACCCCCTCCGGATTGAACGCACGGTCGTAGGACAGCGCCGCCTGGTGCAGCAGCACCTGGCGATCGTCGTGTACCTGCGGACTGCCCAGCGCGGCCAGCAGGTCGGCCTGTTGCTCGATGGCCACTTCGCGGTTCGGTGCGCTGCGCCGAGCCAACTGGCTGATCAGCGCCGGGCTCGGTGCCGGCAGACCCTGGGCGCCGGAGCTGGACATGATCAGGGTCAGGCTCTCGACCCGTTCCGGCGCCATCGCCGCCACATGCTGGGCGATCATCCCGCCCATGCTCACGCCAAGGACGTGGAAGCGGTTCTCGCCCAGGTAGCTCATCAGTTCCAGGCCATCCTCGGCCATGTCCTCCAGGGTGTAGGGCGCGTTCACCGAGAGACCGAGGCGATAGCGCACCAGTTCATAGGTCAGGCTGGCGTCCGCCGGCGCCTGGTTCCAGTGCGACAGGCCGACATCGCGGTTGTCGTAGCGAATCACCCGGAAACCCTGGCGGCACAGGGCCTCCACCACCTCGTCGGGCCAATGGATCAACTGGCCACCCAGGCCCATGACCAGCAGCAGGGCCGGGTCGGTGGCGCGGCCGACGCTCTGGTAGGCCAGGCTGACCTGTTTCAGCTGTGCCTGTTCGACAGGCGCATGGACGTCGCAACGCCCGGCGGCGAACGACGGAAACGCGCAAAACAGCGCGAAAAGAAATAAATAGAACCGCATGGAAGAAACACCGAAAACGAAATCCCCAGTAGAGCGCGAGTGTGATGATGTTTGTGCCGTCGCGCTGCCACAGTTCGGTGACAATTTCGTGAACCCCGCTGAGTGGAAGCCAGTTCCGTCCGCATCATCCGAAAAATACCTATCTACCGCCCCGCCCGCCGACGCTTGTCCTCAAATCCGCCCACCGCGGCATCCTCGCCGCGACCAGCAAGGACAAGCCCGCATGCTCGATACCCCGGATAGCACGCTCATGGACGTGGTCGATTTCGACCTCCTGCATCCACTCGACACCCCGCTCCCGCAAGACGAAAACCTGTTCCTCGCCGCGACACGCGCCTGGCAGCAAAGCCGCCAGCGCCTGTTCACCCTGCTCCGCGACGCCCCCGCCCTGCACGACGCCCCCCGCGACCAGCTCGACCAGGAATGGCAGGCCTACTGGAACACCCGCGCCCCCGGCACGGCGCTGTCCCGCCAGGCCGATGCCGCACGGCAGATCCGCCGGCATTACCAGGCCGCCGGCGAGCGCGCCCTTGCCGAAGGCGCCTTGACCGCCGCACAGCACCAGGCCATGGCCGGCGTGGTCGACGCCGATCGACCGGCACGCATCCCCCACGGCCGTCTTGCCTCGGGCAGCCAGCAATCCCTGCCGGGCGCGCTGGTCATCGACCAGGACGACAGCCGCCTGCTCTACCTGCCCACCCACGCCCCGGTGATCCAGGCCTTCGCCAGCGAAGCGGCGCTGGAAGACTACCTGCTGCAACGCCAGGACCTGCTGCCCGGCGCCGTCGGCATCGACTACGAAAGCGCCGCCACACCCCTCGACAGCGCCAGCAAACGCCTGATGAACAGCCTGCGCACTCGTCGCCTGGAGGCCCGGGCCAGCGCCGATCCGTTCGATGACTGGCGCGCCAGCACGCCGCTGCTGGCCGACGCCCCCACGCTGCATGAGCCCCCGGCAACCACGAGCGCCGAAGGCTTCGGCAGCCTGTACCACGACCAGCCCCTGAGCGCGCGCCTGGCCCGGGTCCGCCAGCAGTCGAACGCCTTCGAGGCGTTGGCCGGCGATCTCCTCACGCCCTTGCCCGCCAGGCTGCGCGACGCCCTCGATACCCTGGCGCGCGCCCAGCGGGAAAGCCACCAGGCCGCCGTGACACTGCTGGCCCCGGCCATCCCCGACCGCACCAGCGACGCCTGTCGCGCACTGCAAGACGCCCGCCTCGCCGGCCTGCGTGCCGAAGCCGATATCCAGCAAGCACTGAAGCTGCTCGACGAACCACAACGTGCCCTGCTCGACGCGGTCCTGGAGGCCCCGGTCGCTGCCCGCCGACTCGACCCGGTGATCGCCGCGACCCTGCACCTGCAAGCCGGCGACGACCTGCACGAACTGGACGGCGTGCTGCTGTTCGGCCACGCCGACGCGCAGGGCGAACTCGACGGGCGCCAGTCGCTGCTGCTGTACTGGCCGGGCGCCGGCGGCGGGCTGCAGGCCTTCGCCTCGCGCGAAGCCCTGGCGCGGGAGTGCTTCAAGCTCACCGGCAGCGAACACAGGCTGCAGATCCTGCCCCTGGACGACGACCCGTTCGCCCACAGCCTGGCCCGCCAACTCTCGGCACACGAGGCCAGCTTGCGCGCGCTCCCCGACGCAGCCGGCGAGGCGCGGGAGAACGCCCTGCACGCCTTGCGCCAGCACACCCTCGCCGCCTTGTCGGTACCGGTCCATGCCGCCCGCGACCTGGCCCTCCTGCACCTGCGGGAACAGCAGAACAGCCTGCTCCTGGCCCAACGCACGCCAGCCTGGCTGAACCTGCTCGATCAACCCGCGCGGCGTCAGTTCAAGGGCCTGATCGAGGATTACCTCGCCGCCGTGCAGCGCTTCCGTGCCTTTCTCGCCAGCGTGCTGCCGGAGCGCGCCCACTTCGCCCGCCAGCAGGTCGCCAGCCATGTTCGCGCCGCCTTCGCCCTGGCCGCCGACGTGCAGGTCCACCTCGACCTGCCCGACAGCGTGGAGGACAGCCGCGATGTGATCCCCGGCTCCGGCGCGCCAGGCACGCCGGTCAAGCCGGTGCTGCTGCCCAGCACGGCGCGCAGCCGCATGAGCCTGGAAGACCTGGCCCTGCACAACCTCGACCTGCCGCTGGAACGGCGCCTGTACTTCATGCAGGTGCTGGTCAGTGGCGGCGAGCCCGGCGAGCGACTGCGGGTCCAGGCCGGCATCGACCTGGGCTGGCTGCGCAGCGCCGTGGAACAGCTGGACCTGGCCGGTCGCTACGAACGCAAGATCCGCGACGCCTTCATGGGCAGTGCCGGCGAACAGCCCTTCGTCGCCGCCTACCGCGAGGAATGCCTGCTCGATCCGCTGCGCCTGATGCTGCGTCTGCAAGGCGAGGTCGCCCTGCGCCAGCAACGCATCGACGCCCACGGCCAAGCCCTGCTTTCCATCGCCATCGACGCCAGCAGCGCGACGGCCTACCGCCAGGACGGCAAGGACATCCGCCTGGTCCCGCTGCTGCTGGCCAGTGGCGGCGAGGACACCGGTGGCCATGGCAGCGGCCTGTCCGGCGTCACCCTGATCCACGAGGCCGTCGCCGGCACCACCCTGCTCTACCTGCCGGACAGCCCTGACGGCCATGTCCTGCGCCAGTACGATTCCCTAGAGAGCGCGCGCCTGGCCCTGTTCCGCCTGTGCCTGGACAGCGGCATGGCCGCCTGGCTGGCCGGGCGGGCGATGGAGGGCGATGTCGAGGCCCACCTGGCCCGGATCAACGAGGCCTGCATCCGTCATTTCGACGGCATCATCGTCACCGGCCTGTCCTGGCCGGCGACCACCTCCCTGGCCCGCCACCTGTGCGATGCACACCAGGGCCGGCTGATCCTCGCCCATCGCGCGACGTCGCGTTCGCGCCATGACCTGTTCATGGAACGCTACGCCCTGGAAAGCGGCATGGTGTTCAACTACATCAAGATGGCCCTCGGCGTGGTTCCGTTCGTGGGCAGCGCGGTGGCCCTGTTCGACGGCTGGCTCGCCGCCAACCAGGGTGTCGCCGCGGTGCAGCGCGGGGCGCCCGGTGAAGCCCTGGTACAGCTGGAGTCGGTGCTGATGTGCCTGATCGACGCGCTGATGGATGTGCTGCCGGGGGCGGGCGTCAACCCGGCCAGCCTGCGCCAGGCCACCCGCAGCCGCCAGTTGCGCGGTCTCGTCCGCGTGCCATCGGCCCAGGCCGGCGCGCTACAGCGCTTCAGCGGCTACGAGTACGCCGACGAGCTTGCCCTCGCAGGCCTGACCCCGGGCAGCGAAGGCATCTACCGCAACGTCTATCGCCTGGACCAAGGCGACTTCATCCTCAACCACGGCCGCGTCTACCAGGTCGCCTTCGACCAGGCCCGGCACACCTGGCGCCTGCAGGGCAAGGGCTACCGGCAACCCATCGCGCTGGATGAGCACGGCAACTGGGACACCCACGGCGCCCTGTTCGGGGTGAACATCGTCAGCCCGGTCAACGGCGGTGGCGCCGTGCTCGGCCATCTCGCCGAAAGCCTCGACCCGCTGTGGCCGGCGGCGATCCGCGAGCGCCTGCCGCGCTGGTGGACCGATCCGGCGCTGCGGCGCCTGCGTGCCCTGCGTGGCAGCACCGATTTCCAGCTGCGCGAACTGGACCGGCTCAACCGGCAGACGGCAGACGCGCAACGCGTGTTCAACCGCCTGACCGACGACCAGCAGCGCTACCGTCAGGCCGAGAAGCTGGCGATACAGTTCACCCGCGAACGGCAGATCGCCGATGACGTCTACCCGAAACTGGAAGAGCTGGCCCAGCTCAGCGCCGGCAACAACCGCACCCGCGCCCGCGACCTGATGAGCCGGGTCGCCTGGCTGCAGGTCAACCGCCTGACCAACGAGCTCAACGCGCTCAAGCGCAGCGCCACGGCGCTCCTCGACCAGGTCGACGAACTGGTCGAGCAGACCGCCAGCACCGCGCCCACCGAGGTCGCCCGCCACCTGGCGATCATGCAACGGCGCAAGGTGCTGCGGGTGCAGGTGATCGGCAAGCTCCAGGCGGTGGCCAACTACACCCACGCCATCGAGCTGTGGGGCAAGCGCATCACCAACGCCACGCAGAAATCCAAGGTCAGCGCCGACATCGACTACGCCCGGCGCAACTTCAACCAGTCGACCTGCGACATCCTCAAGGTGCGCAACTACCTGGAGGTCATCAACCGCTACGAGACCGCCACCGACGAGTCCTGGTTCTACCTCCAGGTGCCGGTGGCCAAGGCCCGGGTCGAGGTGGACCGCAGCCTGAACAACCTGTTCCACCTGCCCGAGGTGCGCGCCAACGCCGAGCAGCGCCGGCGCATGCTCGAAGCCTGCATCGACACCTTCGAGCGCTACCGCTACAACCTGCGGGCCTGGGCCAGCAGCTATGCGCACTGCTTCGACCAGGACTTCGTCGAGCCACTGCTGGACCACCTGGAGTCCATCAGCGAGCTGGCCGAGCGCTGGAAGCAGAAGATTCCCGAGCCCGCGGCAAAGCCGGCGCCGGGCCCCGGACGCGGCCCGTCGGTGGCGCGCAAGCTGTTCGAGACCGAGGACAACCAGTTCTTCATCGGCATCGAGGAAGATGCCAGCGGACCGCAGCGGCGCATCACCATCAACCGGGTCAACAACCGCACCGAGGTCTACGTCCCCGGCCGCTCGGGGCGCTGGCGCCTGCTCAAGGACACGCCCAGCGCGCCCGCCACGCCGGTGGACATCGAACGCCTGCGGCGCGAAGCACAGGCACGCCTGAGCAAGCTGCCGGCCTACCGGGAGAAGGTCTACGGCTATGCCCGCCAGGACATGCTGCCGCAGAATCTTGAGCACCTGCTGATCAGCGAGGCCAGGGAACTCAGCGTGCGTGCCGAACGCATCGCCGAGCAACGTCCCGACGACGATCTGATCGCGTTGCTCTACACCAAGGCCGACGAGCTGCTGCGCCAGGGCCGGCGCCTGCGCATCCAGCAGTCCCTGGCGAGCACGACTCCCAGCGAAGGCATGCTCGACTATCTCGTCGAACAGCGGGCCGTGGACATCCGCAAGCTCGACAGGCCCACGCGCCTGCCCAAGCGCATCGACGGGCGCGCCGATTACCTGCTCGAATACGAAGTCCGCGACCTGACCGAGCCTTCCCGTCCCACGGTGCTGTGGTACGCGCACTTCCACTACCCGTCGGAGGCACCGGCCTTCGAGCGCTTCACCAAGGCCCACCTGAAAACCGCCGAGCAGCGTCGCCTGGGCCTGCAATGGCAGCTCGCCCAGGGCGAGGGTGCGGAGCGGATCTGGCGCGGTGATATCGGCAAGCCGATGGCGAAGAAGCACTTCGCCGAGCTGTTCCGCCAGCCAGGCCATCGCTGACGGTCGACAGCCGGGGCTGCATGAGACAGACTCAACGACATTCCGTTTTAGTCAAATTGTTCTCATGGAGACCCCGGGTGCTCGAAATCCGCCACCTGAAAACCCTGCACGCCCTGCGCGAAGCCGACAGCCTGGTGGAGGCCGCCGAGCGCCTGCACCTGACCCAGTCGGCCTTGTCCCATCAGTTCAAGGAGCTGGAAGAACGCCTGGGAATGCCGCTGTTCGTGCGCAAGACCAAGCCGATCCGCTTCACCAGCGCCGGCCTGCGCCTGCTGCAACTGGCCGATGCCACCCTGCCGCTGCTGCGTGGTGCCGAGCGGGACATCGCCCGCCTGGTGGGTGGCACTGCCGGGCGCCTGCACATGGCCATCGAGTGCCACAGCTGCTTCCAGTGGCTGATGCCGACCATCGACCAGTTCCGCGATGCCTGGCCGGAAGTGGAGCTGGACCTGGCCTCCGGCTTCGCCTTCGCACCGCTGCCGGCGCTGGCGCGGGGCGATCTCGACCTGGTGGTGACCTCCGACCCGGTGGAACTGGCCGGGATCACCTATGTGCCGCTGTTCACCTACGAGGCCATGCTGGCCGTGGCCAACCAGCATGCCCTGGCGGGCAGGCCCTACGTGGTGCCGACGGACCTCGCCACGGAAACCCTGATCACCTACCCGGTGGAGCGCGACCGCCTGGATATCTTCACCCGCTTCCTGGAGCCGGCCGACGTCGAGCCTGCGCAAGTGCGCACGGCGGAGCTGACGGTGATGATGATGCAACTGGTGGCCAGCGGCCGCGGGGTCTGCGGCATGCCGCACTGGGCGCTGCACGAGTACAGCTCGCGGGGTTACGTGAAGGCCAAGCGCCTGGGCGAGAAAGGCCTGTTCGCCACGCTGTACGCCGCGGTGCGCACCGACATGCTGGATGCGCCGTACATGCGCGACTTCCTGCTTACGGCCAAGGACACCTCGTTCTCTACCCTCGACGGTGTCAGCGCTGTGCGCTGACGCTCCTACAGGCCGACAGTTCAGGCCAGCTTGCGCTGCTCCTGTACCAGGCGCAGCGCCAGGGCAGCGAGGACGAAGCCCATCACGTAGCGTTGCAGCATCAGCCACAGCGGATAGCGCATGAACCAGGCGGAAATGCCGGCGGCGAACAACGCGATCAGCAGGTTGACGGTGAAGCTCACGCTGATCTGGGTAACGCCGAGGATCAGGCTCTGGGCCAGCACCGAGCCATGCTCCGGGGTGATGAACTGCGGCAGGATCGACAGGTAGAACATCGCCACCTTGGGGTTCAGCAGGCTGGTGAGAAAACCCATCAGCACCAGCTTGCGCGGTGAGTCCGGGGTCAGTTCGCGGGGTTCGAAGGGCGAACGTGCTCCAGGTTTCACGGCCTGCCAGGCCATCCACAGCAGGTAGCCGGCACCGGCCCAGCGCAGCAGGTCGTAGCCCAGGGGCACGGCCATGAACAGCGCGGTCAGGCCGACGGCGGCAGCGGTCATGTGCACCAGGAACCCGGCGACCACCCCCAGCAGCGAAGTGATCCCGGCCATGCGGCCCTGGCAGATGGAGCGGGAGATCAGGTAGATCATGTTCGGTCCGGGGGTGAGGACCATCAGCAGCGCGGCGCCGGTGAACAGCAGCCAGTCATTGAGGGGGATCATTCAGGACACTCCTTTGCAGTGGGTTTTTTTGTTGTTCTTTAGGGCCTCATCGCGGGTAAACCCGCTCCCACAGGGTTAGCGGTGTACCCGCACCTTGTGGGAGCGGGTTTACCCGCGATGGATGGATCAGGCACCGCGATAGATCGGCAGGATGCTGTCCCGGGTCAACGGCGCCAGCTCCAGCGCAAGGGCTGCATCGCCATCCACCCACACCGCTTCCTCGATCTCGGCCGCCGGCACCACCGTCTCGGCGGTTTCCACCCGAAACAGCTCGCACACCACCTCGAACCCCGGCTCGTTCGCCGCCGGCGCACTGAAGTTGCCGAGATAGCGCGCCTCGGCCTCATCGATACGCAACCCCAGCTCCTCGAACAGCTCCCGCGCCAGCGCCTTCACCGGCAGCTCGTCCGCCTCGATCTTGCCCCCCGGCTGCATGAACGCCTGGGTGCCGCGCTTGCGTACCAGCAGGGTCTGGCCGCGCGGGTCGATCAACAGGGCGGCGGCGATTCGGATGGTCTTGCTCATGGAGGCGACTCGTAACGAAAAAAGACGGGCAAGCATCACCTGACCAGTGGCCTCTTGCAACCATCGGCGCACGGCCGCATAAACAGTCCATGAACCTCCCTGCCCTCGATCATCCGGTACTGGACGCCTTCCACCCCGCCGTCCGCGCCTGGTTCCGCCGCAGCTTCGCCACGGTCACCGCGGCCCAGGCCCGGGCCTGGCCGCTGATCCACAACGGCGAGTCGCTGCTGGTGGCCGCGCCCACCGGGTCCGGCAAGACCCTCACCGCCTTCCTCGCCGTGCTCGACGAACTGTTCGAGCAAGGCCTGGCCAACGACGGCCAGTTGCCGGACGAAACCCTGGTGGTCTACGTCTCGCCGCTCAAGGCGCTGTCCAACGATATCCAGATCAACCTGCAGAACCCGCTGGCCGGGATCAGCGCCGAACTGGAGCGCCAGGGCCTGCCGGTGCCACGCATCCGCACCGCCGTGCGCACCGGCGATACGCCGCAGAAAGAACGCACGGCCATGCGCCGGCAAGCACCGCATATCCTGGTGACCACGCCTGAGTCGCTGTACGTGCTGCTCGGTTCCGAGTCCGGACGCAAAGGCCTGGCGACGGTGCACACGGTAATCGTCGACGAGATCCACGCCATGGCCGGCAACAAGCGCGGCAGCCACCTGAGCCTGACCCTGGAACGCCTGGAAGCCCTGTGCGGCCGGCCATTGCGGCGTATCGGCCTGTCGGCGACGCAGCGTCCGGTGGAGCGGGTCGCGCAGTTCCTGGTGGGCACCGGACGCCGCTGTGCCCTCGTCGATATCGGCCACGCCCGGCAACGCGACCTGGGCATCGAAGTACCGCCGCAGCCACTCGGCGCCGTGATGGCCAACGATGTCTGGGAACGGGTCTACGACCGCCTCGCCGTGCTCACCCGCGAACACCGCACCACGCTGGTCTTCGTCAACACCCGGCGCCTGGCCGAGCGCATGGCCCGTCATCTCAGCGAGCGCCTCGGCCGCGAGGCGGTGGCGGCGCACCACGGCAGCCTGGCCAAGGAAGCCCGGCTGGACGCCGAGCAACGCCTCAAGCGCGGCGAGTTGCAGGTGCTGGTGGCCACCGCCTCGCTGGAGCTGGGCATCGATATCGGCGAGGTGGAGCTGGTCTGCCAGATCGCCTCGCCGGGCTCCATCGCCGCCTTCCTGCAACGGGTCGGCCGTTCCGGGCACCAGGTCGAGGGCACGCCCAAGGGCCGCCTGTTCCCCACCAGCCGCGACGACCTGATCGAGTGCGTCGCCTTGCTCGACTGCGTGCGCCGCGGCGAGCTGGACGAAGTGCAGATTCCCCGCGCACCGCTGGACGTGCTGGCCCAGCAGATCATCGCCGAGGTCAGTTGCCAGCCCTGGCCGGAACAGGCCCTGCTCGACCTTTTCCGCCGTGCCCAGCCCTACGCCGGGCTCGACGAAAAACACTACCAGGCCCTGCTGCGCATGCTCGCCGAAGGCTACAGCGGCCGCCAGGGCGTGCGCGGCGCCTATCTGCACCGCGACGCGGTGAGCGGCGAACTGCGCGGTCGCCGCGGCAGCCAGCTGACCGCCCTGACCAGCGGCGGGACCATCCCCGACAACGCCGACTACGCCGTGCTGCTGGAGCCGCAGGCGCTGAACATCGGCAGTGTCAACGAGGATTTCGCCGTGGAGAGCATCGCCGGCGATATCTTCCAGCTCGGCAATGCCTCGTACCGCATCCTCCGGGTCGAACCGGGCCGGGTGCGGGTCGAGGATGCCCAGGGCCAGCCGCCGAACATCCCGTTCTGGCTCGGCGAAGCGCCGGGGCGCAGCAACGACCTGTCCAGTGCCGTGGCGCGCCTGCAGGCCGAGATCGACCAACGCCTGGCGGATAGCGACGGTCACGAATCACCGTTGCTGGACTGGCTGGCCGCCACCCTCGGCCTCGGCCCGGACAGCGCCGGCCAGCTGCTCGATTACCTGGGCCGCACCCGCCAGGTCCTCGGTGCACTGCCGTCCCAGGACACCCTGGTGATGGAGCGTTTCTTCGACGAGTCCGGCGGCACCCAGCTGATCATCCATTCGCCGTTCGGCAGCCGCATCAACCGCGCCTGGGGCCTGGCCCTGCGCAAGCGTTTCTGCCGCACCTTCAACTTCGAATTGCAGGCGGCGGCCAGCGAGGACGCGATCATCCTTTCGCTGTCGGCCGGGCACAGCTTCCCGCTGGAAGAGGTGTGGCGCTATCTGCCCAGCGCCACGGCCGAGCACATCCTGATCCAGGCGGTGCTCGACGCCCCGCTGTTCGGCGTGCGCTGGCGCTGGAACGCCGGGGTCGCCCTGGCCCTGCCGCGCTTCGCCGGCGGCAAGCGCATCGCCCCGCAGATCCAGCGGATGCGCAGCGAAGACCTGACCGCCGCGGTGTTCCCCGACCAGCTGGCCTGCCTGGAAAACATCGTCGGCGAGCGCGAGGTGCCGGAGCACCCGCTGGTGGAACAGACCCTCGACGACTGCCTGCACGAAGCCATGGATGCCGAAGGCTGGCTGGCCCTGCTGCGGCGCATCGAGAACGGCGATATCCGCCTGATCTGCCGCGACCTGCCGGCCCCCTCGCCGCTGGCGGCGGCGATCCTCAATGCACGCCCCTACGCCTTTCTCGACGACGCGCCGCTGGAAGAGCGCCGCACCCAGGCCGTGCTCAACCGGCGCTGGAGCGAGCCGCAGAGCGGTGACGAACTCGGCGCCCTGGATCGCGATGCCATTGCCGCGGTCGCCGCCGAAGCCTGGCCGACGCCGGGCAGCAGCGACGAGATGCACGAGGCCCTGATGACCCTGGCGGCGATCACCGATGCCGAGGTGGCGGCCAATGCAGGTTGGGCCGAGTGGCTGGCGCTGTTGGCCAGGGGCGGCCGCGCCTGTCGCCTGCAACTGGCCGATAGCGGCCTGTGGCTGGCGCGGGAACGGTTGAACCTGCTGCGCGCCGTCTATTCCCAGGCTCCGCTGCAACCCGACCTGGCGCAATTGCCGGGGTTCGACGAACACCTTGAGGAAGACGACGCGGTACTGGAACTGGTCCGCGCCCGCCTCGGCGGCTTCGGCCCGTCCACACCGAAGCAGATCGCCGCGCCGCTGCAACTGCGCACCCCGCTGATCGACCAGGCCCTGGCCCGCCTCGAAGGCGAAGGCTATGTGCTGCGCGGCCAGTTCCATCCCGATCAGCCCGAGGAACAGTGGTGCGAACGCCACCTGCTGGCGCGCATACATCGCTACACCATCAAGCGCCTGCGCCGGGAGATCGAACCGGTCAGCCTGCAGGACTTCATGCGTTTCCTGTTCGACTGGCAACACCTGTCCAGCGCCGGTCGCCTGCAAGGCAATGCCGCCCTCGGCGAGGTGCTGGAACAGTTCGAAGGCTACGCCGCGGCCGCCAGCGCCTGGGAAAGCGACCTGCTGCCGGCGCGGCTGGGCGACTACAGCCCGCGCTGGCTGGACGAAGCCTGCCGCGCCGGCAAGTTCGCCTGGGCCCGTCTCGCGCCATCCGGCAAGGCCGCCGCCAGCACCTTGCGCAGCACGCCGCTGGTGCTGCTGCCGCGCAGTCGCCTGGGCTTGTGGCAGGGACTGGGGCAGCCGTTCGCTATCGAAGCGCTGTCGCCGCGAGCACAGAAGGTCCACGCCGCGCTGAGCCAGCACGGTGCGCTGTTCTTCGACGAACTGCGCGACGAGGCTCGCCTGCTGCCCACCGAACTGGAAAACGCCTTGCAGGAGCTGGTGGCGGCCGGGCTGGTCAGCGCCGACAGCTTCGCCGGCCTGCGCGCCCTGATCACCCCGGCGAGCAAGCGCCAGGCTCACAGCAGCCGGCGCGGGCGCGGGCCGCTGTTCGGCGGCATGGACGATGCCGGGCGCTGGGCGCTGCTGCGTCGCGCGGGTGACAGCGACGACCGCGAGACCCTCCACGAACATATCGCCCACACCCTGCTGCGCCGCTATGGCGTGGTGTTCTGGCGCCTGCTGGAGCGCGAGGCCGACTGGCTGCCGAGCTGGCGCGAACTGCTGCGCACGTTCCACCGCCTGGAAGCGCGGGGCGAGATTCGCGGCGGGCGTTTCGTCAGCGGCCTGGCCGGCGAGCAGTTCGCCCTGCCCGAGGCCATCGCCGTGTTGCGCGGCGTGCGGCGTCGGCCACTGGATGGCAGCCTGGTGCTGGTCAGCGGCAGCGATCCGCTCAACCTCAGCGGCAGCCTGCTGCCTGGGGCCAAGGTGCCGGCGCTGGTGGGCAATCGCCTGCTGTATCGCGACGGGCTGCCGGTGGCGGCACTGGTGGCGGGGACGACGCAGTTCTGGCCCGAGGTGAAGGAGAAAGATGAAACCCTGCTGCGCGAGCGCCTGATCCGGGGCAACTGACTGGCCTCGATCCCCCATCCGCTATATGGTTAACGGCTTGCCCGACGACTCCCACCAAGGAAACCGTATGAGCCTGTCACTCCTGAGCCGCTACGCCTTCTTCGTCGCCTGCGTCCTGTTCACCCTCGCCAGCCTGCCGTTCCTGCGCTACGACTGGCTGTGGCCATTCACGATCCTGACCGGCGCGCTCAGCCTGGTCGGCCTGTTCGACCTGCTGCAGACCCGTCACGCGGTGCGCCGCAACTACCCGATCCTGGGCAATATCCGCTACCTGGTGGAAGGCATCCGCCCGGAGATCCGCCAGTACCTGCTGGAAGCCGACAGCGATGCCCTGCCCTTCTCCCGCGCCCAGCGTTCGCTGGTCTACGCCCGGGCGAAGAACGAGCAGTCGGACAAGCCCTTCGGCACCCTGGTCGATGTCTACCAGTCCGGCTTCGAATTCATAAGCCATTCCATGCGCCCGGCGCCGAAGAGCGATCCCGATTCCTTCCGCGTCACCGTCGGCGGCCCGCAGTGCACCCAGCCGTACTCGGCGTCGGTGTTCAACATTTCGGCGATGAGCTTCGGCTCCCTCAGCGCCAACGCCATCCGCGCGCTGAACCTGGGCGCCAAGCTGGGCAACTTCGCCCATGACACCGGCGAGGGCAGCATCAGCCCCTACCACCGCGAACACGGCGGCGACCTGACCTGGGAGCTGGGCAGCGGCTACTTCGGCTGCCGCACCGCCGACGGCCATTTCGACCCCGAGCGCTTCGCCGAGCAGGCCCGCAACCCGCAGGTGCGCATGATCGAGATCAAGATGAGCCAGGGCGCCAAGCCCGGCCACGGCGGCATCCTGCCCAAGGACAAGGTCACCCGCGAGATCGCCGAGACCCGCGGCATCGGCATGGGCGAGGACTGCGTCTCGCCGTCGGCGCACTCCGCCTTCACCACGCCGATCGAGATGATGCGCTTCATCGCGCAGCTGCGTGAGCTGTCCGGCGGCAAGCCGGTGGGCTTCAAGCTGTGCCTGGGCCATCCGTGGGAATTCATGGGCATCGCCAAGGCCATGCTGGAGACCGGGATCCTGCCGGACTTCATCGTCATCGACGGCAAGGAAGGCGGCACCGGCGCGGCGCCGGTGGAGTTCACCGACCATATCGGCGTGCCGATGCGCGAGGGCCTGCTGTTCGTGCACAACACCCTGGTGGGCCTCAACCTGCGGGACAAGATCAGGCTGGGGGCCAGCGGCAAGATCGTCAGCGCCTTCGATATCGCCAGCGTGCTGGCCATCGGCGCCGACTGGGCCAACGCGGCACGGGGCTTCATGTTCGCCATCGGCTGCATCCAGTCGCAAAGCTGCCACACCAACAAGTGCCCCACCGGCGTCGCCACCCAGGACGGCCTGCGCCAGCGTGCCCTGGTAGTGCCGGACAAGGCCCAGCGGGTCTACAACTTCCACCGCAACACCCTCAAGGCCCTCGCCGAGATGCTCGCGGCCGCCGGCCTGCAGCATCCGTCGCAACTGCAGGCGAAACACCTGGTGCGGCGCATGTCGGCCACCGAGATCAAGCTGTTCTCCCAGACCCACGTGTTCCTCAAGCCGGGGGAGCTGCTCAGCGGCAATATCAGCGGCGAGTTCTACCAGCGCATGTGGGCGATGGCCCGGGCGGACAGCTTCGACGCGCTGGACGAGGCGGCTTGAGAGACATCCGGTAACATCGTGGTTTTGCAATGTCCGGCAAAACTCCCCACCCTCCGCGCCACTGATCGGCAACGACCAGCGGCGCGGAACCGCGCGTCGCCGCCACTGATCCTCTACTGAAAGACCCTGTACACGAGTGCCCGCCATGACCAACGCCCGCGACCATCGAATCGACTTTTTCCGCGGCCTGGCGCTCGTCTTCATCTTCTGGGACCACATCCCCGGCAACCCGCTGGCCAACCTGACCGTGCGCAACATCGGCTTCAGCGATGCGGCGGAGATCTTCGTGTTCCTCGCCGGCTACGCGGCGGTGCTGGCCTACGGCAAGGTGGCGCTGCGCGATGGCTGGGTGGTGGCCTGCGTGCGCATCCTGCGCCGGGCGTGGGTGCTGTACGTGGTGCACATCTTCCTGCTGGTGTTGCTGATGGGCATCGTCTTCGTCGCCAACAACCATGTGGAAACCCGGGACATGATCCAGGAAATGGGCCTCTACTATTTCCTCGGCAACCCGCAGCAGGCGCTGGTGGACGAACTGCTGCTGCGCTTCAAGCCCAACCTGATGGACCCGCTGCCGCTGTACATCCTCCTGCTGCTTGGTTTGCCGCTGGTACTGCCGCTGCTGTTGCGCCGGGCCGAGTATGCGGTGGGCTTTTCCGTGGCGCTGTACCTGATGGCGCCGATGTTCCAGTGGAACCTGGCGGCTCAGGAAGGCGGGGTGTGGTTCTTCAATCCGCTGGCCTGGCAGTTGCTGTTCATCCTGGGTGGCGCGGTGGCGATCAACGGGCAGCGCGAGCATCCGCCTGAGCTGCGGCCGGTTTGGCGCCAGCCGTTGTTCATGGTGGCGGCGGGGTATCTGCTGGTGTGCGCGGCCATCGCCCTGTCGTGGCGCTGGCCGCAGGTGCACGACGCGCTGATGCCCAAGGTGCTGGCGGAGTGGTTGTATCCGATCAGCAAGACCAACCTGTCGCCGGCGCGCTTGCTGCATTTCCTTGCCCTCGCCTACTGCACGGCGCGGCTGCTGCCGAGTGGACCGTGGCTGGAGAGCTGGCTGGCGCGGCAGAGTTGCCGGATGGGGCGCTATTCGCTGGAGGTGTTCTGCCTGGGCGTGCTGCTGGCGCCGTTGGCGGACATGGCCAATGCGCTGGGTGACGAGCACTGGGGGATGCAGGTGCTCACGGCGCTGGCGGGGGTGGGGCTTATGATGGGGCTGGCGCTGTGGCTGGACTGGAACAAGCGGTTGAATCGGGTGGTGGCGGTGCAGGCTGCCTGACCTGATCCCGGAAGCCACCGAAATCGGCGTGGGAGCGGATTCATCCGCGATCGGCGGCAAAGCCGTCGTAAAACCTGAGTCCCAAGTATCCCTGACACAACCGGGACACAGGTTTTATGGCCGCTTTGCGACCAATCGCGGATGAATCCGCTCCCACGCCGGGCGAGGTTGCCCTTAGGAAGCGGAGCGCACCATCTCGCCAGCCTCGTCCTTCGGCGCCAGCTTCAGCCCGTAGTACAGGCCGGTCAGCAACACCAGGAACGCCGGCCCGACATACAGCGCCACGCGGGTGTCCTCGAAGTACGCCATCAACCCCACTACCAGGATCAGGAACGCCAGCGCCAGGTACGAGCTCATCGGCCACAGCCACATGCGGAACTGCAGGCGATCACGCTCGGCGGTGCTCAGCCCGGCACGGAATTTCAGTTGCGCCAGCAGGATCATGGCCCAGGTCCAGATCGCGCCGAAGGTGGCGATCGAGGTCACCCAGACGAACACCTTCTCCGGCACCAGGTAGTTGGCCAGCACGCCCAGCAGCAACGCGCCGATCGACAGCAGCAGGGCATTGCGCGGTACGCCGTTGCCCGCGGTACGGGCGAACATCGCCGGGGCCTGGCCGTTCTGCGCCAGGCTGTAGAGCATGCGCCCGGTGCTGAAGATGCCGCCGTTGCACGACGACAGCGCCGCGGTGATGACCACGAAGTTGATGATGCCGGCGGCAGTCTTGATGCCCAGGCGCTCGAAGGTCATGACGAACGGGCTGCCGGCGCTGCCGATGCCGTTCCACGGGTAGATCGACAGGATCACGAACAGGGCACCGACATAGAACAGCAGGATGCGCCAGAACACCGAGCCGATAGCGTGCGGGATAGTCTTCTGCGGGTTGCGCGCTTCACCGGCGGTCAGGCCGATCATCTCCACGCCGAGGTAGGCGAACATCACCATCTGCAGCGACATCAGCACACCGGTCACGCCATTGGGCATGAAGCCGCCGTTGCTCCACAGGTTGGAAATCCCCACCGCGATACCGTCGTTGCCGAAGCCGAAGGCGATCACGCCGATGCCACCGATGACCATGGCGATGATGGTGACGATCTTGATCAGGGCAAACCAGAACTCGAACTCGCCGAAGGCCTTCACCGCCACCAGGTTGACCGCGCCCATGCTGCCCAGCGCCGCCAGGGCCCAGATCCAGCGGGGGACGTCGGGGAACCAGATGCCCATGTAGATGGCCACCGCGGTGATTTCCGCGACGCAGGTCACCAGCCACAGGAACCAGTAGTTCCAGCCGGTGAGGAAGCCCGCCAGCGGGCCGAGATAGTCCTGGGCATAGCGGCTGAAGGAACCGGCCACCGGGTTGTGCACGGCCATTTCGCCGAGGGCGCGCATGATCACCAGGATCGCCAGGCCGCCGATGATGTAGGAGAGCATGATGGCCGGACCGGCCATTTCGATGGCCTTGGCCGAACCGAGGAACAGGCCGACACCGATGCAGGCGCCGAGGGCCATGAGACGAATGTGCCGTTCGCCGAGTTCACGTTTGAGCGGGCCGCCCTGAACGGTCCCGTCGTGAGTGGAGGGATTGCCGACTGGCATGAGCTACAACCTCAGATTTTGTTATTGGATATGAGCATTCACGCAGGCAGATCCGTCGCCGATAGGCAGGACGGAGTGCCTCGCCGGATTCGACCTTGTGGGTGAATCCGTCCGCTGACAGCCAAGGGCCAGCAGAGCGAAGGGCGTGCAGTATAGGGAGGCGCATGCAGGACTTTCCACTATAAAAGTGGCGATATTTGGCGAGAAGTCTCGGCAGAAATGCCTTTTACGGAGTGGCATTTCCCATGAAGCCAATCGTTACGGGGGTGGGAGCACCAAAATGGGGCGTTCATGCGAATGGGATAAATCTGTGCATTTCCTACAACGTTTTATGAAATAACTGGCAGCTTCCAACAATTTTTTCACCACGCCCGACCAGCGTCTAAGCTTCAGACAATGCAAGAGAAATAACGAAATCAGGCTTAAGACTATGGGCGCACAGTGGCACTCGGATCACGACAAGAATCTGGCCTCCGCTGAGCCATCGGAACAACCGTCCCCGTCCTCCCCTCGCCGCCGCTCGCCGTTGCGCCATCTGTGGTGGCTGATCGCCCTGATCGTGCTCGCCACCCTGGCCTTGCTGGGCTATGCCGCCTACAAGGAAATGCAGACCTCGGCCCTGCAGTCCCGCGAGTTCAGCAAACTGGCGAAAACCCTGACCTACTCGCTGGACAAGGGCCCGAGCGACACCGTCGTCTATCCCGGCGAAGGCCCCTTCGACAAGCGCCTGGGCTACAGCGCACTGGGCGAATTCATTCCGCGCCTGCTCAAGCGTGACTACGTGGTGGTCAACCAGACGCGCTTTTCCCCGGCGCTGCTGGACTACATCGATCACGGCTTCTTCGTGCCCTACACCGAGAAGATCCAGACCGGCCTGAGCATCACCGACTGCAAGGGCGGCGTGCTCTACCAGTACCAGTATCCGCAGCACCTGTACCCGGACTTCGGCTCGATCCCGCCGGTGATCGTGCACAGCCTGCTGTTCATCGAGAACCGCGACCTGCTCGACCCCAACGACCCCAACGCCAACCCGGCGGTGGACTGGCCGCGCTTCGCCAAGGCCGCCTACACCCAGGTTGCCAAGTACCTGGCCCTGCCCGGCCAGTCGGCGGGCGGCAGTACCCTAGCCACCCAGCTGGAAAAATACCGGCACTCGCCGGACGGCCTGACCGTGTCTGGCGGGGAGAAGATCCGCCAGATGATTTCCGCCAGCGTGCGCGCTTACCAGGACGGTCCGCAGACCCTGGAGGCGCGCCAGCGCATTGTCCGCGACTACCTCAACAGCGTGCCGCTGTCGGCGGTGCCCGGACATGGCGAGGTGCATGGCATGGCCGAGGGCCTGCGGGTCTGGTACGGCGCCGACTTCGCCGAGGTCAACCGCCTGCTGGCCTCCAGCGCCACCGACCCCGAGACCCTCGCCGCCCGCGGCCTGGCCCTGCGCCAGGTGCTGTCGCTGATGATCGCCCAGCGCCGCCCTTCGCACTTCCTGGCCAAGGGCCGCAACGAGCTGGCGGAGCTGACCGACAGCCATGTACGCCTGCTCGCTGCCAACAACATCATCGACAAGCCTCTGGCCGACGCCGCCCTGGCCAGCAAGGCCATCTACCGTGACTGGGTGGCGCAGCCGACCATCGTGCCGATCGTCACCAACAAGGGCATCAGCGTTGCCCGCAGCCGCCTGTCGAGCATGCTCAACCGGCCGCTGTACGACCTCGACCGCCTCGACCTGTCGGCCACCAGCACCCTGCAGTCAGACCTGCAGAACCAGATCAGCGACTACCTCAAGCACCTGGCCGACCCGGAGTTCGCGTCGAAGATGGGCCTGTTCGGCGAACGCCTGCTGACCCCCACCAGCACCACCCAGGTGCGCTACAGCTTCACCCTCATGGAACGCACCCCGGACGGCTCGCGGGTACGGGTGCAGACCGACAGCACCGACCAGCCGTTCGACATCAACGAGGGCAGCAAGCTGGAACTGGGCTCCACCGCCAAGCTGCGGGTGCTGACCAGCTACCTGGAGATCATCTCCGAGCTGCATGACCGCTACGGCAACATGAGCGTGCCGGAGCTGAAGAAAGTCCCGGTGGCCGAGCTGGACTTCATCACCCGCTGGTCCATCGACTGGCTGATCCAGAACAAGGACCGCGACATCAACGCGATGCTCGACGCGGCGCTGGAGCGCAAGTACTCCGCCAGCCCCGGCGAGGCCTTCTTCACCGGTGGCGGGCTGCATGTGTTCAACAACTTCCGCAAGGAAGACAACGGCCGCATCCCGACCCTCAAGGACTCCCTGCGCGAATCCATCAACCTGCCGTTCATTCGCCTGATGCGCGACCTGGTGCGCTACAGCACCTACCAGGCGCCGGGTAACAGTGCCGCCCTGCTCAAGGACGATGCCGAGCCGCGGCGCCAGGAATACCTGGCCCGTTTCGCCGACCGCGAGGGCACCGATTTCCTCCGCCGCTTCTGGAAAAAATACCAGCGCAAGACCTCCCAGGAACGCCTGGACACCTTCCTCGACGGCATGCGCGTCACGCCGATCCGCCTGGCCGCGGTGCACCGCTACCTGTTCCCGGAATCGGACCAGGCCACCTTCAACGCCTTCGTCCGCGCCCACATGAAGAAAGAAGGCGTGGTGGCCAAACCGGCGAAAGGCAAGAAGGATCCGCTCAGCGACGAACGCCTGGACACCCTCTACTACGCCTATGGCCCGGGCAAGTACGACCTTCCCGACCAGGGCTTCATCGCCAAGGCGCATCCGCTTGACCTGTGGCTGCTCGGCTACCTGCTCAAGCACCCCAGCGCCAGCTTCCAGGAGGCGACCCTGGCCAGCCATTTCGAACGCCAGGAGGTCTATGGCTGGCTGTTCAAGAGCAAGCACCAGGGCGCCCGCGACAGTCGCATCCGGACCCTGGTGGAGGTGGAGGCGTTCCTCGATATCCATGCGCGCTGGAAACGCGTGGGGTATCCGTTCGACCACCTGGTGCCGTCGCTGGCCACGGCCATCGGCAGCTCCGGCGACCGGCCGGCGGCGCTGGCCGAGCTGGTCGGGATCATCCAGAACGACGGCGTGCGCCTGCCGGTACTGCGTATCGACACCCTGCATTTCGCCGCCGGCACGCCCTATGAGGTGAACCTGGCCGGTGATCCGGATCGCGGTGAGCGGGTGCTTTCCGTGGAAGTGGCGCGGGCCTTGCGCGGGGCGATGTCGCAGGTGGTGGATGCCGGTACGGCGCGGCGCGTGGCAGGGACCTTCAAGCTGGACGACGGCACGGTGCTGACCATGGGCGGCAAGACCGGGACAGGGGACAACCGCATCGAGAGTTTCGGTGCCGGTGGGCGGCTGATCGGGTCACGCTCATTGAACCGGACAGCCACCTTCGTGTTCTTCCTGGGCGACAACCACTTCGGCACCCTCACCGCCTTCGTACCGGGGCGTGCGGCCGAGTCGTTCAAGTTCACCTCGGCGCTGCCGGTGCAGGTGCTCAAGGGCATGGCACCACTGCTGCTGCCGTATCTCAAGCCGGGTGGCAACACCCAGTGCGCAGTACCGCTGACGGCGGAGCCGGGGTCGAGCGTGACCCAGGCGCATTGACCAATGCCATAAGCTTCAAGCTGCAAGCCACAAGAAAGAGCGGACGACGACGCCCGTTCTTGCAGCTTGTCGCTTGAAGCTTTTGGCTGGGTGACTTGCAATAAGATATATCTTGAGTAATATCTTGAGACATATCGCAAGCAACCCAGGAGACACCCCATGCGCGATCACCACCAGGGCCACCGGGAAATCGAAGGTTTCGAACGCCGTCGCGAACGCGGCGACCGCGGTCCGCGGGTGTTCGCCCCGGGCGACCTGAAGCTGCTCTTGCTGTCGATGCTGGCCGACCAGCCCTGCCACGGCTACGACCTGATCCGCCAGATCGAGACCCTGTTCGACGGCAACTACAGCCCCAGCCCCGGGGTCATCTATCCGACCCTGACCTTCCTCGAAGAAAGCGAACTGATCAGCGGCGAGACCCATGGCAGCAAGAAGCGCTACCAGGCCACCGACGCCGGTCGCCAGTCCCTCAAGGAACAAGCCGTGGCCCTCGACGGCGTGCGCACCCGCATCGAAGTGAGCAAGCGCTCGCTGCGCGGTCATGACCGTCCGCCAGAGATCCACGAAGCCGTCCACAACCTGCGCCATGCCCTGCAGATGCACAGCGGGCGCTGGAACCCACAAGAAATAGAGCGGGTGCGCACCCTGCTCAACGAAACCGCGAAAGCCATCGTTGCCGGCCCGGCAAATCATCCTTCCCAGGAGCCATCCGAATGACTGCTAGCGAAAACACCATCCACCGCGTGATGCACGAGATCCGCCACCGTCAGCTGAGCGTGCTGCGGGTCGTCGACCTCACGCCACGCATGCGCCGCATCACCCTCGGCGGCGCGCAACTGCAAGGTTTCATCAGCCTCGGCACCGACGATCACGTCAAGCTGCTGTTCGCCAACAACGCCGAGGAACAGGCGGCCATGGACGCCCTCGACCTGCCCAGGGAAGGCGTCAAGCCGACCATGCGCGAGTACACGCCGCGGCGCATCGACCTGGTCAACAACGAACTGGACCTGGACTTCGTCCTCCACGGCGACGGCCCTGCCTCGACCTGGGCGGCCCAGGCCGAGCCCGGCCACAAGCTGAACATCGCCGGCCCACGCGGCTCGCTGGTGGTGCCGGACATCTTCGACAGCTACCTGCTGGTGGGTGACGAAACCGCGATCCCGGCCATCGGCCGTCGTCTCGAAGAGCTGCCGGCCGGGCGCAAGGTGCTGGCGCTGATCGAGATCGAGGACGCAGCGGAGCGCCAGCCGCTGCCGAGCAAGGCCGATGTCGAAGTGATCTGGATCGAGCGTCACCAGCAGGATGTGCTGGAGGTACTGGCCAATGTCAGCCTGCCGGCCGGCGAGCTGTACGCCTGGGTGGCGCTGGAAAAGGCCCTGACCCGCAAGGCCAAGGCGCTGCTGCTGGAAGAAAAAGGCATCGCCGACGACCGCATCAAGGCCGCCGCCTACTGGCGTCTCGACCCTAACGACGACGAATAACCGGAGATTCAGGGTCGGCGCGCCAGGCGCCGGCCCTGCCAGCGGTCAAGGCCGATGACCGCCAGGCCGAGCAGCATGAACGCCGCCAGCATCACCAGCGCATTGCCCAGCACCCGGGCATAGCCCAGCGCCGCGACATCGATGAACGGGTAGGGATAGAAACCGACCCACTCGCCGCGCAACAACGCATAGCCGAAATACGCCAGCGGATACAGCGACCAGGCCAGCAGGTGCCTGAACCGCAGTACGCCCTTCTCCACCCGCAGCCACCAGTATCCGGCGAACAGCGCCGGCATCACGTCGTGCAGCAGACCGTCCGCCAGCCATTGCCAGCCCTGGGGTTGCCAGAGGTGGCGCAGCAGCAGGCTGTAGGCGATCGCCACGAAGAGGATGCTCGCCAGCACCCCGCCAGCAACCCAGGGTTTGAGCCAGAACCGCCGCGCCGGCGATTCGCGGCCAAAGGCCGCCTGGCTCAGCACCGTGGCCACCAGCACATTGCTCAGCACGGTGAAGAAGCCGAAGAAATTCACCAGCCCGCCCAGCAGGCTGGCCTGGTCCTGCCAGCGCGCGACGAGGATCAGGTACAGCTGCACCGCCAGGGCGAACCAGCCGAGCACGGCCGCCGCGCCGGTCAGCCCACGCGGGGTCATCGCCTCAGGCGCCGCGTTTGATATCACGCAGCATCTTCAGGTACAGGCCCTCGACCTTTTCCCGGGCCCAGGGCGTCTTGCGCAGGAAGGTCAGGCTCGACTTGATGCTCGGGTCGCTCTTGAAGCAACGGATATCGATGCGTTGCGCCAGTCCGTCCCATTGGTAGTGGGCCACCAGCGCGGTGACGATCTGTTCCAGGGTCACGCCATGCAGCGGGTTCTTGTCAGCGGCACTCATGCCTGTCTCCAGCCAAACGAAGGTGCGCACCTTAGCCCAGTGGCCAGGTGCTGTCAGCAGTCTAGTCGGCGGCTTGTGCGGCGAGAGGATTGCATTTTGATTTCATCGCAATGTTATAGTGTAACCAAACATGACATCTGCCAAGGACCCTCCATGCGTTACCTGCCCCTCCCCCTTTCTCCCCTTGCTGTCGCTCTGTGGCTGGCCTCCGCGCCGAGCCACGCGGTCGAGCTGCAGCCCCAGGTGATCACCGCCAACCCGCTGGGCAATGCGCAACTGGCGGCGCCGAGCAGCGTGCTCGAAGGCGACCAGCTGACGCTGGAACAGAAAAGCAGCCTCGGCGAGACCCTCAACAGCCAGCCGGGCGTGTCCTCCACCTGGTTCGGCCCGGGCGCCAGCCGGCCGATCATCCGCGGCCTGGATGGCGACCGCATCCGCATGCTGCGCAACGGCGTCGGTGCGCTGGACGCCTCGTCGCTGTCCTACGACCACGCCGTGCCGCTGGACCCGGTGAACGTCGACCGCGTGGAAATCGTCCGCGGCCCGGCGGCCCTGCTCTACGGCGGCAGCGCCATCGGCGGGGTGGTCAACACCTTCGACAACCGCATCCCCACCGAGGCCATCGAAGGCATCCACGGCGCTGGCGAACTGCGCTACGGCGGTGCCGACACCACCCGCAGCAGCGCCGGCAAGCTGGAAGCCGGCGACGGCACCTTCGCCCTGCACCTGGACGCCAACAGCCGTCAGTTCAATGAACTGCGCATTCCCGGCTACGCGCAGAGTGCCAAGGTGCGCGACGCCGACGAACCCGGCAGCCGCCATCGCCTGGAGAACAGCGACGGTCGCCAGGATGGCGGTGCCATTGGCGGTTCCTACACCTGGGAACACGGCTACACCGGGCTTTCCTACAGCCGTTACGACTCCAACTACGGTTCGGTGGCGGAATCCGGCGTGCGCATCGACATGGAGCAGGACCAGTACGGCTTCGCCTCGGAAATCCGTGATCTGGAAGGCCCGTTCAGCTCGGTGAAGGTCGACCTCGGCTACACCGAGTACAAGCACCGCGAACTGGAAGACGGCGAGGTCGGCACCACCTTCAAGAACAAGGGCTACGAGGCCCGCATCGAAGCCCGTCACCAGCCGCTGGGCCCGGTGGAAGGCGTGATTGGCGCGCAGGTCAACCGCAGCGAGTTCTCGGCGCTGGGCGAGGAAGCCTTCGTGCCGCAGACCGACACCGACAGCGTCGCCCTGTTCCTGCTGGAGCAATGGCAGGCCACAGAGCGCCTGAACCTGAGCCTCGGCGCGCGCCTGGAGCACACCAAAGTCGATCCCGATGGCAAGGACAACGAGCGCTTCGCCGACCTGGGTGGCGCCAGCACCTTCAATGCCGCCAGCCTGTCCTCGGGTGCGGTGTACCAGCTGACGCCGATCTGGTCGCTGGCTGCCAGCCTCGCCTACACCGAGCGCGCGCCGACCTTCTACGAGCTGTATGCCAATGGTGCCCACGTCGCGACTGGCAGCTACGAAGTGGGTGATCCGGACCTGTCGAAGGAAAAGGCGATTTCCGGCGACCTGGCCCTGCGCTTCGACAACGACACGCACAAGGGCAGCGTCGGGGTGTTCTACAGCCACTTCCGCAACTACATCGGCCTGCTGGCCAGTGGCGAGGAGCGTGCGGGTGAGGACGACGACATTCCCGAGTACCTGTACACCGGCGTGCGGGCGCGCTTCTACGGCGTGGAGGCACAGGACCACTGGAAGCTGCTGGAGAGCCCGTATGGCAGCCTGGCCCTGGAACTGTCCGGCGACTACACCCGGGCGAAGAACCTCGACACCGGCGAGGACCTGCCACGGATTGCGCCGCTACGCCTGAACAGCGGGCTGCTGTGGAACCTGGACCAGTGGCAGGCGCGGATCGATGTACAGCATGCGGCGTCGCAGCACCGCAAGCCGGCCAACGAGACCAGCACTGCGGGCTACACCACCCTGGGGGCCAGCGTTGGCTATCGCTTCAAGGTAGGAGAGAGCGACTGGCTGGCGTTCGTGCGCGGCGAGAACCTGACGGACCAGACCGTGCGCTATGCCAGCTCGATCCTGCGGGATATCGCGCCGGCGCCTGGGCGGAGTGTCGAGGTCGGGCTGCGCACGACCTTCTGACCGGAGGGAACACACGGCCCCTGTGGGAATACACCCACGGCGTAGGAGCGGATTCATCCGCGATCGGCGGCGCAGCCGTCGTAAAACCTGAGTTCCGGGCTCTTCTGACACACTGCGGATACAGGTTTTATGGCCGCTTCGCGCCCAATCGCGGATGAATCCG